>JAGAVX010000146.1 GCA_017941705.1 Atopobiaceae bacterium
CTTCTGAGGCTGTCGAGATAGCTAGTGTCGACATAGTTCTTCTTGTAGTACGCGGATATGTCGGCGGCTATGCTGACCGTGTTCTCGTCGTCATGCAGTATCTCCCTGAGCACCGAGACCACGAGTGCCTCGATATCCTCCTTGCGAACGTTTCTCTTTTGGCACTTGTGCTTGAGCCTGTTTTTGCAGGCATAGTAGTACTTATCTCCGTGCTTACCCGTGCCATGCACCCCATGCATCGTATTCCCGCACATGCCGCAGTAGAGCTTTCCCGTGAGCCAGTAGCGCGGTGCGTCATCTTTGCCGATGCCGTTGGCTCGCTGGGAACCTTGCCTCTTGTTCAGCGCTAACTGCTCCTGGGCCTTGTCGAACGTTTCCCGCTCGACGATAGGAGGCATTCCGTCAGGTATGGTGATGTCGGAATAGCGGTAGACACCGATGTAGCGGTCGTTCTGGAGGATGTGACGGAGGCCGTTGATCGTGAATGGACCGCCCTTCAAGGTACGGAGCCCCTGGTCGTTCAGATCCTTGGCAATCTCCGCCATGGCCTTGCCCTCGGCATACATGGCGAAGATACGTCGAACGATGGGGGCCGTGTCCGGATCTATCTCATAGTAGCCGTCATCGGACTTACGGTACCCGAGCAGATTATGGCCGTTGAACCTCGCCCGGCTTGCGTTGTATAGCATGCCCCGGGTGGTGTTCACGCTGAGCTGCGAGGAGTAGAACTCAGCGAGGGAGTCGAAGATCCCCTCAATGAGCCTGCCCTCGGGCGTGTCGTCCGGAGTCGTCTCGGCGACGTACTCGATGTCACACCCTGCGTCTCGAATCATCTTCTTGGCGAATGAAGCTAGGGCTTGATCTCGGGCGAGGCGGTCGGTCTTCCATAGGATGAGGGTGGAGGGCTTGATGTCCCCCACCTCGGAGAGCATGAGCTGGAAGCCGGGGCGGTCGGCTCTTCTACCAGAAATGCCCGCATCCTCGTACTCCTGCACGATGGTGAAGCCGCGCGCCTCAGCATATTTATGCGCCGACTCCCTCTGCTGCTCAATCGATGCCTCGTTCTGGGCGGCACTTGAATACCTGTAGTATGCGATTGCAAGGTTGTTGTCATTGCGTACGAACTTCTTAGCTGACATGAGACTAGGGGACACGCCCCCTTTGCTCCTGTGGGCAAAAAGGGCGTGTCCCCTAGTTTCAAGGCAGCTGTCGGATTATGTCCTCAAACGGGGAATGGAGGCTTTCCGTCTGTCGGAAACGTTTCCAACCACAGACAAAAGTGCTATAAAGGAGTCGATGGCGCAGCTGTGTTTCCGTAGGACAACGCAGATCTCTCCCTGGACCATACCCATGAACGTATCCGTAGCCCGTCCTTTCGACGCAGGTTTATCCATGGCCCTATCTCGCAATGACGTGTGAGGCATGGGCCTCGACTCAGACACAATGAGAGATTGAAGGCGTTCAGTATGACCAAGAAACAAGACCTTGCCTGGTGGCAGAAGACCATCGCCTACGAAATCTACCCCAAGAGCTTCTATGACACGGCGGCCCAGGGGACAGGCACCATCGCCGGCATCACGGCCAAGCTCGACTACCTGGCCTCGCTGGGAGTCGGTGCCATCTGGATCACCCCCTGCTACAAGAGCCCCATGGTCGACAACGGCTACGACGTGGAGGACTATCGCCAGATCGACCCCTCCTTCGGCACCATGGCAGACATGGACGAGCTGATTGCCAAGGGCAACGAGAAGGGCGTGCGTGTGGTGATGGACCTTGTGTTCAACCACACCTCCGAGCAGTGCGCCTGGTTCAAGGAGTCGCGCAAGAGCCGCGACAACGCCTATGCCGACTGGTACATCTGGCGCGACGCGCGTCCCGACGGCAGCGCCCCCACCAACTGGCGCTCCATCTTCGGCGGCAGCGCCTGGGCGTGGTGCGAGGAGCGCCAGCAGTACTACCTGCACACCTTCGCGCCCCAGCAGCCCGACCTCAACTGGGAGAACCCCGATGTCCGCCGTGCGCTCATCGACACCGCCAACTTCTGGGCCGACAAAGGCGTAGGCGGATTCCGCATCGACGCGATCACCTACATCAAGAAGCCCGCCGAGTTCGCGGACGGCCCGGCCGACGGCGAGGACGGCATGTATGCCGTGCATGCCGCCACGGCCAACACCCCCGGCATCCTCGACTTCCTGCACGAGTTCAAGGCGGGCGTGCGCGACGGCCGCGACATCTTCCTCGTGGGCGAGGCCAACGGCGTCGGCGCCGATGAGCTGGGAGACTGGGTCGGCGAGCGCGGCGTCTTCGACATGCTCTTCGAGTTCAGCCACACCAAGGCCGTGTCGTGCGAGGACGAGGTCTGGTGCCGCCCGATCGAGTGGAAGCTCACCGACCTCAAGCGCGTGCTCGCCGAGAGCCAGGCGAACACCGCAGACAACGGCTGGTACCCCGTCTTCTTCGAGAACCACGACCAGCCGCGCTCGACGGTCAACTTCTTCCGCTGCGAGGGGAGTATCTCCGACAAGGCCAAGGCCCTGGGCACCGTCCTGCTCACCCTGCGCGGAACCCCCTTCGTCATGCAGGGCGAGGAGCTCGGCTACGCCAACCGCGTGTGGAAGTCCCTCGATGAGTTCGACGACCTGCAGACGCGCTCGCAGTACGAGTTCGCGCTGAGCGAGGGCCGCACCGAGGCCGAGGCGCTTGCTGGATGCAACCGCTTCAGCCGCGACAATGCCCGCACGCCCATGCAGTGGGACGCGAGCGCCAACGCCGGGTTCTCCGCGGCTACGCCCTGGCTCCCCGTGCACGACGACTACACTCAGGTGAACGTGGAGGCGGAGTCCGCCGACCCCGACTCCCCGCTCTCGTGGTACCGCAAGCTGGCGGCGCTGCGTGCGGAGCGCGACGAGCTCGTCGCCGGGAGCTTCGAGGAGCTTTTGGCCGACGACGAGCAGGTCTACGCCTACCGCCGCCAGGGGGAGGGGAGCGCGGCCGTGGTGCTGGCCAACCTCTCGGGCGAGGAGGCGTCGTACGACGCGGCGCTGGTCGCCGACATGAAGCTGCTTGCGGGCACGCACGGCAGCACGGAGCCGGGCACGCTGCGCCCGCTCGAGGCCGTGGTGTTCGGCGACTAAAGGCAGGCATACACTAGGGAAACTAGGGGACACGCCCTTTTTGCCCAGCTGGGAAACTAGGGCGTGTCCCCTAGTTTCCCCGCATGTGTCGGCTGGGCAAAAAGGTATGCCCCCAGCGCACGCTACCTTCCCTATCTGTGTCAGATGCCGGGACATGTTCCACCCGACGGGCGAGCCCACTGCCGTTCGCTCGGGAAAAGGCCTCGCTCGCCGACGCATTTCTGGAAACGTTTCCAGATTGTCAGTGCCAACTCCCGTGGCAGGTGCTATAACGGTGTTGGAAACGTTACCAGAAACGTTTCCAACGAGGGAAACCAAATGAGCTGCGAGGGGAGGATGCATGACCATCAAGGATGTTGCCGCCTACTGCGGCGTTGCGGTGAGCACAGTGTCTCGAGTGCTCAACAACCATCCCGACGTGAGCCCCGAGACGCGTGCCCGCGTGCTTGAGGCGGTGGACAAGCTGCACTACATCCCCAACAACAGCGCGCGTGATCTTGTCTTGGCGCCTGCGGACACCATCGGACTGGTCGTTCGTGGCGCAGAGAACCCCTTCTATACCCCCATCATTCGCACCATCGAAGAGCGGTGCGAGGAGGCAGGCTACACCATGGTCCTGCACCAGATACCCGTGGGGGCAGACGAGATTTCCGCTGGCGCGACCCTCGTGCGCTCGAAGCGCCTGAAGGGCCTCATCTTCCTTGGTGGCCGCTTCGACTACAGCCGTGCCGAGGGAGACGCCATCGGCATCCCCTTCGCGTGCTGCACCAACACCAACCAGTTCGGAGACCTTGACAAGGGCGTCTACTCGTCTGTCTCCATCGATGACTATGCCGAGGGCTACAAGGCAACCAAGCTGCTCATAGACCACGGGCATACCAAGATTGCGGTACTGTTGGACAGCGTGCGCGACCATTCGATCAGCGAGCTGCGCTATGCCGGTTACCGTCAGGCGCTTGTCGATGCGGGCATACCCCTTGACGAGGGCCTCGTGCTCGAGACCGTGGACTTCACCATGAGTGCCGCCTACGCGCGCACCTTGGCTGCGCTCGAGGCGCGTCCCGATATCACCGCCATCTTTGCCGTAGCGGATTCCATGGCCATTGCCGCCATGAAGGCCTTGCATAACGTGGGGTTCAGTGTGCCTGGGGCGTGCTCGGTCGTCGCCATCGACGGCATCGAGATCTCGCAGTACACGATACCCACGCTCACCACGCTGGTACAACCGCAGGAGACATTGGGAGAGGAGGCATTCAAGACCCTGTTGGATGTCATCGAAGGCACGGCGCCCAACCGGCATGTGCGGTTGGAGACAAGCCTCAGGGAAGGAGAGACCCTGGGGAAGGCGAGGAGCTAGGTCAAGTGTCCGAAAAGGGGCGCATACGAGGCTGCTGCAACAGCCCCGGACGTGCCAAGACAGCCACAAGTAAGTTCATGTGTTGGGCAACACAGGATAGGAGAACTCTCATGGCAAGCAACAATATTACCCGTCGTTCGTTCCTTGGTGCGGCCGGAATCGCGGCCTCCACTCTTGCAGCATGCGGTGGCGCAGGTGGCGCAGGCGAGGGTGGCGGTAACGCCGCTGCCGGCAAGGTGTACTGGCTCAACTTCAAGCCCGAGCTCGACGAGACCCTCCAGACCATCAAGGACATGTACAAGGAGGCCAAGGGCATCGAGCCCAAGATTGTGACCGCTGCGTCGGGAACCTATAATCAGACCCTTACCTCTGAGATGGACAAGACCGACGCGCCGACCATGTTCGTTATCGGCAATGCCGCCGGCGTCAAGGAGTGGGGCGACTTCGCACTGGACCTCAAGGGCACGGCCATCGAGTCGGAGCTCAACACCGATGCCTACAACCTGTATGACGAGAGCGGTAAGCTCGTCTCCATGGGCTACTGCTACGAGTGCTACGGCATCGTCGCCAACGCCGACCTCATCGCAAAGGCCGGCCACGACGTCGCCGACATCAAGGACTTCGCAAGCCTCGAGGCCGTGGCTACCGACATTCACAGCCGCGCCGGCGAGCTGGGCTTTGATGCCTTTGTTGCCACCGACATGGACGACTCGTCCAGCTGGCGCGTGACCGGACACCTTGCCAACCTCGACTACTTCTACGAGGAGCGCGATGACGGCGGTTGGGACGAGTGCCCCGCTACCATCAAGGGCACCTATGTCGAGAACTACAAGAAGCTGTACGACCTGGCCATCAACAACTCCACGGTGGAGCCCAAGACGCTGGCCACTGGTGGCCATGACCCCGCGCAGCAGTTCAAGGATGGCAAGGCCTGCTTCTTCTTCACGGGCTCCTGGGACTACGCCGACCTCGCGGCAGCTCAACCGAACATCCATATGCTCCCGTACTATTGCGGCGTAGACGGCGAGGAGAAGGCCGGCCTGAACTGTGGCACCGAGAACTGCTGGGCCGTGAACGCCAACGCCTCCGAGGCCGATCAGCAGGCCACCATCGACTTCATGGTCTGGCTGGTGACCGACCCCGACGCGTCCGCGCTGCTCGTCGAGCAGCTGGGCATCATGCCCTACAACAACGCCGCCGAGTCCACCAACGGTTTCCTCAACGACGCCGCCGACTACACCTCCAACGGCTGCTACGTGATGGACTGGGCCACCAACTACCAGCCCAACGTGGACGATTACCGTGCTGCCCTCGTGAGCGCCCTTAACGCCTACAACGCCAATCCTTCTGACAAGACCTGGGCAGACGTCCGGACCGCTTTCGTCGATGGCTGGGCCACCCAGTACAAGAAGGCCAACGCCTAAGGTCGTGCCTTCGCATCCTCGGGCCGGGGTTGCATGAGACCACCCCGGCCCAGATCGGTTCGCATACACACGTGGCTAGGCTCCCGCGCATGGTACGCCATGGCGGGGGCTCGACCACATGCGTCCTTGCGTCCCTATGGCACCGGAACATTCCCACAGAAAGGAGGAACGGGCATGAGCAAGAAGATCGGCCGAGGCAACTCGCAGACGCAGGCCACCAGACGTTGGGCGTGGCTCTTTTTGGGACCGGTGGTGGCTGCCTTCACGATCGGGTTCGTCTGGCCTTTCATCCAGGGTATCTACCTTTCGTTCTGCAAGTTCCGCATCACCTCTGACGCCACCTTCGTCGGAATCTCCAACTACCAGGCGGCACTGGCCGACCCAAGCTTCCAGCACTCGTTCTGGTACACCGCAGCCACCGCCGTGGTGAGCCTCGTGCTCATCAACGTCTTTGCCTTTGCGGTGGCCTATGCCCTCACGCAGGGTATCCGCGGGTCCAACCTGTACCGCACGGTCTTCTTCATGCCCAACCTCATCGGTGGCATTGTGCTGGGCTACATCTGGTCGATGATCTTTGATGGCATTCTCTCGCACTATGACACCTCAATCCTGCTGGAGACCAAGTACGGCTTCTGGGGACTGATCATCCTGATGTGCTGGCAGCAGATCGGCTATATGATGATCATCTACATCGCCGGACTCCAGGCGGTGCCCGAGGACATGATCGAGGCGGCCAAGATCGACGGGGCCACCAAGTGGCAGACACTCTTCAGGGTGATCATTCCCAATGTCATGCCTTCGATTACCATCTGCACCTTCCTGTCGCTCACCAACGGCTTCAAGCTGTTCGATCAGAACCTGGCGCTGACGGGAGGCCTGCCCTATCTCATCCAGCCGGACGGGTCCACCATCAACACGACCGAGATGCTGGCCCTCAACATCTACAACACCTTCTACAACTCGAGCACCGCGGCGCGTGGCACCGCCCAGGCCAAGGCCGTGATCTTCTTTGTCCTGGTTGCGGGGTTGGGCCTGGCGCAGCTCGCCTACACGCGCAAGAGGGAGGTGCAGCAGTAATGGACAAACAGCAGACGTTGGCGGCCGAGCGCCGCAACAAGGCGATCCTGTCAGTTGTGCTTGCGGCCATCTGCATACTGTGGGTGCTGCCCGTGGTGGCCGTGGTCATCAATTCGTTCAAGCTCAACACCTTCGTCAAGACGGACACGTTCGCTTTGCCCACCAGCGAGAGCTGGGCGGGGATGGCCAACTTCGTCAAGGGCATGACCTTTGGCAACTATCCCTTCAAGAGCTCGGTTCTCTATAGCGTAGTCATCACGGTGCTCTCGACCGGACTCATCTTGGTGTTCTGCTCTATGGCCGCCTGGTACATCGCTCGCGTGGACTCGCTGTTCTGCAAGGCCCTCTACTTCCTGTGCGTGTTCTCCATGGTGGTGCCCTTCCAAATGGTGATGTTCACGCTCTCCAAGACCGCTGATGTTCTGAAGCTGAACACGCCCTGGACCATTCCGATCGTGTACCTCGGCTTTGGTGCGGGACTGGCCATCTTCATGTTTGTGGGCTTTGTCAAGTCCATCCCTCTTGAGATCGAGGAGGCGGCCGCCATCGACGGATGCGGACCCGTGCGCACCTTCTTCAGCGTCGTGCTTCCCATGCTCAAGCCTACCCTTATCAGCGTGGGCATCCTCGAGATCATGTGGGTGTGGAACGACTACCTGCTGCCGGTGCTCGTGCTTGACATCAACAAGTATCGGACCATCCCCATCCACATCCAGTACCTCAAGGGCAGCTATGGCACGGTGGATCTTGGTGCCACGATGGCGCTGATCCTGCTGTCCATCATTCCAGTCATCATCTTCTACCTGGCGTGCCAGAAACACATCATCAAGGGTGTCGCGGCAGGCGCGGTCAAGGGCTAGGAAGGACGCAAGAACAATGGCAGAAGTTAGCCTCAGACACATAAAGAAGGTCTATCCCAACAGCGAGCGCACGTCCAAGAAGGGCCTCTTTGGCCGCAAGAAGGCAGACGACGGCGCCCGCAAGGCCTCAAGCCTGCGCATTACCGACGAGGGCGTCCTTGCCGTGCCCGACTTCAACCTCGACATCGCCGATCGCGAGTTTGTGGTGTTCGTCGGTCCCTCTGGCTGCGGCAAGTCCACCACGCTGCGCATGATTGCCGGCCTCGAGGAGATCACCGACGGCGAGCTGTACATCGACGGCAAGCTAATGAACGACGTTGCCCCGAAGGACCGCGACATCGCCATGGTCTTCCAGAGCTACGCCCTGTACCCTCACATGACGGTGCGCGACAACCTCGCCTTCCCGCTCAAGCTGCGCAAGATGGACAAGCAGACGATTGATGCCAAGGTCAACGAGGCTGCCGAGACGCTTGGAATCACAGAGTTCCTCGACCGCAAGCCCAAGGCGCTCTCCGGCGGCCAGCGCCAGCGCGTGGCCATCGGCCGCGCTATCGTGCGCGAGCCGAAGGTCCTGCTCATGGACGAGCCGCTGTCCAACCTCGACGCCAAGCTGCGCAACCAGATGCGCGCCGAGATCATCAAGCTGCGCAAGCGCATCGACTCCACGTTCATCTACGTCACGCACGACCAGACCGAGGCTATGACCCTGGGCGACCGCATCGTCATCATGAAGGACGGCGAAGTCCAACAGGTCGGTACGCCGCAGGAGGTCTTCGAGCATCCGTCCAACCTCTTTGTGGCGGGCTTCATAGGCGTGCCCCAAATGAACTTCTTCGATGCCGAGCTGGTGCGCGACGGCAATGCCTACAGCGTACACGTGGGAGATGCCATTGTGGTGCCCAGCGCCGAGAAGCAGGCGCGACTGGCTGCCCAAGACGTGGCCTCGCAGTCCATCACGCTCGGCATCCGTCCCGAGCACATCTCCCTGGCTTCGGGCGACGCTGCCACGCTGGTCGGTACGGTCGACGTGTCCGAGATGATGGGCTCCTCGGTTCACGTGCATCTTGACTCGCTCGGGCAGGACGTCATCGTCATCGTGCCCACGACCGAGATCGAGGGTCCCTATCAGGATCACTTCTTCGCAGGCGCCAAGGTGGAGTACGCCTTCGGCGGCAACGTCATCCATATGTTCTCAAAGGACGAGCAGGGCACCAATTTGGAGTTCTGAGCGTAGCGAGACGATAGGGGGCCTGCGGCGTAAGTACGTTGAAATGAGGGGGCTGTATCAAGAGTCTCTGGACAGTCGGCCCGCAATCACAGAATCCACTGTGGTCGCGGGCCGGCGTTTTTTCACGGAGGGCAAGGGGACGCCCTACACCGCCAGGGCGTAGGTCAGCTTGCGTATGTTGTGGCTCATGGCCACCATCCGCATCTCGTGGTCGACCTTCTCGAGGCCCCTCAGGAGGAACCGCCTGAAGCCCCAGTTGCGCTTGATGTCGCCGAATATGGTCTCGACGTCCACGGACCTCCGCCTCCCGAGCGCCGACCCTCGCTCGGCGCGCAGCATCTCCGACGCCCTCCTCTTGAACGCGTCGAGGGTGGGGTTCACGCGCAGGACGCGCACGGCGTCGGGGTCCTTGGCCCTGAAGCACTTCTTCCTGAGCGGACACCCCGGGCAGCCCTCGCCCACGTACGCCCTGGTCACGGACTCGTGGCCCAGCTTGGACCTGGTCCTCCTCTCGCCCGAGAACGAGAGCGTCCGGCCGCCGGGGCAGGAGTAGGTGTCGGACTCCCCGTCGTATGCCCAGTTGGCGGACGAGGGCCGTTCAAATCGACCTCACTGACGTCTCCACCCACGAGCCGAAAGGTGCGGAGCCCTGGTTCGACGAGGGACGCCTGAGGAGGCTGATCGGGCTCTACAAGGCAGACTTCGGGAGGTTCCGGGGCGACGGCGCCCCGAAGGGTGACCAGGAGTCATACAAGTGGGACCGCGTCGCAAACTACCAGGAGAACTGGGACATCGACGCGGACGATTTCTCCAGCCAAGCGATAGCGGTCCTCAAGCCGGCGGCGCAGGGGATGGGGCAGCTTTCCGAACAACGGTGCCTGTCCCAGTTGTATGGGTGCGAAAGCGGGGCGCCGTGGGACCTGAAGTACTGGATTATCCATGCCGGCGCCGCCTGGCCGTAGCCCTTGCACTGCTCGTGCTGGTCGATTGCTGCCCTCTGTCTCCGTTGTTAGAAACCCTGTCAGGCCTCTGGCTCGGCCTGGGCCGGGTCAGGCTGAGCCTCGACCTCAGTCGCGGGCGCGGGCGTTGGCTCGGGCTGGGAAACGGGTTCAGGCTGAGCCTCGACCTCAGTCACGGGCGCGGGCGTCGGTTCGGGTTGGGAAACGGGTTCAGGCTGAGCCCCGACCTCAATTGCAGGCGCGGGCTCCGTCCCTGGCTCTGATGCGGGCTCGACCTCATCCTCAAGGTCATGGGCGGCCTCGGCTTGTGTGCCCGTCGTCGTGGCTTCCGACAGCGAAATCCCCTGTTGCCCTGACTGCTCGTTGCTTGAATCCGCGGTCCTCACCCCCAGCGTATCTGGATCGGACTTTCCGCCGCCAATTGCAGCCGTGTCGCTCTTTACGGTAGAAGGAATCAACTCGTAGGAATCGATGATCTTCAAATAGTCTGAGGAATCCTGCTTGTTTTGGTCGAGCAGCGTCGTATACCGCTTGCTAAAGTCCTCAAGGATGGATCCGGTGGGATGTTCACCCTCTGGCAGATTGTTATCCAGATAGAGGAGGTAGTTGAGCAGCGTGGTCACGAACGACAGCGATTCGCTGTCGCCCCTATACATGCCATCGGATCCCTGCTCACCCTTTATGAACAGGTCTTCGAACGATGCGGCGTCCTTGTAGAGGGGCTTTCCGTTGCTGTCGTTGGGCGAGATCGTTGCAATGAGGGAGTCCAATGTATCGTCCTCGTGCATCCATTTGAGCAGGTTGTCAAGGCCTCCGCGAAGCCTGTTGGAGTCCACGGTCGTCACGCCGTCCACGACCTTGACCGACGATTCGTTGTTGTATGCATAGCGCGATGCGAGCTCACACAGGTAGAGGGTCGCGAGGTAGCCCGTCACATAGTTTGAACGCTCTGTGTCGATTGTGCCTCCATCGGAATCCTTTCCGCCTTCGGAGAACCCAATGTCGTTGTACATAAACCGACCGTCGTTGAAGTACCCGCCAACGTAGGTGTCGATGAGCAGTGCTGTCGTGTATGTTGAGTTGAGTTCTCCTGTGCCAAACCTGCCGTCATCGCCCTGCAGCCTGCGAAGGTCTTGGAACGCCTGGTTGCGGTACGTATAGACTTGCTCGACAGCGCTGGCGCTGCCCTCAATGAACCAGGAAGGGAACCTGAGTGCAAGATAGCGCTTCTCGGCCTCTTCGGAGATGAGATCGCCTTTTGCATCCGTGCGAAGGTCATCGAGATTGGTGGCACCAGCCATGCCGGCGCGATTGTAGTCGTGCATGAGTGTTTGGAAGAGCTCGCGCACGATTGTGTTTTGGAAGGTCTCCATTGCCTGGCCCTCACGAATAATTGAGCATTTTCCATTAATGGGATTTAGTATGGGATTGCCATCATCGTTTTTCTTCAGAAGACTGTCGATGTTCACAGCAAGCATGTAGCAGTACTTGAGCTCGCCATCATCAGTCTCTTTGGCACGGGCAGTTACATACGCGAGGGTGTCGTCCGTGTCCTCGTGTTCTTCGGCACCGTCCTTGTCTCCCTTTTTGTAAAAGACGTACAGGCTGATTTCCTTGCCAATCTCGTCACACATTGCGGCGGCGTCGAAGGCCGGGAATTTGTCGAGCAGGAGGTTTACCGCTTGCGGCTCTAGGTGGTCGATGATGAGCTCAACGAGCCATTCGAGGTCCTCGTCGGAAAGGTCGTCGCGTGCCGTCTGTGCGCAGTGCATATCGACGAGCGTTCTTTCATTGCCAACTTCGTGTGCCATGTCGCTGGTTGCATGCCGTTCCGGCGCAGCGACGGGGAGGTCGGCTTGTGCGATCGCAGTCTCGGTCTGCGCGGCCATTTCTTCGATTGCAGGTTGCGGGGATGCCTCCTCGCGCTGGGCTTTCACAAACAGGTCTCTGAGCGAGCCGGGAAGAATGTACGTGATGTCAGTGGCTGCGTCGTAGACCGATATGATCTCGTGGGTTTCAAACAACTCAGAAAGTGAGTCTGAGAGGGTAACGGTGAACACATCCTCTGCCAGTGCGTAGCCTTGTGGCACATAGAAGGCGAGAACTGGGAGATAGGTTTGACCTTCGACTGCCACGTCGCTGTCGATTTGAAGGCCGTCACGTACCCACATAACGGGAATCTCCCAGTTGGCGTCGTTCTCGGCGACAACGACGGCGTTCTGGTCGAGCTCGATGCCAGCGGTGGGCCTGTCTACGCCGTCGATTGTGATGTCACGGAGGACCATGGTCTGGTCGGTTTGCATCGTGTGGTTTTCCAACTCAACCGTGCGCTCCGTGGCTAGCGCGACAAAGGGCAGAATCCCTTGCAGCGTGAGCGCAAGTGTAACGGAGGTGGCCAGCAGCTTGTTGAGTCTTGTTTGCTTCATGGCATGCCCTTTCAGAGTGTGGATGCATACATCATACCTGTGCAAACATGCCGAAAAGCAGGCGACACGGAGATTCGGTGTCATATCGCGTCTCCTCGGCTCCTCGAAGCAGGGGACGATTCGCGCGACGCATATCGATCTTGAGAGGTATATCAGCCGAGTTCAGGTGTCGCGGCAGCTAGATTGAGAGGTCGTCAGCACGAAGGTGTGGTCGTTTGCCCATCGTCGGAGTACCCTCGGCGATGGTTCGTGCGGCTCTACGCCAACCTACCGCGAGCGCGGTTGCCGCGTGCGTTGGGGGGTGCCCCCTAACGCACGCGTATCGCACAACGGACCCGAACAACGGTGCCTGTCCCACTTGTTCGGATTTTCTAGGAAGCGGCCACGAGTACTCATTCGACCGTCTGGCGAAGCTGCTCGACTTCGACCAGGAGGGCGTCCGCGGCGCTTTCAGGGCCCTGTACGACACGGACTCCGATGTCGCGGCTTCATACGGGACCTTCTCTGGGCTGGTGGACGACCTGGTGAGGCGATACAACGAGTCCTCCGGCAGCACGATGGACGACGCGTACCAGAACGCCAGGGCGGCCAGCGTCTACCTGTTCTTCAGGTACCCCGAGCGGTACCACTACTACAAACCTACGGTCGCCGACTCCCTCTGCGCCGCCGTCGGGAGCGTGCTGCCGAGCGACCCGGCGGAGAGGTTCGTCGCCTACGAGGCGCTCTGCGACGCCATGATGCCGGCCGTGCTGTCGGACAAGGACCTCGTCGCCCTGAGCGACTCCGTGCTCGACGGGCGCCAGCTGGCCGCAGTCGGCAGTCGCGCTGACGTCACCCAAAGCGGGATGTGGGAGGGGCCTGCGACGGTGTGCGAGGCTTGCCCGCAGGGAGACCGAAGAGGATCAGAACTTGTTCGGGTTGGGGTGACGGGGCGCCGATCGTCGCTCGGCGGGGCGGAAAAGAAAAAGGAGCAGGGCAATCTAGCCCTGCTCCATCCATATTCTCAGTGCGAACCGGTATCTACCAATACCGAGTTCGACGCTTCGCAGTTTGGTGCCCCCAGCGGGAGTCGAACCCGCCTCTTAACCTTGAAAGGGTTACGTCCTAACCGATAGACGATGGGGACTATTGCGAACAAACAGTATAACAGACCGGGAGAGCCGCTACCAGCCAAAGCCGTTGCGTTCAGCAAAGATGCGTGCTTGATCGCCAAAGTTAGCCTGCTGCTCTGCCCACGCGCAGAAGTCGGGAACGTCGCACACGACGGGGTCCGCTTCGTGTACGGCTAGGGTGACCTCGGCGAACGAGTATGGTTCGGCCGCGGGCCGGTCGGGGAGGTAGGTGTCCACCATAACCGGGCGCAGCAGCGCGTAAGGCCCGCCCTCGCAAAGGTTGGCAAAGCCCATCAGCGCCCTTCGTGCGGCGGGCATGCGGCCGAGCTTGTAGAACAGAATGGTCCTGCCCAGCTGCTGCCACGAGTCTCCGCGCCTGTCAAAGCGCGCGTCGAGCGCCTCGAAGCCCTCCTCGTCCTCGAGCCGCGCGAGCGAGAGCGCGCAGGTATGCCGAGCTCCCAGCGCGTCGCATGGCGAGTCGGCGATCAGTGCCTGTCCGTAATCGTTCGCCATGCGATAGCGTGCGGAGTCGAGGCACGTCCGCGACAAGGCGGCCTTGATGCGCAGGCGTCCGCGCAGGAACACGTCCGTCCATGCATCACCCGACTCGGGCAGGGTCATCGGTCCTAGCTCGGCATCGACGCTGCGGTCGAGCTCGAGTAGCTCGTCGAGCTGCCGGTCAGGCTCGTAGTCCGACGCAAGGATGCGCAGCAGGCGCGCATGGATGCTGTCCGGGGCCACCGCAAGTGCCTGCGCGCAGTCACGGCCAAAGCGCGCCATGCGTTGCGTCCGCTCCTCCATGAACGACTCGTCATCGCGGAACTCGTCGTCGTCGCGTGATCGAAGAACTCGGTCGACGGCATCGACAAGCTGCATGAATGCCTGGTCATGAGGGTCATCGACATACGAAGACGGCGACTCGCGCACGGTAAGCAGCAGCTCGGCATAGGCCGCTGGAGAGAGTCCGCCCAGCTGGGCGCTCCGCCTGTGCGCCAGACGCTCCATGAGCTCCTCGTGCAGATTCATCGCCTGCCCTCCCACGAGCTGCCCAGGCCTGCGTGGCGTGCGACCCATGTGCCCAAGACGCCGCGGCCGGCATCGTCGCGACCTTCCTGCAGCAGCACCGTTCCCTCCGAGACGGCCAGGATCAGCTCGTCCTCGCTCAGCGGAGCGACTGCCAGGCGAGCGAACACGCCGTCGGGAAGCTCCTTTTGGCTGGTCAGTGCGAGGGCGGCGTGCGGATAGCTGCCGATGAGCCTGCCGAGCAGCCTGCTTGCCTCGTCCATGTCGTGGCGCTTGTGTGCGAGCGATATGCGCGCGAGCTGCATCCATGCGTCCTCGGTGCCTGCGCGCATGAGCGGCTTGGTTCGTGCGGCAAAGCGCTCCAGGCCCGCCTCGTCCTCGAGCTTCGCATAGGCGATTGCGCAGGTAAAGCGCACATCCGAGCTGTCCTGCGGGTCAAGGTCCAGCAGCTTTTCGCCCAAGCGGATGGCCTCGCGGTTGCGCCCGCAGATGACGGCCTTCCCAGCTTGAGTCGCAAGCCAACGGTAGTACGGGCGCATGGCGATGTCGGCCTCGAGCAGCGCGCGCTCCGGCGATTCGTCATGCGTCTGGGCGCGTGCCTCCTCGCATGAGGCGCGGACGCTGTCGGCGTTGCTGGCCAGAAAGTCGTAATAGCTCTCAAAGGAGTGGCTTTCGGCGGCCTGCTTCATGCGGATGGCGTCATGGCAGCGCTCGTCGAGGGCGATTGCCTCGTCGAGGAGGTGGTGCCCCTGGTCAATGAGCTGCTCTGCGTGGTCGTCATCTGCAAAGGGGAGCTCGTAGTCGATGAGCGTTGCCGCCTCGGCAACGAGGTGAAAGGCCCGGTCGGCGTCTGACTGGGGGAGCGAGTCACGGTTCTGCGAAAAGCGTCGGCTGAACGAGGCGAAGGCGCGCGTGGCGGCGGCGGGGTCCTTCCCGTCGAGCGAACGCGCAAAGCGCAGGCCGAGACGCTGATAATCCTCTCTGTGAGGGTCGTATGACACGGACTTGTCTCCTCCCGTTTGGTGTGAGAACCCATGGTAGCGCAACGCCGACCGGCTGACAGGTTGTAGGGACTGCTTGGCGGAAAGTGCGCACCAAATGCTAAGTGCGGGACTGTGGGCGCGCGCTGCTGCGCGCAAAACAAAAGCTCCCCGTGGGGAGCCTGAGAGTCATGGTGGGCGATGACAGATTCGAACTGCCGACCTTATCCTTGTAAGGGATCTGCGCTACCACTGCGCCAATCGCCCGTGGGCAGAAATTCTAGCACAGCCGGGGGCGGTGATGCCCCGGCAAACAGAAGCAACGCTTTACCTATAACTTTTACTGCGCCTCCACGGTGCTGATGCCTTGCCGGCCCTTGGCCTCGTTAGCGCCTGACGCCGGCCCGCGACAGGCAGGATGGCACCTGCCTGAGCAAACCATAGCAGTAGGCTATACTGTTCTCCCGGCGTGCGGGGCGTCTCGCAACGCGACAAAGAGCCGGCATCACACATGCATGCAACACGAAGGTAGGAACTATGCCAGCGTATACCACCGTTGGCGCGCTTGCCGCGCTGCTCAAGGAGAAGGACCTGTTGGCGGAAGAGAGCGACCTCAAGGGCCGCGAGGCACTCCCTGTGGAGGGGGCCGACTGCGACTCGCGCGTGGTTGCTCCAGGCCATGTGTTTGTGTGCAAGGGAGCGGCGTTCAAGTCGGCCTACCTCGTCTCCGCCATTGAGAGCGGGGCCGTTGCGTATCTGTGCGCGCAGGAGAAGGCCGCTGAGCTCGCAAAGACTTGTCCCGACGCGCCGGTTCTGGTCGCCACGGACCTGCGTCGGGCGATGGCGCTTGTTTCGGCCGAGGCGTGGGGGCATCCGGACCAGGACATAGAGATCCTGGGGATTACGGGCACAAAGGGCAAGTCGACTGTGGCGTACATGCTGCGGACGATCATCGATGCGGGCGTCGCTGCGCCGCAGGTTGGCATCATGGGCTCCATCGACACCTTTGACGGCATCGAGAGCTTCGAGAGTGTCAACACCACGCCCGAGGCCCCTGACCTGTGGAGGCATCTGGCCCATACCCGTGACGCGGGGCTTCGCGGCATGGTCATGGAGGTGTCGAGCCAGGCGCTCAAGTACGATCGCGTGGACGAGCTGCACATGGACGTGGCCTGCTTCCTCAACATCGGGCGCGACCATATCTCGCCTATTGAGCACCCCAGCTTCGAGGACTATTTTGAGAGCAAGCTCCGCATTTTTGACCAGGCTCGCGTGGCCGTAGTCGGCCTTGACATGGACCATGCAGACGAAGTGCTCGCCCGAGCCAGTCGCTGCGAGCGCGTGGTGACCTTCTCGGTGGCGGACGATGCGTCGCAGCGTGGGGCCGACGTGTGGGCGAGCGACATTCGCTCGGAGCGCGGCGGCATTACGTTTGAGGTCCATAGCGCACGGGGCGACCGTACGATGCATGTCTCGATGCCGGGCCTGTTTAACGTGGACAACGCTCTTGCTGCCATCGCCATGTGCGAGGTCGCGGGCATCGCCGACGAGTGTGTGCGCGAGGGGCTCGCCCACGTGCGGGTTCCCGGACGCATGGAGCTTGTCGAGACGGCCGACCCAAAGGTGTGCGCGCTCGTCGACTATGCGCACAACAAGCTCTCGTACCAGCGCTTCTTCTCGTCTGTGAGCAAGGAGTTTGCAGGCAGGTCCGTCATCGCGCTGTTTGGAGCCCCTGGTGGCAAGGCCTTCGAACGCCGCCGCGAGCTTCCCGAGGAGGCTTCGCGCTGGGCGGACCTGATCATCTACACCGAGGAGGACCCGGCTCACGAGCGCGTCGAGGACATCTGCGCAGAGATGGCTGCCAATACGCCCGACGGACAGGCGTACGAGGTCATTTGCGATCGCCCCGCGGCCATTGCGCGCGCGGTCGATGCGGCCTTCGACGCCCCGAACGGAGCGATCGTGTGCCTGCTGGCAAAGGGCGATGAGACCCTTCAGCACGTGGGCGATCGCTTTGTTCCGTGCGAGACCGATGGCGCCATCTTTGAGCGCGAGGTCGCACGAAGGCTCAAGGGATAGCGCCGTCGCATCCAGGTAAACGACCCTGACGCAGCGTGCCGCAAGAGAGGGAGACCAATGACAGATACCGCGAGTACCCGTTCATTTGGGCGTGCGAACGACCAGATGCGCCCCGTCACGCTGACGCCGGGCGTGATGAAGAACGCGGACGGATCGTGCCTTGCCGAGTTTGGTGACACTAGGGTCTTGTGCACCGCGACGATCGAGGAGGGCGTGCCCAATTGGCGTCGTGGGCAGAAGGCCGGTTGGGTGACGGCCGAGTACGCCATGTTGCCTGCGTCGACCAACCGTCGGACTCCCCGCGAGCAGCGCGGTCGCAAAGGGCGCTCAATGGAGATCGAGCGTCTCATTGGCCGCAGCCTGCGCACGGTGGTTGACCTGCGGCGTTTGGGTGAGCTCACGGTAACCTGCGACTGCGACGTGATTCAGGCGGATGGAGGCACGCGCACGGCTTCGGTTACGGGCGCGTGGGTGGCGCTGCACGAGGCGCTGCGCTCTTGGGTCGTAGTGGACAAGATTCATCGGATGCCCCTGACTGGTCAGGTGGCCGCCGTGTCTATGGGCGAGGTCAACGGGGTCCTGATGCTCGACCTCGACTATCCGGAGGACAGCCACGCGCAGGTTGACATGAACCTCGTCGGAACCGCCGACGGGCGCATTATCGAGGTGCAGGGGACCGGCGAGAAGACTCCCTTCGACCGCGCGCAGCTCGATGCGCTGCTCGACCTTGGGCAGGCGGGTGTCGCCGACCTGATCCGCATCCAATCCGATGTCACGGGATTCACCTGCTAACAAGCCACGTGAAAGGAATGCATATGGCAACTATTGACATCAATACGCTCGATCCGCAGAAGACCGTCGTGGTGGCAACGGGCAATGCGCACAAGCTCACCGAGATAGAGGCCATCCTCGGGCAGATCATGGACGACTGCCGCTTTGTGGCGCTGGGAGACCTGGGTGACTATCCCGATCCCGAGGAAAACGGCGAGACCTTCTACGACAATGCGCTGATCAAGGCGCAGGCGGCGCTTGACGAGACGGGGCTGCGCATGGCGGTTGCCGATGACTCCGGCCTGTGCGTGGATGCGCTGGGCGGCGATCCCGGAATCCATTCGGCGCGCTGGGCTGGCGAGCACGGCAACGATGATGCGAACAACGACAAGCTACTGCTGCAAATGCAGGATGTGCCTGAGTCCGAGCGCACCGCGCGATTCCACTCGACTGTCGTGCTGGTCACGCGAGACGAGGATGGGGAGGAGATTCTTGCGGGCAATGGCGACTGCGAGGGCACTATTGCCTACGATCGCCGTGGTACCAACGGCTTTGGCTACGATCCGCTGTTCAACCTCGCGGACATTCCCGGCCGCCGTATGGCCGAGCTCGAGCCCGAGGAGAAGAACGCCATCAGCCATCGCCGCCGCGCGTTGGATGATCTCGTGAGCAAGCTGGGATAGCAGTGGGTTGACTCGAGCCTGCAACCGCCCTGGTCCGCTATCTGCGTGGACCAGGGCGGTTTTTACTGTAGACCCGAGGTCCGGCGGTGCCCTCCATGGCGCCAAATCCTCCTCGCCGAGTTTGTGCGACATGGGTCACGCCTAAGCTGAAGAAAATCGGCGTTATGGCAATCTTCTTTTCGTAACAGTAATACGGGCTCTAGATATGGCCAAGCGAGGCTCAAGAAGCTGCAGGTCAGAGGCTTGTCTATTACTGGTCCCATTTCTCAGGTGGCACGGTTTCGTCGCTACCAGAAGAATGGATTACCATAACGCCGATTTTCTTCAGCTTTGGGCGTGCCTAACTTACAGTGGTTGGCCCAGGCGCACCAAAAGCACTAACAGATAGATGGTATATGTCAAATTGGAAGACAGCGTCCGTCATTTTGAGCCTGCGTGAGCGGATGCCACCCCACACTGGGGCGGCATCCGACGTCCAACCGGTCAACAGTAGATGAAGCTCCGGTCTTGGCCCTAGACGTCAAGCACGCAGACGTCGTGCGGATAGTGGTTGATGACCTCACACCCGTCCTCAGTGACGATGACCAGGTCCTCGATGCGTACCCCGATGTCGCCGGGCAGGTAGATGCCCGGCTCGATGGAGAAGCACTGCCCGGGACGAACGGGCTTGCCGTGCGACGCGCTTACGTCACCGGGCTCGTGGTCGACCAGACCTATCTGATGACCCAGGCGATGGGTGAAGTAAGGCCCGTATCCAGCGTCTTCGATGACGCTTCGTGCCGCGTAGTCAATTTCGGCAAAGGTGACGCCGGGCTCTATGATGGCCTCGGCGGCCTCGTTGGCGCGCCGCACCGTCTCGTAGATCTCGAGCTGATGGGCGGTTGGCTCGGCTGTAAAGAAGACGCGCGTCATGTCCGAGCAGTACCAGTCGTACTTGCACCCCACGTCAAACAGCACCATGTCGCCCTTATGGAAGACGGTCTGGTCGGGCTCGTGGTGCGGGTCTGCCGCGTTGGCTCCAAAGCTCACGATGGGCGTGAACGAATGGTCCTGTGCGCCTAGGCGACGGTACTCGCCCAAAAGACCAGACGCGATCTCCTCCTCGGTCACGCCCTCGCGCACTTGCGCGGCAAGCCAGCCCATCGCCTCGTCGTTGATGCGGCTTGCCTTGCGCATGAGCTCCTGCTCGCGCCCGTCCTTGACCGAGCGGACATCATCTACAACGTCAGACGCGAGGACGAATCCCGTGGCAGCGCGCGCGTCCATAAGGGGCAGCAACCAACGTGCGGCGAGGTCCTTGTCCACGCCAAGGGCGGCATTGTGGTCACAGGCGTTTGCCACCAGTGGAACGGGGCTGTTGGTGTCCGAGAAGAGGACAACGTTTGGGCACGCATCACCGGCATCGGGAAAGAGGCGGTTGCAGAAAAGCGTGGCTGTTGGCGCATCCTGCCGGCTGGTGAGGTAGAGTGCAAGGAAGCGTTCGAATGGCTCGGTGTAGTAGCCGGTCAGGTACCAAATTGAGAGGGGGTCGCAGATGAGCGCCTGCGTGAGCCCCTTGCCTTCCAGCCCCTCCAAAACTCGCTGTACACGCTGATCGTTCATATTGGTTCTCCTTGCTCGCATATGTCCTGCCACGAGTTTAGCGCAGACTGACGGCCGGGCATTGACGCTTTTGTCACGGGAATGGCTGCTGTGGCCGCGGCTTGCCGTCACGCAGAGCGGTGCTTGCGTAGTGCTTATATGCCGAATCTGTCTACCTTTCGTGAACGACCGTTTGGCGTAGTAAAGTAGTAAAGCTACGCATACAATTCGGGCGCGTTCTGTACCTCTGACGCCGCTCGAACAGGAGGTCAGATGGAAACCGAGATTCCGCCCGTCAACAGGATCGACACCATTCGCGATGAGCTTGGCGCCATGGCCGGCACACGCATCAAGGTGCGCGCGAACATGGGCCGCTCTCGCATCGTTGAGCGCACGGGCACGCTCATCGCAGTTCATCCCCAACTCTTTGTGGTAGAGGTCGAGGAGCGTCGTGGTCGCACGGCGCGTCAGTCCTATCAGTACGTCGACGTTCTCACGGGTACGGTCGAGATCTACGACACCGATACCGGGGAACGCCTGCTTGACTTTTCGATAGAGGAGTAGGCGCACCGTCGCCGCAGGCCATGGCTGCAACATCTATCGAGCTGCTCGCGCCTGCCAAGCTCAATCTTCATCTGGGCATCTACCCTGGTCGTGACGAGCGCGGTTACCACAGGGCCGATTCGGTCATGGTGGGCGTCGCGCTGGCCGACCGCGTGCGCATCGAGCCGGCGGAGGAGCTGGCGCTGACCACCAGCGTTGATTGCGGTGTCCCTCAGGAGAAGAACACGGTATATCGTGCGGCGCAGGAGCTGTGCCGGGCCTTTGGTCGCACCGAGGGCTATGCCATACATGTGGAGAAAAACATCCCCTCGCAGAGCGGCATGGGCGGGGCATCGTCTGATGCGGCGTCGACCTTGTTGGGGCTGTGCCGGTTGTGGGGCGTGGATCCGCTGGATGAGCGGGTGGTTCAGGTCGCGCGTGCGATTGGTGCGGACGTGCCCTTCTTCCTGACGATGGCGCCGGCGCTGCTGGTCGGTGCGGGAGACGTGCTTGCCGAGACGTTTCCGACGCTTGCGGGTGTGCCAGTCGCGCTGGTGAGGCCCGATGCGGGTGTCTCGACGGTGGAGGCGTACCGTGCGTTTGACGCGAACCCCATCGAGCCGGTGAGCGCCGAGGGCATGTGTGCGGCGCTGCGCGCGAGCGATGCGGCGCAGGTGGCGGCGTGCCTGTACAACAACCTCGAGCCTGCGGCAAATGTGCTGGCGCCGGTTACGGCGGAGGTCCGGTCATGGCTTGCCGCGCAGCCCGGAGTGGTGGCGGCGCAGCTCACGGGGTCGGGAAGCTGCGTGTTCGCGCTGTGCGAGAGCGACGATGCCGCGGCTTGCATTGCAAAAGATGCGCAGGAAACGAGAAATTGGTGGGCATGTGCGACAACGACGGTTGGCGAAGGCGAACAGTTCTGCTAACATATCCGTTTGCAACGGGACGTGGCTCAGCTTGGTAGAGCGCTCGGTTCGGGACCGAGAGGCCGCTGGTTCAAATCCAGTCGTCCCGACCACGATTATGAGGAACCGCTAGAAGCTCTAGCGGTTCTTTTTGTTTGAGCAGACCAGTGGTTCTGACCAGCTCCGCAGGCTCGGCTGCGCATGCCACCGGCACAGAAACGCGGGGGCGCCGTCACCTAAACTGACGGCGCCCCCGCTTGATGCATTTGATATTGCTTGCGACTAGTCAGTGACTGCCTCCGCGGTGCAGACATTGGCGCAGGAGCTGCAGTCAACGCATTTGTCTTCCTTAACGACGGCGACGCCGCCCACGACCTCGATGGCACCCGTTGGGCAGGCATTGACACAAGCACCGCAGCCAATGCAAGCTTCACTATCAACACTAGCAGCCATAATGATCCTCTCCTTTGTTATGTACAAATACACCCCTGGATGGAGTATAGCAGCTGCAGATACTGACAACAGAGCTTGTGGGCACAGAAAGATGCGCCGCATGCATCAATTACGAAACTTTCGCGTGTCAAGAGGTACGCACGGCGGTGTGGGGTAGGAGGCGTGCTGGCTAGCGGTTCGCCTTCCGCTCGAGCGGAAATGACCTTCCAAATCTGGTCTCCTCGATACGGTCGAAATCGAAAAAAATTGAGAATGCCTTTGAGACGGACGCGCCTGCTCTGCGTATAATCTCACGAACCGTAAAACCGACCAAAAGGAGGTCTTTGTTATGGAAGAGGGCAAGGAACTGAATCTCGAAGAGCTGGAGTGGGTGTCGGGTGGCGAGCTGACCAGCGGGCGGAAGGATGACTTGCGTCTTTGGGCACAAGTGGCCAAGTTCGGCGGCTGGACTCTGGAATACGCGAGAGAAAAGCTCGGGTCTAAGTTGTCTGATGAGGAATATGAGTACCTCAAGACCGTCTGGTAATAGAGTCAACAGAGCTTGCAGGGGTCACGTTTGTGGCCCTTTTTTTGAGCATCGATTGACTGCGATGTGACCTTGCGACTGGAACGGGAGAGCAGGCCTCGGCTGCTTGGGCCATTCGAGATCGAGCTTGCTGCTGGTGCCGCTCAGTGCGTACATCGGCGTGCGTGTCATGGCGGCGGCGAAGATCGATGAAATTGCTCGCAGCAAATCAAATCGCCTCAGTGAGGTTTCAGGACCCCATCATGACGGGGTTCTCTAGCCCCAGAGCAGCATGATGGGGTTCCAGAACCCCACACCGCCGAGCCTGTTGGATGGGCGCCACAAGAATCAGCAGGTAGACGGCTTGCCGACTATCGAAAAGGCTGAGATGTGCTTTGATTCTGGGGTCACGGAACCCCAAAGTGGCGGGATGAGGCTCCGGGACCCCATCATCATGGGGCCCTGAAGCCCCAAAACAGCGAGTTGAGGCTCCGGGACCCCATTGCGGGACCAAATGCCTTCCTGACTCCAGCCCAACGACCTTGCCCCAGTGGGGATTAGCTCTGAGTGGCCATCTGTCTATTCTGCAGACGCATCAAACCCAGAAGACTTATGCTAAAGGCGACTCAATCGCTAAGGGAAGGGGCGGCATGGATACCGATCGTTGCCGGGAGTTCGTGGTGTTGGCTCAGACCTGCAACTATCTTCAGGCGGCCGACCAGCTGTTCATCTCGCAGTCGTCGCTCTCCAAGCACATCAAGTCGCTCGAGCGTGAGCTGGGAGTGGAGCTCTTCAACCGTACCACGCGGCGTGTGCAGCTCACCCAGCAGGGGAGAACTTTCCTGCCCTTTGCCCGCAAGCTGGCCTCGACTGCCCATGACGCCGAGGTGGCGCTCAGCAACGCCGAGGACAACGAGCGCCGAGTGCTGGAAATCGGCTCCATTCCCGTGATGGTGCCCTATGGCATTACCAAGTTACTCCACGACTATGAGACGGAGCATCGTGGTGTCAGGCTGCGTATCATCGAGGGAGAGGCTGATCAACTCAAGGACCTGCTCCGCAACCGCAAGCTCGACATCGCGTTCATCAGGGAGTGGGACGGGGATGTTGGCTGTGATTCGAATGAGGATGAGTTTGCGACCATCACGTTTGCGGAGGACCAGCTTGCTGCCGTGCTGCCCGTGGGCCATCCTCTCGCGTCGCGCGCGAGCGTCAAGCTCTCCGACCTGGCGAACGAGGAGTTCCTCCTGCTGCCGGAAGGCACGGTGATGAACGCTCTTATCACCGATGCATGTGCGGTGGAGGGCTTCGTTCCCGAGGTCCGCTATCGCGGCACGCGTGCGGAGAACATCATCGACCTGGTGTCTCGAGGTATGGGGGTGAGCCTGCTCATGCGCACGCCGGCTGCTCATCTCACGCACTCGGCGGTCGCGATTGTCGATCTTGAGCGGCCGATTGTCACGCAAATCAAGTTGTATCGGCTGCGTGACCGCGAGCCGAGTGTCGAAGCCCAGCAGTTCCTCGACTATCTCCCTCTGGCAAGGTGAGTATTTCCGCAAAGGAATAAAACATCATCGACTTAGAATTGTACTGGAATAAGTGGCTTCCTACCATGACATTGAGCAGCATAAAGGTGATAGGAGGCTTGAAGATGGTTGTCGACGCAAACATGTACTGGGTTCCCGAGAGCTTGTTCACAAGCGAGGCGGTGCTGGCGCAATTCGTGAACGAGGCCCCTCAGGACGAGCGCACTCGCGTGTATCTCACCGAGGAGCCGGTGCGCCAGGTGGTGGTGGAAAAGCCCGCCGGATTCGAGGCGCTCAACTACGCTCAGGGTGACTACGTTCTCGAGCGGATGCTTGCCGACATGGACGAGGCGGGCGTGGATGCCGCGGTGCTCAAGGTCCCCGGAGCGAACGAGTGGATGTCCATAGACACCTGCCGCTTCTTCAATGACGGCATGGCCGCCTACGCGCGCGAGTCGGATGGGCGAATGGTGCCGCTTGCCGTGGTCCCGGCCCTCGGCGACCCGTCTGCGATCGAGGCCGAGGTTGACCGCTGCATGGGCGAGCTCGGCTTTGCCGGC
Organism: Atopobiaceae bacterium; assembly: GCA_017941705.1. GTDB lineage: Bacteria > Actinomycetota > Coriobacteriia > Coriobacteriales > Atopobiaceae > UBA1367. The sequence continues at coordinate 25,187 of JAGAVX010000146.1, forward strand.
GTGCAGCTCTGCAGCCACTACGGTGACAAGTACCTCGACGACCCCGTCTTTGACCCCCTGTTTTCGGCGCTCGACAAGCATGGGTCCACCGTCTACATCCACCATGTTCCGGTGCCGGTCGATTGCGCGAGCATCGTCGACTACAACAACCTCCGCCGCAGCTACGGCCGCGTGCAGGATCAGGTCACGGCGGTCGGGCGCGAGCTCTTCAGCGACCTCTTCGTGCGCTATCCGCACATCCGCATGGTGCATTCCATGCTCGGAGGCGCATTCTTTGCCGTGAGCAACATGCTTCTTCCGCAGGCGGCCAAACGCAAGGACGCGGTGCAACGCTTCCAGGCAGATGACGGCAGCCTCGCCGCTCGCCTTGGCAAGCACATATGCTTTGAGATGAGCCATGCCCAGCCATGGGGAGCCGCGCAGCTCAAGTGCGCCATCGAGGTGCTGGGCGCCGATCATGTAGTCTTTGGCTCGAGCTATCCGGTGCGCAGGGAGTGGCTGCTTGACGGCCCGTCCTTCGTCCGTGACCTTGGGCTCAGCCCCGAGGACGAGGCTCTGGTCCTCGGTGAAAATGCCAGGCGGCTCTATAGGATGGGGGAGTAGCGATGCTCAGATGCGGAGCGGGAAAGGCAACCATCGACCTCGAGGGCGTCCTTCCGCACGATGGCTTTGCGGGAGTCAACGATGACCTCTGCATGCGTGCCCTCGTGTTTGAGAACGCGGATGGGAACCGTAGCTGCCTGCTCTCTGCGGAGGAGACCTCGCTTCGTGACGACGCCAGCCTGCGTGCGGCCGCAGCTCAGGCCGTTGGCTGTGCCGAGGATGCGGTGTGGGTCAGCGTGACGCACACCTTTTCTGCGCCGCACGTTCGCACGCCGGGTCACCTTGCTGACGATGCGGCGCGTGAGCGCAATGAGCTCTTTGCCAAGCGGCTGGCAGGGGCTGCGCGCGATGCCTGCGTGCAGGCAGTCGCCTCCCTCGCACCTGCCCGTTTTGCCACCGCTGTCGGTAGTTGCTCGGTGAACGTGAACCGTGACGTCGAGATGCCGGAGGGCTGGTGGCTCGGCACGAACCCGGACGGCTTTTCCGATCGCACGGTGCGCGTGCTGAGTGTGCGGTCTGCGGCCGACCCCGAGCAGGTGATCGCCATCGTGTTCACTGCCGATGTTCAGTCGTCGGTGGTGCAGGGCCTGCGCGGCGAAGGCGGCGGGCTTCTGGTGAGTGGCGATCTTGCTGGTGGGGCGATGCGCCTCCTCGAGAGGGAACTCGATGGGACGGCCATCTTCCTTACGGGTGCCGCGGGCGATCAGGCTCCCTGTCTGACAGGGACCGAGGCGCTCGCCGAGTTGTCCGAGAAGCTTGCGGCCGAGGTTGTCGCTGCGCTCGGCCATGCTGAGAAGCTCCAGGCTGACGGATTTCGCCTTCTGTCAAAGTCCGTCAGCCTACCCGGTCAGCGTCGCGCGGACTTTGCGACGCTTTCGCCGCAGCTCCGCTACGACTTTGAGCCGGCGGGGCCCGAGCCCACAACCGTCTACCTCGCGCGTTTGGGAGGGCTTGCCGTCGCGGGCATCCAGCCTGAGGTGGAGAGTCGCTTTGGAGCGCGCCTGCGAGGCATCGCGTCTCGGCCGTTTGAGCTGGTGACGCTCGTCAACGGCGCACAAAAGTACCTTCCTGGCGCCGATTCGTACGACCGCATCACCTACGAGGCGATGAACTCCGGCTTTGCCCGCGGGGCAGAGGAGCGGCTCGAAAAGGCAATTCTCGACCTCGTGAATAAGTCCTGACCACCTACCGTCCCGATGGGCGAACCACATCAAAGGAGAAACAATGAACATCGGATGTGCACGTCGCTGCCTCACCCCGCAGAGCGAGGAAGTCTACCTCATCGGCTACCGCAACCTGCCCAACCGGTTGGAGCCTGCCACAGGCATCTACGACGACGTTTTTGGCAACGCTCTCTACTTTGAGCAGAATGGCGAAGAGCTCTTCGTTCTCTCATGTGACTTCATGGAGATCGACGAGGGCACGGCAGAGGACGCAAAGACGCTCCTACACGAGCGCTATGGCATCTCGCGCGACAACGTGTTGCTGTGTGCCACGCACAACCACACCAGCGTCGTCGCCTACCATCGCACCTGGTGGACGGGCAAGTTCGACCAAGCCTACTACGACTGGTTCATGGATACGATTTGCAGCGCCTTTGAGGAGTGTCGTGAGAACGCGCGCCACGCCACGTGCCGCCTGGGGCGCTCGTGGATCGAGGGCTTCTACAACAACCGCATCACCAACGAGCCGGCAGACCAGGAGGTGACCGTCGTCAAGTTCTTCGACGAGCGCGGCGAGGCCTTTGCGGGGCTCGTCAACTGGGCGAGCCACAGCGCAACCTGCGGCAAGGACGAGACTCGCATGAACTCCGAGTTTGCGGGCATGACCTCCAAGAAGCTCGAGCCATCCTTTGGTTTCTTCCCCGCGATGATCGTGGGAGCGGCAGGGGATTGCTCGAACCGCAACCTCCGCCAAGGCACGGGCGTGGAGGAGGCCGAGCGCATCTCCTCGGGCATCACTGCGATCATCGCCAAGATTCCCGTGGAGACCGAGGTTTCCCTGAGCGAGATTCGCGTGCAGACGGTGCACCACATCGTGCACAACGAGAAGGGCTCAGAGGTTGCGCTCTGCTCTGTGATCAGCCTCGGCGGCCTGCACCTGTTTGTCTCGCCTTGCGAGTTTGGCGGTAAGTTTGGCGTCCAGATGCGCAAGGAGTGCGCGGTGGAGGGGCTGGTCTTTGGCTATACCAACGGCTACCTCGAGTACTGGCTGCCCGAAGAGGAGTACGGTCTCTCGTTTGAGACGCAGAAGTCGATGGTCCCCAAAGGCGATCCCGAGATCTTGGTGGGCAAGCTCATCCAAGCGAGCCAGCTGCTGGGATAGGCGGACCTTCCGAGGACGTTGCCATATGCTCGAATGAGGCCCTCGTGGGAGTATGACTCGGCGGGGGTCTCGCATCACATATTTCGAATGGGGATGCATCAGCATGAAAAGGGAAGCAAAGACAGAGTCGACGGTCGAGACCTGGAAGCCCTCGGCGCTTGATGCGCGGATTGCCGTGTGCGTGCTCGTGTGCCTGTTGGCCTCGAATGCGCTCACGGCGCTGGACCTCAGGTTTGCTGTGGGCGAGATGCGTCTCGACGTCATTCAGAAGGCCACGGCCTGCATCTCGTGCCTGCTGTGCTGTCAGGACACGTCGGATGCCAGCCGTAGGGCGGGAGCCATGCGCGTGCTGGTGACGGCAGTGGGTGCTGTCTGCGGTATGGCGGTGGTGGCAATCGACCAGCTAACGGGCTCCAACCCATGGCTGCTTGCCATGCTCATGACGGTAGGACTGGTGGCCACGCTCTGCCTCTGTCGCATGGCGGGAGCTCCTGCCTTCAATGCGCGCATCGGTGCGATCTCGTTCCTTCTGGTGGCAAGTACTCTCACTGGAACAGCACGCCTGTGGTACGCCGTCTTTCGCCTGATCTCCACCATCTTTGGCGCGCTGGTCACCTGGGCCGTGACGTCCCTTATGTCAAGGGGACAGGTCGTTTGACTCATTCGCCTGTTGGCCAGGGGGCGTGCCATTACTTCCAATACGGCAACAATAATGCAGTAAACCGAATTGCTCTGGAATATATGCATACCTACTATGTAATTAGCAACAACGTCCAAGGCAGGAAGGCGCCTCCGGCCTGAGACACTCCAAACGGGCTTGCGCTCGCGTCTCAAAGGAAGGACATACCATGGGAAAGTACGAACAGCTTAACGCCACGATCCTCGAGGGGGTCGGCGGGCTTGACAACATCACCAGCCTGTCTCACTGCGTTACCCGCCTCCGCTTCAGGCTCAAGGACGAGAGCATCTGCGACACCGAGGGCCTCAAGGCCACCAAGGGCGTCCTCGACGTCGTACAGCAGGGCGGTCAGTACCAGGTCGTCGTCGGACCGATGGTCGAGGGAATCTACAACGAGTTCGTCGAGGCCTATCCGGTGAACAAGGGCGGCGAGGTCGCTGCGGATCCCGGTCAGAACGACGGCCAGAAGACCGACCCGTTCTCCCGTCTCCTCGGCACCATCTCCGAGATCTTCCAGCCCATCCTGGGCGTGCTCATGGCTGGCGGCTTCATCGTCTCGATCCTGTCGCTCATCTGCGCCTTCGTGCCCGAGTTCAAGGGAACCACGACCTACACGGTGCTCTATGCGACCGGCTACGCCGCCTTCCAGTTCTTCCCCATCATCGTCGCCTGGGCTGCGGGCCAGAAGTTCGGCCTCAAGCCGGTGCTCTCCATGGCCATCGGCGCGGTCCTCATCTACCCTGATCTCGTCGCGATGACCAGCGGCGATCCCACGGGCGTGCTCTTTGAGGGCAACCCCCTGCTGCAGGCCAACGTCTATGGCGACGTCTTTGGCATCCCCCTGGTCCTGCTCAACTACTATCTCCAGGTCCTGCCTTCCATCCCCATCATCTGGCTTGCCGCCAAGGTTCACAAGTTCTTTGAGGGTGTCCTGCCCGAGCTCATCCGCGGCATCTTTGCCAACGTCTTCACGATGGTCATCGCCTCGCTGGCCGGTCTGCTCATCATCGGCCCTGTGACCACCATCCTCGCCAACGCCGTCGCCGTGGGCATCCAGGGCTTCCTGGCAATCTCGCCCGCACTCGCTGGCCTCGTGGTCGGCACCTTCTGGAGCCTGCTCGTCATGTTCGGCCTGCACTGGGGCATCATCCCCCTGTGGTTCACCGAGATGAGTGCCGTGGGCTACTCCACCCTCAACCCGCTGAACTTCGCCGGCTGCGGCGCAATCATGGGTGCCTGCATCGGCATGGTCCTGAAGTGCAAGGACAAGGAGCTCAACACGAACCTCCACATCCCGGCTCTCATCTCCAGCATCTTTGGTGTCGCCGAGCCCGCACTCTACGGCATCCTCATCCCTCGCAAGAAGCTCATGTGGGCCACGTTCCTCGGCTCCGGCATCGGTGGCGCCATCGCCGGTGCGTGCGGTGCGAAGTGGTTCACCCCTGGTGCGAACGGCTGGCTTGGCCTGCCCTGCTACATCGACCCCGTCAACGGTATCGACAAGGGCTTCATCGGCCTGGCTGTGGGCGGCGTGATTGCCACGGTGGTTGCCATTGTCGCAGTGTTCGTCCTGGGCACCAAGACCGATGCGGAGATCGCAGCCGAGAAGGCCGCAGCATAGGCAAAAGCGCTTGCAAACGTGCCCTTCCTTCCCGGGCCCCAGAGCAATCTGGGGTCCGCTACCATATCGTGTGACGGAATCCGAATGGAGGAGCCTCTCATGCCAGACAAGCCCACGCTCGTCACCCCCACGCCCGATGTCCCTCTGGCCGAGTTCCCGCGCAACGAGGAGCTGCCCGAAGGCTGCCTTCTGCTCGAGGGGACCGCTGATGACAACCGCTTGCAGGTGGAATGCCGCGAGCTCACCTACGTAACGCGCACGCTTGCAAACGGCTTGCCGTGCCCGCGAAAGATCTACGTGCTCATTCCCTCCTCCAAGGACCCCATCTACGCTCAGTATGAGGAGAATGGCTACCCTTGCGTCGTCTTCTGCCAGGGGTCCGCATGGCACCGCCAAAACCTCTACGTGCACTTTACCGACCACGTGCGTCTTGCGGAGCGTGGCTTTGTGGTGGCTAGCGTGCAGTATCGTGAGAGCGACCTGGCGCCGTTCCCCGCCCAGATGCAGGATTTCAAGACAGCGGTTCGGTACCTCCGCGCCCATGCCACAGAGTTTCATATCGATCCCGAGCGGCTTGGCTTCTGGGGAGACTCGTCGGGTGGGCATACGGTGCTCATGGCCTCCCTCACGGCGGAAGGACCTGCCTTTGCCCAGGCTGAAGGCGAGACCATCGTCCTCGACACGCCCGATTACCAACAATACAGCTGCGTTCCACGTTGCGTGGTCGACTGGTACGGCCCGGCAGAGCTCGGACGCATGAACCTCGTGCCCAGTGCCCAAGACCATACGGAGCCTGGCTCTCCTGAGGGACAGCTGATCGGAGGGCGCAACGTGCTCGAGCATCCCGAGTGGGCGTGGGCGGCGAGCCCGGTTGCCTACGTGCCCGAGGCGAGCGAGCGTGCGCTGCCTCCCGTCCTGATCATGCATGGTGGTCGCGACCAACTCGTGAACTTTGACCAGTCGTGCCGCATGTATGAGCGACTGCGCCAAGCAGGCCAGGACGTGACCTTCTACAAGCTGCCGGACGCCAATCATGGCAGCAACGGCTTCCGCTGCCAGGAGGCGCTCGATGTGGTCGAGGAGTTCCTGCGCACACAGCTCGGATGAGGTGCGCCAAGGGGAGAGGTGCGCCAAGGGGACGGTCCCTTCGCCGCACCTTCTGGTTGTAGGCGTATTTCCGATGCGTCACATGTATGTCCTTGTGCTTTAATCAAATAGTTGGCCTGCCAATGAAGGGCTCAGTGCCGTTTCGTGTCTAGGGAGTGGGTATGCATACCATCTCGCGCAGATCGTTCTTCGAAGTCATGGCCGGTTCGATCGTGTCGCTGCCGGTGCTTGCCGGTGGCCTCATCGTTGATCCGACGACTGCCCTCGCAGAAGAGGGCGACGACAACGAGGACTTCGACTACGGGGCCCTTGATGGCATGGACACGGGTAGGGAGGCTCCGGCCAAGTACACCATCATCGACGTGGTGCGCCCCTACGAGGTGGGCTTCATCGCCGTAGACGTCACGCAGGTCGTGCCGGACAACAATGGCAAGGACTCCTTCCAGCGCGTGACGGGCAAGAAGGTCCATGTCAAGGTGATCTCGCGCTACGGCGACCGCAAGACGGCGGAGAACGACACGAACGTCGACGGTATCGCCAACATCAACATCAAGCAGCTCGCAGAGAACCCCAAAAAGCAGAACGTGGACAACCTCGAGTCCTATGCCATGAACGCGACGGTCCAGGTGACCTGCGAGGGCTACCGTCCCTTCGAGACCTCGCTCATGCGCGTCGAGGGCGGGACCGGCCTCATGGTGCCGCTTCACCCTGTGGATGACAAGGGCGTCTGGCCCTATCGCGCCTCCTTCGACGAGTGGGACGTGCTCTACACCAAGAACAAGTTCGTGCGCTCGGTTGCCCAGAAAGATGACCACACCATCCAGATCGTGGCGAGGGGCGTGGCCTCCACGAGCTCCGTCACCGTCGAGCTGCTCGTGGACGGGGAAAGCAAGCCGCGCCAGAGCGTGCAGGCGACGCCCAGCAACGGCGAGGTGACGGCCACCTTCAAGGCCCACTTCCTGCAGAAGGGCGACGCCGCGGCGCTCCCGCTGGACAAGATCTGCAAGGTCGTCCTGCACGATGGCAGCGCCACGTATGCCTGGACGCTGGCGCTGGCTCTCGAGGACGCCGTTGTGGATGAGCCGGTGAGCAAGGAGGGCATCAAGCTTTCGCCCTTCGACACCAGCAGCACGAGCAAGCCCGGCGCCGACGTCAAGTGGCCGAGCTCGGCCCCGCTTGTGAGCGGCGGCAGCCTCAAGTTCTGGACGCCCGACCTGCCGGTGGGACTCTACGTCAACCCCTTCGGCTATGCGCAGTTCACGATCAAGTCGCCGAGCTGGGGCTACCAGAACGACAACGGCGAGGTCTCCAAGAGCGGCTGGGGCAAGTACCCTGTCAAGTCGGTCAGCGACCAGTGGAACAGCATGGTCAAGACGGCCACGCTCATGAGCGACAAGACCAACGCGCTCGCCTCCAAGCCCGGCGGCATCCAGCAGATCGACCTCTTCAAGAACTTCTCGCTCAAGGCAAACTTCCAGTTCGTTGCCTGCGCGAAGTGGGACAAGGAGAAGAACTTCTTCCAAGGTGAAGCGTCGGGTCAGATCCTGGTGTCCGCGAACTTCTCCATCACCGAAAACTTCTTCGCCGGGCCCATCCCCGTGCTCATCTCCTTTGGCCTGGACGCGAGCTTCATCGCGGCCCTCAATGCCGCATGCTACTCCGCAGCCGTAAAGAAGGACGAACCCATCCTCGACGTCATTACTGACATCAGCCGTTGGCGCTGGGACTACGTGAACACCGGCTTCACCATGACCCTCAACCTCACGCCGTTCCTCTCGGTGGGTGTGGGCATCCGCGGCGTCGCCTCCATCTCGGTCAAGGGCTCCGTCACGCTCACGCTCTTCTTCGGCGTGCCGATGGGGACGCAGCCCGCCGGCGTCCCTGGCGTGCACTTCACGGCCGGCTGGTCGGCACAGATCTCGCTCGTGCTGCACCTGTTCCTCTTCACCAAGAACTTCACGCTCAAGGACTTCAAGTACTCCAGCTTCTATGACAACTGGAAGGACAAGGACAAGGGTATCACCGGCCAGGAGGACATGGCGGGAGCCATGCTCGAGGCCATGTCGCTGGACGACATCATGACCAGCATGAGCATCATCACCGATGACATGCTGCGCAGCACGCTGGATGTCAAGCTCAATGCGTCGGGCATGAGCGCACAGGCCGAGGAAGCCGAAGTCGAGCCCATCGACTGGGACGCGTGCATGCACGAGGAGGTCATCGCACTCGAAGACGGCACGCCCATGACCTACTTGGTCTACGACCTCAACGGCACGGGAGAGGCGGCGGCCGCGCAGCCCGAGCCCTCTGTGGCAGAGGGGCAGACGTCCGAGGCAGACCCCGCTGCGGTGCCGCAGGAGCCTACGCAGGATGACAACGCCAGCGCCGTCGAGCCGGTCGAAGTGGTGGAGCAGGAGATGCAGCCTGCCGCGGAGGGCGATGCCGCAGCGGTCCTCGCCGGTATGGCGGCCGTGGCAGATGCCGTCGTGCTCGAGCCGGCGACTGATTCCGTCGAAGACGCCGTCGCCCCTGAGAGCATGGTCGCCCAGACGGAGGACGACGCGTCGGGCGAACTCCTCTTCGACGACGTCCCGCAGGACGAGGCCTCGGATGCCGCAGAGGAGCCGATGGCCACGGACACCATGGAAGAGTCCGAGTTGCCACAGGATGACAGCGTCGCGGAGGAACCCACCGAAGACGCGACATCAGACCAACCCGTGGACGGCGTCGAGGAGACCCCGGCCGAGGAACGGCAGGCGCAGGAGGACGAGCTGCAGGCACAGTCCGAGGAGGACGGGGAGTCCGACGGCATCTGGCTCGCTCCCATGGCGGACGGCGGGCTCGTCAATCCCGGTGTCGCGTCGCTTGGCACCCACGGCGGCGTACGCCCCTCCTCCGACATCAAGGTGTTCTCGAATGTCTTTGGTGACCCGCGTGCCAAGGTGCTCTCGGTCTCGGCGAAGGCGGAATACTCGAACCCGAGCATCATTACCGGACGCATCAACTTCGAACTCAAGTCGACGCTCAGCTTCCGCATTGCCGCAGTCGAACTGGCGGACGGCAAGGTGCGCACGCGCGTGGTGGTGAACGTCATCGACGGCAGCGAGCGCGGCCTTTCCCGCGTGATCGAGTTCGACACCAAGGCAGGTGCGGGAATCGACCATGCGGACCTGTATGACTACGACTTCGATATCGACATCCTGAACGAGACACGCACGTCGTCTATCGGGCCCAGCTTGCCGAGTTTTCCGGAGTCCGGCTCCGGTTTCGTACCCGTCGGACCCGACCTCCCGGGGTTCCCGTCTGGAGGTGAGCAGGAGTCCTGCACGATCTCGTACGACATGATCGCGATTACGCTCGTGTCGGGACGGCGCCAACAGGGCGACAACACGCCGCTCGCCAATGCGGCCACCGATCTCGTGTTCAGCTGCCACCTGTTCTACCTGATGGAGATCCTGGGGTACGACATGGTGGGGCTGAAGGTCAAGAACCCCACGACTGTCATTCATCCTGTCTCGCGCGGCATGACCAGAATGAGCTTCAGCATGCCGGGTGCCAGGGTCATGGGTAACGACCCCAGTCACGTCCACTCCATCTCGAGTCTGCAGCTCGTGCGCGAGGGCAAGAGCGCGAGTGACGCCAAGTGGCTCGTCAGCTTCCTCGACCGTCGTGCGAGCAATGCGGCGGACGTCCTGGGTAACGTGAAGGGCAAGGTTGACATTCGCCTGGGCGTCGCCCTGTGGGACCATGTCAACGGGAAGTTCGTGCCCATATCTACCGAGTCGACCCATCAGAAGCTCGGCGACATCGAGGACCTGAGCGTCTTCGAGCACGTGCTGTACCCCAAGATCGGCAACGAGTTCACACTCATGTTACGAGGCTCCGAGCAGTCGTACTACTACCTCATGAGCCTCGACCTCGCCAAGGTCGCATTCAACTCCGCAAAGAAGTGCGAAGCCTACGACGCCTCCGTCCGCCTCACGTACTGGCCGGGCAACAACGCCTTCCTCGTGTCGTTCCCGAAGGACGAGTCGCAGCTCAAGAAGGCCCCGCGCGAGCGCGACTACAGCTCCTGGACGCTCCACAAGGCCACGTGGGGAGGCGGTGACAAGCCCAAGCTGCAGATGACGCCGATCGGCCCGGAGAACTTCAACATCTCCTCGTTCGCGCTCAACGACGCGGGGACCTTCATGTTCTGGCCCGAGGCGCGCGAGAGCGACATCGACCGCGTCTTTGATGCGAGCGGTAACCCCAACGAGCGCGAGCGCGCGGCGAGCTACCACGTCATGGCCTGCCGCATGTGGAAGGGCTCGTTCTCCGACCCGTTCATCGTCGCCGACCTCCCGCACGACACCGACGTGCTCGCCGTGCTCAAGACGAGCCGCGGCGCGACCATCGAGATGCTGGGCACCGAGTTCGTCAAGGGCGCTCAGAGCCTGTACAACGCAGCGAACATCTGGTACACCTCCGTGCCGAGCGTCCGCAGCGCGACGGCGGTTGGCTGCGAGGCGGCCAGCGCTTTTGTGAGCCCGGACGCCAACGCGACCTTCCGCGTGGCGATCCGCAACGACGGCAACGCCTTCATCAAGGGCTGCAAGCTCACGCTCTGCGTGAAGAGGGCCGACAGCAACGACTTCGACCGCGTCGAGAGCGCGTCGGCGAGCGTCACCTTCTCCAAGGACACGATCCAGGAGTCCAACTGGAACCCGATGGTGAACGGCAAGCTCACCAACGTCGAGCCCGACTACGCCCTGGCGCCTGGCAAGACCTCGGTCCACGCCGTGACCGTTAAGATCCCGGCCGACTGGCAGGGGGAGAAGAAGGTCCTCTTCGTGGCCTCCGAGCCGGTTAAGGCCGACGACGGCCTGACGCCGCAGGCGGACGGGGAGCAGCTGGTCGAGGTCGAGTTCAGCATCGAGCCGGGCGACTACCAGGTCATCCAGAGCAGGATGGCGCCCGAGGACGACTACGAGATGCGCTACATGGACACCCTCCAGGTCGAGCCCGCGAGCGAGGAGGAGACGTACTGGCAGTCGCCCGTCACCGTCATCGAGAACAACGGAACGAAGAACGGCGGCATCTCCGGCGGCGGGGGCGGCAAGGGCGGCAAGGGCTCCAAGCGCCTGCCCGACACGGGCGACCACGGCAACGGGGCCCTGGGCGTCGGGATGGCGGCCCTCGGCGCGGCCGTGCTGGCCTACGAGCGCCGCCGCGCTGAGAACGAGGGTGTGGACGAGCAGGACGCGTAGGGCGAGACGAGGCACAAGCCAAGCGTGAATGTGCGGGAAGGGGAGAGCCTCTTCCCGCACTTGCATTTGGATATGCTCGTTGACGGCAAGGCATGAGATGCCAACACGTCTTGGCACGTATCATGATAGACATGAGGGGACGCATTCGTTGCGCGGGGGCGGTCATGAAGTTCAAGTACGTGCGCATACAGGGTCGCGAGCAGGCCATCAATACCGGGCAGGGCGCAGGCATCTTCAGCATGTGCTGGAAGCTCATCCAACAGGACGTCATGGACGTGGAGGACGAGGCGCTCTTTAAGGAGATCGACTCGTGGTTTGCCGAGGTGCTGCCGTTTCCCGAGCCCTGCCTGCGCAAGGAGCGCGTGGTCTGCTTCTTCAAGTGCGAGAACTCCGACGAGATGATGCGCATGATCACGCCCGCCATGTGGTTGCTCGAGCGCTACCATCACCCCTTCTACGTCATCTACACCAACGATCCCGGCGAGATCGTCTACGAGGACGAGTACCAGGTGGCGGTCAAGGTGCCCGACGAGGTGCAGACGGTGGAGTTTCATCACCAGTGGACCGAGCCAGACGGATCCATCCACGAGGGGTAATGCGACCTTGGAACAAGGAGGCAGGCTATGAGCCACGTTATCAAAAGGGACGGCGACAGCCTTACCGTGCAGGTGTTTGGGCGCCTCGACATCAATACCGCCCCCGAGCTCGAGGCCGAGCTTGTGCCTCAGCTCGAGGGCGTAAGCACGCTCACGATCGACCTTGCGCAGGTGAACTACGTGTCGAGCATGGGGCTGCGCCTGCTGCTGTCCCTCCAGAAGCGCATGGCAAAGCAGGGCTCGATGGTCGTCACCAACGTGAGTCCCGAGGTCATGGAGCTCTTCGAGGAAACGGGCTTCGCGGCGATACTCACCATCGTCTGAGCGTGTCGTACGCGCATGGCCTCGCTAGGCTATGTTTCCCGTCGAGGTCTCATGCAGTTCGAGGGGCAGTCTGTCGGGGTCAAAGAAGAAGGTCATCTTCTCGCCGGTGAACTCGTCGGTACGGATGGGCTCGCAATCGATTCCGCGCGCGAGAAGGTCGGCTACGGTCTGCTCGATGTCCTGCACGGCAAAGGCGAGGTGCCTGAGCCCGCACGCCTCGGGGTACGATGGCCGTGCCGGAGGGTTCTTGGGTGCGAAGACCTCCAGTTCGGTCGTCTCGTTAATGCGTAGGTCGAGCTTCCAGTCCTGCTTTTGCGGGCGGTAGTTCTCCCGGATTACCTCAAGGCCGAGCTTTGTGACATAGAAGTCGCGCGAAGCCTCGTAGTCCGAGACGATGATCGCCACATGGTGGATGGCGGAAAGATTCACTGCAAGCCCTCCTTAGGTAACACGCGCTTGTGGGGCGTGTGCTGGCTACGGTGCTGCCATCGTACTACGCGCAGCCGCATGCGGTTGCCCATCTTCGCTCAATATCTGTTGTGCGAGCCGTATGGCAGGCGGCGTCACCGCAAAGCGGTATCCTGTCATAGACATCGTGTTCAAGCAGAAAGGTGACACAGCATGCAGCAGATTGCAGACGGCATCTTTTACATTGGCGTCAACGACCATCAGCTCGACCTCTTTGAGGGTCAGTACATCGTGCCCAATGGCATGGCGTATAACTCGTACGTGATCATGGACGAGAAGATTGCGGTCATGGACGGCGTGGACGGCAACTTCGTCGACGAGTGGCTGGACAACCTCACGGCGGCGCTCGACGGACGTACGCCCGACTACCTCATCGTCCAGCACATGGAGCCCGATCACAGCGGCTCGATCCAGGCCTTTGCCGAGCGCTATCCCGAGGCGACGATCGTGGCCAGCGTGGGCGCCTTCAACATGATGCTCAACTACTTTGGCACCAAGTTCGAGGGCCGCAACATGCAGGTCAAGGAGGGAAGCACCCTCTCTCTGGGCACTAAGGAGCTGACGTTTGTCGCCGCCCCCAACGTGCATTGGCCCGAGGTCATCTTCACGTATGACGCGACCGACAAGGTCCTGTTCACGGCAGATGCCTTTGGCAAGTTCGGCGCGCTTGACGTCGACGAGGACTGGGACTGCGAGGCCCGCCGCTACTACTTTGGCATCGTGGGCAAGTTCGGCAAGAACGTGCAGGCTGTTCTGGCCAAGGTCGCCAAGCTCGACGTGCAGGTCATCTGCCCCCTGCACGGTCCCATCCTGTCCGAGAACCTTGAGCACTACATCGGGCAGTATCAGACCTGGTCGAGCTACGGCGTCGAGACCGAGGGTGTGGTCATTGCCTACAGCAGCGTCTACGGTCACACCAAGGACGCCGTCGAGCTGCTCGAAGCCAAGCTCAAGGAGAAGGGCTGCCCGCGCGTCGTGGTGACCGACCTTGCGCGCGACGACCAGGCCGAGGCTGTCGAGGACGCCTTCCGTCACGGCCACCTGGTGCTCGCCACGACCACCTATTGCGGCGGTGTATTCCCGGCCATGGAGCAGTTCATCCATCACCTGCTCGACCATGCGTTCCAAAAGCGCACGGTGGCCTTCGTGGAGAACGGCAGCTGGATGCCGACGGCGGCCAAGGGCATGCGCGCCCTGATGGAGAAGTGCGCCGACATCACGTTTGCCGAGAACACCGTGACTGTCAAGGGTTCGCTGAACGACGGCTCACGCGCGCAGGTTGACGCGCTTGCCGCTGAGCTGGCGGCGCAGTTCTAGGTTCAGCACTATCGACTGTGGTCCCGGGGACACGCCCCTGCGCCGCAGAACTGTTGGCTGGGGGACACGCCCCTGGACCACATTAATGTGGACCAGGGGCGTGTCCCCGGGACCACAGTCGCCTCATTTTGCGGATTGATGCTTACCTTGAGATGAAAGCAGCCCATGTAGCTGATAGTATGATAAGAAATGATTCGGCAAGGGCGCCGCGGTGCATCCCGCGGCGTTTGTCAGCAACAGATGGAGAGTGTGTATGGGGCGCTTAGGGGGTGGCGCGCTACCGCGCCGGCGCTCTGTGGAACTAAAGGGAATCCATATCCCGCACAACAAGGCTACGGCCGAGCAGGAAACGACAGTCATGCCGCTTCCGAGCAAGGTCATGCTGCCCATGCAGCAGCATGTGGGGGCTCCGTGCGTTCCGCAGGTCAAGCGCAGACAGCACGTCGAGGTCGGCCAGCTCATCGGTCACTCTGATGCCCGGTTGACCTGCGACATCTTCTCGCCTGTGTCCGGCATCGTGCGCGAGATCAGGCAGGTCCACTATTCCAATGGCTGGTCGGACGAGGCTGTGGTCATCGAGCCCGACGGCGAGCAGATCGTGCACGAGTCCGTGCAGAAGCCCGAGGTCACCGACTTCGCCAGCTTGGTGGAGGCCCTCAAGCACAGCGGCATCGTCGGTCTGGGTGGCGCCGGCTTCCCAGCCTGGGCAAAGATGAACACCGACCTCAGCAGCATTGACACATGGCTGGTCAACGGCGCCGAGTGCGAGCCGTACCTCTCCACCGACTATCGCGAGATGGTGGAGCACGCCGACACCGTCCTCGAGGGCATCAAGGCCTGCCTCGACTACTCGGGCGTGCCGCGTTCGCTCATCTGCATCGAAGACAACAAGCCCCGTGCCATCGAGCTGCTGCGCAAGATGGCCGCGGACGACCCACGCATCGACGTGTACGAGCTGCCGGCACGTTATCCGCAGGGAGCCAGCCGCGTGATCCTGCGCAATGTCACCGGTCGATCCGTCCCGCGCGGCGGGCACCTCACCGACGTGGGCGCGCTCCTCTTTAACGTGACCACCATGAGCGAGATCGGGCGCTACCTGCGTACGGGCATGCCCCTCACCAAGCGCCGCCTGACGGTGATGGGCGACGCCATCGCGCGCCCGCAGAACCTCGAGGTCGTCGTGGGCACTCCCATCTCCGAGATTCTGGAGTACTGCGGCTGTGCTCCCGGTCCGCGCAAGGTCATCATCGGCGGCCCGATGATGGGCACCACGCAGGTCGAGCTCGACGTGCCGGTCGTGCGTCAGAACTGCGGTCTGCTTGCGTTTGGCGTCAACGGGCCCGTGGTCCCGCGCCAGACGGCCTGCATCAAGTGCAGCCGATGCATCGACAACTGCCCCATCCGCCTGTCGCCGATCGAGATCCACAAGGCCTATATCAACCGCGACACCGCGCGCCTCGACGAGCTGATGGCTGACCTTTGCGTGGAGTGCGGCACGTGCTCGTACGTGTGTCCCTCCAAGCAGCCGCTCGTGCAGTCCACCCACCTCGCCCGCGCGCTCTTGCGCGCCGAGCAGCGCAAGGCGAAGGGGAGGCGATAGGCATGGCGCTCTTCAAGAGAAGTGAGGCTCCGGTCAACTTGGATAACCCCGCCAACAATCCCCTGGTTCTGCGTCCTGCGCCGCAGATTTCAAGCGCCGTCACCACGCACATCATCATGCGCGATGTCTTGGTGGCGCTCATTCCTGCGACGGTGGCTGCCGTGGCCTACTTTGGGCTTCGGGCCCTGCTGGTCATCGCCACCTCGATTGCCTCATGCGTGGGGTTCGAGTACCTGTGGTGCCGCCTGCGCAAGACGCCTCAGACCATAGGCGACCTGTCGGCAGCCGTCACGGGACTGCTGCTGGCCTTCAACGTCCCGTCCACCCTGCCGCTCTACATGGTGGTGATTGGCGCCTTCGTGGCCATCATCATGACCAAGGAGCTCTTTGGCGGAATCGGCAAGAACTTTGCCAACCCCGCCATCGTGGGGCGCATCTTTCTTGCGGTCGCCTTCCCGGTGGCCATGACCACCTTCGTAGGTCCGCAGGTGGCCCTCTCGCCGGTCGATGTGGTGAGTTCGGCCACGCCCCTGGCGCCGACCGCCCAGCCGCTCTCGTACCTCGAGCTGCTGCTGGGCATGCATATGGGCGTACTGGGCGAGACGAGTGCGCTGGCCCTTCTGCTGGGCATGGTCTTCTTGCTGTATCGTCCCGTGATCACTTGGCACATCCCTGTGGCCTACGTGGGCACCGTCTGCGTGCTTAGCCTGCTCACCGGGCATGACGTGATTGCCGAGGCGCTCTCGGGAGGCCTTCTGCTGGGAGCCATCTACATGGCAACCGACTACAGCACCTGCCCGGCCACCAAGCGCGGCAAGCTGGTCTTTGGCGTGGGATGCGGCCTGATCACCTGCCTGATCCGCTTCTTTGGCAACCTCAACGAGGGCGTGGCCTACTCCATCCTGTTCATGAACCTGCTGGTGCCCTATATCGACCAGCTCACGCCCAACATCCCCGTGGGCGGCGAGGCCATCATCGCCGAGCGCCGCCGCGCCAAGAGGGGAGGGAAGGCCCATGAGTAACGCCTCATCACGCTCATCGCTTGATGCCGTGCGTCCCGTCTTGGTGCTGGTGATCATCTGCATGGTCGCAAGTGCGCTGCTGGGGGCCGTCCATGCGGCGACCGCCCCGATCGCCCAGGCGAACGCCGACCAGAAGGCACAGGAGACCTACGCGAAGCTGGTTCCCGAGGCTGCGTCGTTCGAGCCCATGGACTGCAGCGTAGCCGGTTGTACTGCTGCGCTGCGTGCGCTCGATGACTCGGGCAACGTGCTGGCGCACGTGATTGTCGCCCAGAGCAAGGGGTACGGGGGCCAGGTGCCCATCGCGGTGGCCTTTGGCCCCGATGGGACCGTGAGCGCCATCACGACCATGCCCAACGACGAGACGCCTGGCCTGGGCACCAAGATCGCAAACGACTCGTACATCGGTCAGTACGTGGGCATGGCGGCCCAGCCGACGGCGGCCGACGACGTGGACCTCATCAGCGGGGCGACCATCTCGTCAAAGGCGGCGCTCGCTGCGTTCAACGTTGCTGTCGAGGCTTTTGAGGAGGTGCGCTGATGGCTGACACCATGCAAGAGGCCAACGAGCCCACGCTCGCCCACACGTTCTCAAAGGGCCTGCTCGAGGAGAATCCCGCCCTGCGCCAGATGCTGGGCCTGTGCCCGACGCTCGCTGTGACCACCGCCGTCACCAACGGCCTGGGAATGGGCATGGCGACTACCTTTGTGCTGGTGTGCTCGGGCGTGGTGGTCTCGCTGCTGCGCAAGGTCATTCCCTCCACGGTGCGCATTCCCGCGTTCATCACGATCATTGCGAGCTTCGTGACGCTGGTCATGATGCTCGTCAAGGCCTATCTGCCCGCCCTCGACGAGGCTCTGGGCATCTACCTGCCGCTTATCGTCGTCAACTGCATCGTGCTGGGTCGTGCGGAGATGTTTGCCTCTAAGCACGGTCCCGTGCAGGCGGCCGCCGACGGTCTGGGCATGGGCTTGGGCTTTACCATCTCGCTGACGCTGATGTCGGCCATCCGCGAGATCCTTGGCGCGGGCACCTTCCTGGGCGTCCGCGTGCTGCCGCCCTTCATCGAGCCCATGATCATCATGGTCATGCCGGCTGGCGGCTTTGCGGTGCTGGGCGTCCTCATCGCCGCCTCGGTCTGGATCGAGGAGCATCCGCGTCACAAGACCCGCTACGTGCGCAAGAAGGTGGCTCCCTCGCCCAGCCTCTGTGCGGCGTGCCCCATCAACTGCGGTATTGGCGACCCCACCGACGACGCGTGTGCCAAGGACGAGTTCGTCGAGATGCTCGAGGCTGCCGTTGCCGCGGCCAAGCGTGAGAAAGAGGAGAGGGAGAAGGAGGGCGATGCCTGATGGCACAGTACGCATCCATTCTCTTCAGCATGATCCTGGTCAACAACTTCGTGCTGGTAAAGTTCCTGGGCATCTGCCCATTTCTGGGCGTCTCCAAGAAGTTCGACTCTGCCGTGGGCATGGGCGCCGCGGTCACCGTCGTCATGGTCATGGCGATTGCCGTCACGTGGCCCATCCAGCAGCTCCTGACCGCCTGGGGCCTCGAGTACCTACAGACCATCGCTTTCATCCTGGTCATTGCCACATTGGTGCAGCTGCTTGAGATGGCGCTAAAGCGCTACCTGCCGCCGCTGCATGCGTCGCTTGGCGTGTACCTGCCGCTGATCACCACCAACTGCGCGGTGCTGGGTGTGGCCATCCTCACCATCGACGAGGGCTATACCTATCCCGAGGCGCTGGTGGCTGGCCTTGGAGCCGGCCTGGGCTTCCTTCTCGCCATGGTCATCTTCAGTGGCGTGCGCCGCCGTGTCGAGGAGGCCGAGCCACCCGAGGTCTTTAAGGGGATGCCCATCACACTCATCTCGGCAGCCATCACGGCCATGAGCTTCATGGGATTCTCTGGCGTCATCGACCATCTGTTTGGCGCGTAGGGAGGTATGGCATGAACTCTATCGTCCTGACTGTCGCGCTGGTCTCAGCCATCGGTCTCGTGGGTTCGGTGGTCCTCGTGTTCGCCTCGAAGAAGCTTGCCGTGGAGGAGGACGAGCGTCTTGCCGATGTGGTAGCCATGCTGCCCGGCGCCAACTGCGGATCGTGCGGATATCCCGGCTGCGAGGGCTACGCGAAGGCCATGCTTGCAGGCGCCCCGGTCAACTCCTGTGGCCCTGGTGGGCCTGACGCCGCCAAGCGCCTGGCCGCGTACCTGGGCGTGGACGCCGGTGACGTCGTGGTCAAGCGTGCGATCGTGGCGTGCCGCGGTACGGCCGACCGCGTGGTGCTGCAGGAGCGCGCCGTGTACCATGGCGCCCACAGCTGCCGCATCTACGCCACCATGGGTCATCTTTCGGACGGTTGCACCGATGGATGCATCGGTTACGGCGACTGCATGGCCACCTGTCCCTATGGAGCAATCTCGCTCAACAAGAACCAGGTTGCCGTGGTCGATCCCGCGGTCTGCATCGGATGCGGATTGTGCACCACCATCTGTCCGCGGCACCTCATCAGCCTGGTGGAGAAGAGCGATGTGGACGAGGTCTCGTTTGTCCTCTGCCACAACACGCTTACGGGCAAGCGCGCCAAGGACGCTTGTGCCAACACCTGCCTCGGCTGCCGCAAGTGCGAGAAGGTGTGCCCGCAAAAGTGCATCGAGGTCGTGGACAACGTGGCCCACATCGACATCTCCAAGTGCGTCGGCTGCAAGGTCTGCATGGGCGTATGCCCCGAGGGTGCGATCTACCCGCTCTCCTGGGTCACGAGGTAGTGCGCACGCGGGCGTGCACTGGTGCCTGTCCCCAATGCACGGCCGACGCGACCGAACGGAGGTAGAGTAGCATGGCGCTCGTGGATGAGATTCGTACCTATATGCCGGTGAACCAGCAGGAAGAGGCAGACAAGGCTCTCATGCTGGATCATCTGGCAAACGATCCGCTTGCGTTTGACCGCAGTTCTCCGGCTCACTTCACCGCGTCGGCCTGGACGGTGGACCGAGCGGGAACCAAGACTCTCCTGTGCTATCACAGGATCTACGACTCGTGGAGCTGGGTGGGCGGTCATGCGGATGGCGAGCGCGACCTAGCTGCAGTGGCACAACGCGAGCTTGCGGAGGAGACGGGCGTTGCGCATGCGTGCATGGTGCCGGCTGGTGCTAGCCCGATTGCATCCTTGGAGGTGCTGGGCGTCCTTGGCCATCAGAAGCGTGGCCAGTGGGTCAGCTCGCACGTGCATCTCAACGTGACGTATCTGTTTGTGGCCGATCCTGACGAGCCACTGCGTATCAAGCCCGATGAGAATGCGGGAGTGCGCTGGGTGCCTCTCGATGACGTGTTGACGCTCTCCGATGAGCCTTGGATGTGCGAGCATGTCTACCGCAAGCTCATCGCGCGCACGCGGAGCGTGCTCGGGTAGCGCGAAACGGGTGGCGCGCAGGGGGAAGCCTGTCCCCAACGCACACGGGCGTGCACTGGTGCCTGTCCCCAATGCACGCAGCAGCCCCGGACGAGCGGGTCATCCGGGGCTGCTTCGTGCGGTTGTGGCGTAATGCTACTTGACGGTCACGCTCGTGATGTGGGGGTTGGGTCCCTCGTACCAGTACAGGAAGCCCTCGAGGTCGACAGTGTCGCCCACCTTGAGGTCATTGCTGACGAGCTTGTAGACGTCGGTGTCCTCGCCGGTGAGGTACGACTCGACCGTGAAGGCGTACGTGGCCTTGCCGTCGGAGACGTTGAAGTACAGGTCGTCGCCAGGGGCGCCGGAGCCGTCGTAGTTGTAGATGAAGGGGGCTTCCTTGCCGTCGGCATCCTTGGAGGCGGCGATGGTGAGGCCGGTGAAGGCGACCTTCTGGTTCTGGAAGTCGATGAGCCCCTCGGTGCCCAGCTTGTCGGTCACGTCGACGGGCTCGGCGATGTAGGAGCCGTCCATGAGGGCGAGCTCGGCACCCTCGGCAACCTCGACCTCGCCGGACCATTCGGCCTTGTAGCCCTTGACGCTGATCTTGGCACCCTCGACCAGCTTGTCGTAGGTGGCCTGGTCGCAGGCGGCGTTGTAGATGAAGTAGGCACCATCGGCGTCGGCGGCGTAGATCGAGGCCTTGTCCTCCCACCAGGACTGCTTGGCCTGGACGAAGCACTCGAGCATAACCGGAGCATCGACCTCGGCGGCGACGTACTCGGCGTAGGTCATGACGCCGTCGCTCTTGGCATCGGTGCCGTCTCCGGCAGCGGCTGCGGATGAGCCGCCACTGGCGTTGCCGCCACCGCCGCATGCGGTCAGGGCAAGCATCGAGGCGCCGCTGACGAGCGTCGTGAGGAAGGACCTTCTGGTCTGTACGAGCTTAGTCATGATGATTCTCTCCCATACTGATTGATGGAGTGGAACAAACGCTACACGCACATTATTCTGCAAATCCTGCAGGAATGAAAGAAAGAGCCTGACTAAAGTTCGCATCCGTGCCCCAGCCGTTCTCAGACAGGTCGCTCGCGGCGGGTCCCTTGAGCAACACACAAAAAGTGCCCCTCCGCAGGGGAGGGGCACCAAAGGTTCGATCATGTGTGGATGCGCTGACAACGGTCCTAGCTCTTGCGTTTCTCCATCTCGTCGTGCAGGGCCACGGCGGCGATGCCAATCCATGCCACGATCAGGACGCCGATCAGGATCTTTGAGGCGCGTGGAAGCGGTCCTAGGTCCTTGGTACCACCGCCTACGCTCCCGCCCAGCTGGTCGAGGTGGTAGAGCGCCATGACGTCGTCAAAGAGCTGGTCGAGGTAGGCGTCATCGATGGTCTCCTTGCGGCGCACCGACTTGGTCACGCTCTCGATGAGCTGGCCGGACGCGTCGCGCAGCGATGCGGAGCCGTTGAACACCGGGGTGATGAAGGTGTTGGGCGCGTTCTCGAGCAGCACGCGCGTGGCGTCGATCTTGACCTGGTAGTGCTCGTTGTTATCCTCGCCCGCACGGGAGAGATACTCCTGGTACTCGGGCGAATCCTGGGCCTTGGACGTGACGGGCGCATAACCCTCGGTCTGCGCGTAGGCGTTCTGCACGTCGTTGGTGAGCAGGTATTGCGAGAAGAGCCACGAGGCGAGGACCTCGTCTGCATCGGCCTTGTTGAAGATGCAGATCGAGGGGCCCTGGCTGATCATCTTGGGGCTCGCGGGGTCGTATTGCGGCACCATGCGCACGGCAGTCTCAAACTGCACGAGCTTGTCGGGTGCGATGTCCACGAGCGGGGCATTCGTGCCCATCCAGGTGGCGCCGGCCGACGAGTCGATGGCAAAGACGCACTGTCCTGCGTTGAGGAAGTTGGCCGGGTAGCCGCTGATCTTGAACGTCGAGAACGCGCCGGTCTTGGCATGTCCGCTGATGGTCTTGAGGATGTCTCGCGTGTCGTCGTTGAAGAGCTCGATCTGGCCGTCTTCGGTCGAGTAGCCAGCCCCGCGTTGGGCGAGCATCTGGATCATCATGTTGTCGGTCGACTTGTCGATGAAGGGAATCATGACCTTCTGCCCGTTGACCGCGTAGGTGCCGTCAGCGTTCTTAGCGGTTGCCGCCTCGGAGACCTCCCAGATGAAGTCCCAGGTGAGGACCTCGGGCAGCTCGAAGCCGAGCTTCTCGACGAAGGTCTTGTTGACGTAGCAGATCTCGGTCGAGCGCATGTACGGCAGTGCGTAGTGCGCGTCTCCCAGCACGCACTCCGACAGGAACTGCGGGACGATCTCGTCGGTAGTGGGGCCGTCAAAGGCGAGCTCGGAGCCACCCAGGCCATACTTCGCGTCGGCCATCAGCTCGTCGAGCGGTACCACGATGTTCGTACCGGTGAGGTAGGTGGCGATGTGGTCGGGATAGGTGATGCAGACGTTGGGCGTCGTACCCGTCGAGATGTTTGTGATGACGTCGTTGTAGATCTTGCCGTAATCGGTGTATAGCTTCATCTTGACGTGGATGTTGGGGTAGAGGGCCTCGAAGTCCGAGATTGCCTTCTCGTAGATCTTGGTCTGGGTCTTGTTGGTGTCGTTCTTGGCCCAGAACGTGATCTCGTAGTCCTTGGAGGCGTCCCACTGCTCGGGCACGGCAAAGGCCTCGGCACCCTTTGATCCGTGGCATGCGGTGAGCGGGAGGATGCAGGCAAGCGCCGTGACTACCGCGACGATGCCGGCAGACAGAAGGGACAGGCCCCTGCGCCCATTGCGAGTCGTCTTGAGCTTCTTGGTGTTCATTAGCCCTTCGTCCCTCCTCTAGATACGCCCTCCATGATCTTCCTGCGGAAGATCAGGAAGAGGATGATCAGCGGGATCGAGATCACGACGACCGCAGCCATCATGGCCGGGACGTTCTCGCGGCCAAAGCCGTTCTCGCGAATCTCCTGAATGCCGTTGGAAACCAGGAAGTACAGCTGGTTGTCGGTGATGAGGCGCGGCCACACGTAGGAGTTCCAGCACTCGATGACCTTGAGCAGCACCACCGTGACGATGGTGGGGCGGCAGATGGGGATCATCACGTTCGTGAGGTACTTGAAGTCGCTGCAGCCGTCGACCTTGGCGGCCTTGTAGAGGTCGTCGGGAATCTGGTCGAAGTTCTCCTTGAGCAGGTAGATGTAGAAGACCGACGTCACCGACGGCAGGATGAGGCCAGTGAAGGTGTTGCGCAGCCCCAGGTTGGTGATGGTCACGAAGTTGGTGATGATGACCAGCTCGTTGGGGATCATCATCAGTGACAGGAAGGCCGTGAAGAGCAGGTCGCGGCCGGCAAAGTCCAGGCGCGAGAACGCGAACGCGGCCAGGACGATGACCACGAGCATGAGAGCCGTGGTGATGCCGGTGAAGATCACGGTGTTCATGAAGTAGCGCGCGAGCGGCACAGCCGTGAATGCCTCGGTGTAGTTCTCCAGCGTCGGCGAGGTGGTGTAGAGCTGCGG
Organism: Atopobiaceae bacterium; assembly: GCA_017941705.1. Classification (GTDB taxonomy): domain Bacteria; phylum Actinomycetota; class Coriobacteriia; order Coriobacteriales; family Atopobiaceae; genus UBA1367. Next base: position 49,020 of record JAGAVX010000146.1, read on the forward strand.
CACGTACTCGGCGTTGTAGGAGCTGTAGCTCTTGACTGAGGTCAGCACCATCCAGTAGAAGGGGAAGAGCACGATGAGTGCCCAGATGGTGAGCAGCGCGTAGGTGACGCCCTTGCGGATCTTCTGGGCGCGGGCAAAGGACTGCTGCTCCTGTTGGTTGTTGTTCATGTCGCTCATGAGGTCTGCACGCTCCTTCTCTGAATCAGCAGGTTGATGCAGGTGATGGTCAGCACGATGGCAAACAGGACCAGCGCCGCGGCCGACGCGTACGACGGGTATCCTCCGCCGTTGCCGTAGAGCATGTCGTAGACGTAGCCCACGATGGTGTTCATGCCTGCGGCGTTGAGGTTGGTGCCAAAGATGGCGACCACGTCACCGTACGCCTTGAAGGCGCCGATGAAGCCAGTGATGACCAGATAGAAGATCATAGGGCTGATCATGGGCAGCGTGATGCGATAGAAGATGCGCCAGCTGCTGGTGCCGTCGACCTTGGCCGCCTTGTAGTAGTCGGGGTTGACCGAGGCGAGGGCGCTGGTGAGGATCAGGATCTTGAACGGCAGGACCACCCAGATGGTGTAGATGCACATCACGGTCATCTTGGCCCAGTACGGTCCGTCGATGAAGTCCACGGTGCTGCCACCAAAGAAGTGGATGATCTGGTTGACGAAGCCGTCGGTGTAGGGCGTCTTCTGGAACAGGATCATGAAGACCAGGCCAACGGCCAGCGTGTTGGTCACGTATGGCAGGAAGAAGATGGTCTGGTAGAGCTCCTGCAGTTTGCTGATCGAGCTCAGGCCCACCGAGATGAGCAGCGCCAGCAGCGTCGAGAGCGGCACCGTCACGATGACCAGTATGAAGGTGTTCTTGAGCGCCTGGATGAAGTACGGGTCGCGCAGAACGTACTGGTAGTTGTAGATGCCCGTGCCAAAGAAGGTCTGCGACGCGGAGTTGTAGCCCTCCTCAAAGGAGTAGACGATGACGTCAAAGAGCGGGTACACCACGAAGACGCCGAGGAAGGCAATGGCTGGGATCAGGTAGAGCCAGCCCTTCATGCTTCGGGTGTTCATGCGTCGGCTCCCGTCTGGGGTGCGACCGGCTTGGCGTTGGCGCGCGCCTCGCGGGCCATCACCTCGGCAGGCTCCTCCATGGTCTCGCCAAAGAAGTGGATGCGCTCGCCGGTCTCGGCATCAAAGATGCGGGTCTTCTCGGGACGGATGCGGAAGCGTACGGTGTCGCTCTTGGTGTCGATGCGGGCGTCGGAGCTGACGATGGCGCGCATCTGCACGCCGTCGTGGGCGTCGTGGCTGGCGACGACGGAGGTGTCGCGGCCCATGCGCTCGACGGCGATGAGCTTGCACACGAGCGGGCCGTCCGGCTCGGGCACGAAGCCCTCGGGGCGCACGCCGACGCTCACGGGGCCGTCAAGGGCGCCGGGAACGTCGAGCACCTCCTGCGTGCCGATGAAGAGGCTCTCGCGCTCTATGCGGCCCTCGAAGACGTTGATGGGCGGGGTGCCCAGGAACTTGGAGACAAACAGGTTGTCGGGCTCGTCGTAAACGTACTGGGGCTTGCCGACCTGACGGATGATGCCGCGCTCCATGACGACGATCTCGTCGCAGATCGACATCGCCTCCTCCTGGTCGTGCGTGACGAAGATGGTGGTGATGCCCGTCTCGCGCTGGATGCGGCGAATCTCCTCGCGCGTGGTGAGGCGCAGGCGCGCGTCGAGGTTGGAGAGGGGCTCGTCGAGCAGCAGGACCTTGGGGGTCTTGACGAGGGCGCGGGCGATGGCCACGCGCTGCTGCTGGCCGCCGGACATCTCGTTGGGCTTGCGGTCGAGCAGCTCGTCGATCTGCACGAGGCGCGCGGCCTCCTCGACGCGGCGCAGCATCTCGTCCTTGCTGAGCTTGTCGGGGCCCTTGAGGTTCTCGAGCGGGAACATGATGTTCTGGCGCACCGTCATGTGCGGGTAGAGCGCGTAGCTTTGAAACACCATGCCCACGCCGCGAAGCTCGGGTGTGAGGTTGGTGACGTCGGTGTCGCCAAACCAGATCTTTCCCTCGGTGGGAGCCTCGAGGCCGCAGATCATGTTGAGGGTCGTGCTCTTGCCGCAGCCCGAGGGGCCCAGCAACCCGATGAGTTTGCCATCGGGGATGGTGAGGTCAAAGTCATCGACTGCGGTGAAGACCCCGCCCACCTTCTTGTCTCGGTTCGGATAGCGTTTGCTGATGTGCTCAAGTACGATTTTCATAAGCCGCTTCCCTTGGTAGGTGATGCAATTACGCATGAAAACGTGCTTATTGTAATGTGGCGCGCGCAGCCGATAGCGGCGAGACCTGCTGATGTTTGGTAAACGTTACGCAGCGGGTGCGAGGGTGCCGTAGTGTGGTGCCGGGGACACGCCCCCAGACAACATTTCTGTGGTGCCGGGGCGTGTCCCCGGCACAACACTCCGGCGCAGCAAAGGATAATAGAATACGCATACAGGCCTTCTTCGATCGAAAGAGTACAAGATGCGGCTGAGAGACTATGCAAAGGCCAGGGGAAAGACCGGTGAGGATGAGGGCGGTCGCCGACGGATCCGCGCGTGGAGGGGCCTCCTCCAGGAAGAGCCGAGGCAACTCAAGATTCAGGTGCTCGCCACCCTTCTCATCATCTCGGCATCCATGACCCTCATGCAATGCGGCTTTATCAGCATTGGTCCAAGTGGGCACTACATCGGTTTCGTTCTTGGCCTGCTCGCCCCCGTGGCCATAGCTTCGCTGCTCCTTGGCAGGGCCGCGGGAGCCCTGCAGGGTGCGCTTACGGGTGCCGTGCTTTACGTGCACTCGATCATTCATCCCCTTGACCTGTTCGAGCGCTACTTTGTCTCGTGGTACAACTCGGTGGTGCTGTACGCCATAGTGGGCTACCTGTTCGGGCTGCTTTTGGCGGTGGCGCTGCGAAACGATCCCAAGGGGCTGCGAAGAGTCATCTACCTAGGGATTGTGTGCCTGTTGATCTCGGTGGTCGTGAGCATCGCCTTTTTCATCAGCTCTCTGATCCAGATCGTCATTCACTATGGGTCGGCTTACGGGCAGGTGCAGGGTGCAGCCAGTCTACCCACCGAGGGCTATAACGCGCTCGAGGCGCTCGTTCGCTTGATCGGCCAGCCGCTGTTCAACGCGATAGTTACGTTTGCTTCCATCCTGGTCGTCGATTACGTCAATTACAGGCGTGTGGGGCTTGCCGGCAACGTCAGCGTGCGCACCATCTTCAGGGCTCAGCTCCTGGTCGTTGTGGCGATCGTGTTCTGCGTGGCCCAGGCCGTGAGCTTCACGGCGATCACCATCCAGGAGGAGAATGCCATCTATGAGGACATGGGTGACGAGCTCGAATACATCGGCGATCACATGTCCAAGCAGGTAGAGCACCAGATTGAGCTCTACGAGATAGCTACGGCCTATGGGATTCCCGATGAGGCGCGTAACGCCATTCTAGAGGCAGAGGTCATCGATGAGGTTCTCGAGGGGTATGACCTGACTGACGGCACGATTCTTGTCATCGATGACGGAATCGTGGCTACCAGCTACAATCCCGCCTATCCTGTTGGCAAGAGGTACGAGGAACTCTTTGACGTGGCGTTCATTGGCACGCTCGAGGAGCTTGCCAAGCAGACGGGGCCGTGCAAGACCATCTACGACACCCAGCCTCTTGAGGCAGCGACCCAGGCGAACGCGGGAACCCGCTTTACTGCGGTGCAACTTGGGTACCTGCGTGTCCTTGAGTCCAACGACATGTATATCCTCATGATCGTGCCGTCCTCGACGGTGTTCGCAAACCGGCAGGGCATCGCTAGCTGGGTGTCGCTTGTTGCCATGCTTCTGCTCGCGACGGTGTACGTGCTCGCCGCCCGGTTCCTCGCCAAGGACGTGGCGGAGCCGATCGATCGCACCAATGCTTCGCTGGCACGCATCACCGACGGCAATCTCGACGAGACGATCTCCGAGGTGGACAGCTTGGAGTTCGCGTCGCTTTCCGCGGGCATCAACGTGACGGTCGATTCGCTCAAGGAGGCCATTGCAGCTGAGGCGGCGCGGATCGATCGAGATCTTGCGACCGCAAAAGCCATCCAGGAGTCGGCCCTTCCGCGCGTCTTTCCGCCATTTCCCGAGATCAGCGCCTTTGACATCTATGCCACGATGGACGCGGCCAAGGAGGTGGGCGGCGACTTTTACGACTACTTCCTCATTGATGACCACACGCTGGGATTCCTCATTGCCGACGTGTCGGGCAAGGGAATCCCGGGGGCGCTGTTCATGATGGCCGCCAAGACCGAGATCGAGAACCATATGGCCGCGGGCGTGGAGCCCGCACAGGCCATCGCCTCGGCCAATCGCTACCTGTGTGCCAATAACGACGCTGGCATGTTCGTGACCGTGTGGGCTGCCACGCTCGACTGGGAGACGGGCCTGCTCACGTATGTGAACGCTGGTCATAACTTCCCGTTGCTGCGTCGGGGTACAAACGGTACGTGGGAGTGGCTCAAGAAGAAGTGCGGGCTGTTCCTGGGTGCGTTCGAGACGGCAAAGTATCGCCAGGAGACGCTGACGCTCTCGCCAGGTGATGAGCTGCTCCTTTATACCGATGGCGTCAACGAGGCGTTCAGCCTGGAGGGGGAGGAATACGGCAACGATCGGCTTGAGGCGTTTGTTGCGTCGCACACGAACCTGCACTCGCGCGACCTCGTGCAGGCGCTGCACGCTGACGTCAAGCACTGGGCGGAGGGTACCGAGCAGTCAGATGACATCACTGTCCTGGCGATGGAGTACGGCGTGGCGCCCGAGGTCATCGGGTCAATCACCATTCCGGCGGCGCTTGATGGCCTGAGTCAGGCAAGCAACCTGGTGGTCGGTGAGCTGAGGCAGCGTCTGTGCCCGCTCGATGTTCTTAACAAGGTCGAGATGGTGCTCGAGGAACTCTTTGTCAATGTATGCCGCTACGCCTATGCCGACCAAGACACGCCAGGCAAGGTTCAGATTACCTATGCCTACGGCGCCAACCCCTCGTCTATTACAGTGGAGCTGCGAGATCAAGGCGCGCCCTTTGACCCAACGCTGGACAGGGGGTCAGCCAAGGTAACAAGTGATGGCAACCTGCGCATTGGTGGTCTTGGCATCCTCATGGTGCGCGAGGCTGTCGATGACTTCGCGTATCTGCGCGACGGTGACACCAACGTCACGGCGTTCAAGATACGCTGGTAGGAGCAACCGTCGTTTAGTGCCGATTGGGGGACAACGGAGTCACGTTAAAAAGCAAAGAGACGGGGCGGAAGGATTGCCTCCTTCCGCCCCGTCTCTTTGCGAGGTGTCCTGTTAGGTCGCGTGGGACCTGCGGGTTCTTGCTACTCCGCCTCGGTCTCCTCTGCGTCATCGTTCAGTTCTTCAAGGCCGTCGAACAACTCGTGGAACTTGATCTCGCGGTCGGCCTCGAGCTCCTCGAACGTCTTGGTTGCCTCGGGCATGGCCTCGACGGTGGTGGCGTCAAAGTCCGAGAGGCTGTCGGTTATGTCGTTGATTGCCTCGGGGAACTCGTAGTGCTTCTTCAGTCCGGCGATGTGGCCATCGGCGTCAAAGTAGATGGTCAGCTGGGCATTCTTGATCGGGTTACCGCTCTTCTCGAGCGCGAGAAGCGCCTCGTCGGCATCCATGTACTTCCTGGGGTCGAGCGTCAGCTGGTAGGAGGCAGTGTCGCCCACCTGCTCCTTGGAAACGGTGGAGGCGCAGTCGACGAGCGTGTTCAGATCGCCAAACGTATCCGTGAGGTAGGCATCGGCGCCCTTAAAGTGCGCCAGCTCGAACTGCTCGGTCGTGCCGGAGTAGACTGACCCGTCAGAGACGAACACGGCGTTGTCGCCGTCGGAGTAGTACTCCAGCGTGACGCCATTCGTGCTGCCCGTAAGGTGCGTCTTCAGCTGGTCGCCACTTGCATCAAACTCGTAGACCGAGTCCTGCTGAATGACCTCGGGACCGCCGTTCGCGTTCACGATCTCCTCGCTCGTGTAGGTGGAGGTGGTGTTCTCGTTAATGGTGACCGACTTGTAGGCGGGAGCGGCGGCGATGGCGCTCTTGAGCTCGGCGATGATCTCGTCCTGCGTCTGCTCGGCCGCAGCCTCGGCTGCGGGGGCCTCCGTCGAGGTTGTAGCCTCGGGCTGTTTGCCGCAGCCAGCCATCGCGCTCAGCGTCAGCGCTGCCGCCAGAAAGACCGTAATACGCCTCATAGTTTCTCCTTACTGCGATGTGTGCAATGTCAGTACGCCTAGAGAGGCAGCGTCATGATATCGCCTTTAACTATTTATGTTGTGAGGACTCTGTCACCTTCTTGTGAGGAGTGTGAGGATGACGGAGCGTCACCGTGCCCAGTCACTGCGAGTTTTGGGGTTGTCGAATGCGCTGTTAGCAGGCGAGCGCCTCGTGTTCCTTCAGGTACTTGAGGAGTATGGGGAAGAGCTTTTGCTACGGGATGTCGGGATCGATCTCGCGAGTGGTATAGGGGTCGATCTGGGTCTGCAAGGCTCCCCATCCCGTCTTGCAGACCATCGCCAGGGGAAGCATCTCTTTGTAATCCTCGTCCATCTCCTTGAGGGTATCAAGCATGAAAGCGATCGTGATGATTGCGATGCCCATGATAAGCTTTGCTAGGCTGGCCTTCCAGCCTCTGGCAGTGGGTTCATTCAGATCCTCCATACGTGGAGCTAGGGTGTCCCTAGCCTTTGGCTTCGCTATTCATCTAACCGATTCTTGGGTTAACGAGGACAGGTTAATCGATTTAGCAGCTTTCTGATGGATGCGTCGTGGACAATGTTGGGCTTATGCGTGATTCTTGAGCGGGTAGTCAAGTAGATCGGCATCAAAAGCGCAGGTCGCAGATGAGCGATACTCAAAGGATCGCCGAAAATTAACGCATAGGTCCAACATTGTCCACGAGACTCCCTGCATGGCGTGATTTGGGCTGTGTATCCAGTCGTATCGGGCATGGCGGTATACTTTTGATAGTGTAAAAGCATGGATGAGATGACCTATCCTGACGCTCTTGCGGTCGGGAGGTATGCTGCGTGAAGTAAAGGAACCGGTTCATTTATCTATCCTAATGTTTACCTGCGGATTTTACGATACGCTTTACTTGGTTTGATTTAGAATCATATGACGTCTCCGTGCGGGCGGGGTCGCTCGCTGTCCTCGCTCCGAGACTGTGCCAAAAAACGCATCAAGCAGAGAGAACGCCAATGAAGTTGAATCGTAGCCTAAGGCGCATTTGCCTGCGCAAGACACTTGCCGTTATCACAAGCGTATCGATGGTGTGGAGCCTTGTGCCCGCTGTCCCCGTGCACGCTACCACGGAGGAGCGCTGGTCGGATGCCATCGATGCGATGCTTGCCTCGGGTGAGTATGCCGATGGCGAGGCAGTCGTGGCGCTACTTGGGGACGAGGACCATGCGCTTGCCGCGCAGGCGGAGCTCCCCGTGGACGACTTCGAACCGCTCATGGAAGTAAGCGGGCAGGCAGTCGGTATGGCGGAGGGAGATGGGCTGGTAGCCCAGTCTGCTGATGAGGTGACGCTCTCGCTCGTGAGCTCGGATAGCCTGTCTACCGAGGAGATCCTGCGATCGCTGGCCAACAATCCTCGCGTGGCCTTTGCCGAGCCCAACTACTATGCGGAGCTTGCTGAAGAGGATGGCGTTGAGGCCATCGCGACCGCCACGGCAGAGCTGACCGTTGGCTATGCGGTGGAGGACGAGGTCGCCGAGCTTGACGTCGTGGCGGATGGGGCTGACGAGACGCTGGTTGCAGCGGATGGCGAAGCTCTCGAGGCATCCGAGCAGCAATCCGAAGCAGAGGCGACGGAGCCGCTCTCCTTTTCGAGCATCGTGCCCCAGGCAAATGGCGTCGTCAATGACCTCAGGCCCCTGCAGTGGGGCAACTGGGATACGACTGCCCAGGGCATGCGCTCTCCCAGTACGACGGGCAACTGGTCTGTCAACGTGCCCGACTTTGACACGCCCGTGGTGGGGGCCAACATGGAAAACGAGGTCGTCGTGGCCGTCCTTGACGGTGCCGTGCACTTTACCAATCCTGATCTCGCTGACCGTGCCTACACCTTTAGCCCCGAGCTGCAGGCAGAGCTTGGCTGCGACGTACACGGCTTCAACGCCAGCGCCGAGTCCGAGGACGGCAAGCTGGTCTATCATTCGAACTTCTCCACCGATGGCCACGGCACGCATTGCGCGGGCATCATCGGCGCTTCGTGGGATGGGCGTGGCATTAGTGGCGTGGCGTCTAAGGCGAGAATCGTCTCGGTGCAGATGGCGGGAACGCGCACCGAGGGGGAGAATGGGAAGACCTCGCTCGGCAACGGCCTGCGTGCCTTCGGCTTTGTCAAGCGTGCCAATGAGGCCGGTGTGGGCATACAGGTCACCAGCAGCTCGTGGGGCTTCGACCAGACGAGCAAGGCGCTCAATGCTGCCATGTACGAAGTGGGGCAGAAGCAGGGTGTCGTGAGCGTTCTGGCTGCCTCCAACTCGGCACGCAACAACGATACCGATCCATACATGACCTCGTCCTACAAGGACAATCCCTACGTCATCACAGTCGCGGCAACCGACCAGTTCGATGGGCTTGCGAGCTTTAGCAACTATGGCGCCATGACGGTCGAGCTTGCGGCGCCGGGTGTCGACATCCTCTCGACGGCGACAGAGGGCGACAGCATGTACATTCCTGGAGCAGCTGGCTCGGACATTCTGCTTGAGGACTTCGAGAGCGATACTCCTGCTGTGACTGTCCAACAGATCGACAATGACGGGAACCTGGTCAGCGAACCTGCCACCATCACCGCGCAGACGCACCTCACGGGCGAGCACGGCGTCATGGTGCCCATCGACCCCAAATACAACATTGGGGAAAGCAGCTGGTTCCCCATTTACACCAAGGGGATTCGTCTTGACTTTGACCTTGCGAAAGTCCAGGCGCAGACCGGCGTCGATGTCGTGCGGGCGCTTGCCTCGGCGGAGGACCTCTATGTGGGATTTGGTCTCACCACCGACAGGGATTGCCAGTTTGCCACGCTCGATTACGTCAAGTCAAACATGACGGGCGGCGAGGAGCTGCCGTCAGGTGGCAAAGGCGGCGTCTCCAATGGGTCGATTACCAGCGCCTTTGCACCCCTCGCTGCAGGGGATGTGGAGCGTAACGTCGACGGGCTAAACGGTCACCTTGTGGTCGATCTGTTCATCACAGCAGACGAAAACACCTCGCGCATCTATCTTGACACCATCGCCATTGGCACCGAGAAGGTCCCTTATGTCTACAAGTCAGGCACCTCCATGGCATGCCCGATGGTCTCGGGCGCTACGGCAGTGCTTGCCTCCCAGTCAGGGCTTACGGGTGCCGAGCTGGCGTCGCTCGTGCGCTCCAAGATTAGGATTCCCGACGCAGGCGCCCTGCCGGTGCGTACGGGTGGCGTGTTCGACTTCAACATGCAGGGCTCTCCTGACGGTGGGGAGAACGCGCTTGCCCCGGCCATCACGTCGATGAAGGTCGAGGGGGCGACGGTCACGTTTGCCGGATCAAACTTTGGCACGAAGCCGGGGTCGATCGGCCTCTCGCGTTATGTGGTGGCGAAGGACGGCATGCCAGTGGAAGCAGAGGTCAGCTCGTGGACCGATAGCGAGGTGGTGCTCATCCTGGCCGAGCCATTCACGGGCATCCTTTGCGCAACGATTGCCAATGCGGCGGGCAAGCACGACAATGCCATCAAGTTCGTGAGCAAGGGCGAGACGGTCTTTGAGCAGGATCTGCCCTTTGCCTCCGATACGGGCGAGCCGTTCATGTTTGATGGCCTAGGTGACTTCGAGACCAGAGGACCGTTGGTGGGCTTGGGCTGCAAGCTCTATTACCTGCCGGCCGAGCAGCCGGTGGAGGAGTCTCCCGCCTATCAGAGCATGCTCTGCTTTGACCTCAAGACCGAGGCGTGGTCTGCGGCTCCCAGTCTTCCCGAGCCTCTGCAGGGTGTCTCTGCCGTCATGTACGACGGCAAGCTCGTCGTGGAGGGTGCGACCATGCAGGTGCTTCCCTCGGGCGAGCCGACCCTCGAGTTTGTTGGCGACGAGGAGGTCGAAGAGCGTGTCTACGTGTACGACCCGGCGGCATCCGCATGGTCGCGCGCCTCGAATGAGGGCATGATCGAAGGTCAGACCATCGTCAATAACGACGGAAAACTCATGCTGGTAGGCGGTTTGCTGATGACGACCGCTCCCGACGACCCCAGCTATAAGTACTCTTCGCCCGCGCCTGCCTATAGCTACAACCTGAGCGGAGGTGCGATTGAGGAGCTCTATCCCGTCTATGGCCTCATGAAGAACCCGCAGGCTATTGCCAGGAACGGCAACCTTTACCTCTACAATCCCAAGAGCTACGAGATGTCGTTGGTGATAGACGGGAAGCCGAGCATGAACTACGACATGCTTCCCACGCCTGCGAATGACACTCGTGACAGCTACTCGTCCGAGCAGGAGGTCGTCGATCCCTTCCTTGGCTGGGGCGTGCTGATGAACGCAACCGACGGCATCATCTTTGTGGGACCTCCCGCCGCGGACGGCTCGAGCGAGACCTACATCCTTCGCGACGGTGCCGAGAAGTTCGTGCCGTACGAGAAGCGTGCGTCGGAGGACCGCGTGTACAACCCCGCGGCCTGCACCTACCGTGGACGGCTGTTTGTCATCGGCTCGTCGTGGTTTGAGCCCGGCACGCGTCTCTTCCGCGCCACGGCGATGGACGTGCCCGAGTACCCGGGTGACATACCTTGCGAGAAGGATCCCGCGCCTGAGCCGACCCCTGCGCCTGTGACGCCAAGCAAACCGACAAAGGACGCTACGAAGACCGCATCGGCAAGCAAGAGCGTGGCGAAGAGTACGTCGAAGGCGCTTCCCAAGACGGGCGATGACGCGGTTGGCGTGGCCTTCATAGCGGCTGCGGGCACGCTTGCCCTCTGGCTGGGGCTGACCGAACGCAAGCGGAAGGCTCAAGCCTAGGGCGTGTGTGCAGCGGTGCCTGTCCCCAACGCACGCCCTAGGCGCGGCGGAATTCGAAGCTCTCAAATAGCTCGGCGATGCCAGTGGGCGTATCGGAGGGGTAGACCGTCTCGTTGGGCAGCTCGCCCGTGGTTCCCTGATGGCGGTAGGCTTGCACGGCCCAAGTGCGTACGCCGCGCGCGGCAAGGTCCTGGCCGATGGCTGCGATGTCGTCACTCGTAAGAAGAGCGGGATGCCAGGTGGTGCGCGCCTCCATGGCAACGCCGGCGTCAAGGATTGCGTCGAGGCTTGCTTGCGCGAGCTTTCCTGTACCTCGCGCAAGCGTCACGCTATCGTACTTGGCCCACGGGGCCTTGACGTCGATGCCGACCCAGTCGATATGGGGGAGGATCCGCTCTAGCCGCTCAGGATAGCCCCCACAGGTGTGGAGCCCGACCTCAAAGCCCATCTCGCGTGCTCTGCGGGCTGCGTCTATGGTGGCCTCCTGTGCCAGCGGCTCGCCCCCTGAGAACACGACGCCGTCTAGGAGGCCTCGACGCTGGTCGAGAAAGGCAAACAGGTCCTCGTCCGTCTGCGTTGCAGCGCCAAAGGATTGCAACAGGTGGTTCTGGCAGTAGGGGCAGCGCCACGGGCAGCCGGCGAGGAAGGCGACACAGGCAAGCTTGCCTGGCCAGTCGACGGTGGAGAACGGGGTGATGCCCCCTATGAGAAGAGAACGCCGACCGTCGGGCAGACGGCCGGCGTTGGATGCAGAAGCCATGTCGTGCGTCTAGTTGCAGCAGACACCCGGCTCGACAAACTCGACGCGCTCGTGGAACTCGCCCTTCTTGCCGGTGTTGTAGAACGAGACGGGACGGTAGTAGCCCATGACGCGGGTCCAGACCTCGCAGGGCTGGCGCTCGTCGTTGGAGAGCTCGACGCCGTCGACGATGACGCCGTTGCTGGTGAGTTCGCTCTTGTTGACCATGGTTCCTCGTTTCCTTGATCACATGCTACATTTGGTAGCAACAATCTTACAGATACACAATATATGGCGTCAATGGCGATTCCTGATGTGTCATGAGAATCGCTGCGATGGTACGTCGGCCTAGTGCGCCGCCCCACGATTGCGCTTGGCGATGGCAAGCTCCTCGTCGCAGATCGGGCAGTAGGCATGCTCGCCCGCGATGTAACCATGCTTGGGGCAGATGGAGAACGTCGGCGTCACCGTGATGTACGGAAGGCGGAAGTTCTCGAGCGAGCGCTTGACCAGTTGCTTGCATGCCTCGGCGCTCGACACGCGCTCGCCCATGTACAGGTGCAGCACCGTGCCGCCGGTGTACTTCTTCTGCAGCTCCTCCTGCTCGCGCAGGGCCTGGAAGGGGTCGGTCGTGTATCCCACCGGCAGCTGCGAGGAGTTGGTGTAGTACGGCTCGTCCTTCGTGCCCGCCTGGATGATGTCGGGGTAGCGCTTGCGGTCCTCGCGGGCAAAGCGGTAGGTCGTGCCCTCGGCCGGCGTGGCCTCGAGGTTGTACATGTGGCCGGTCTCCTCCTGGAACTCGACCATCTTCTCGCGCACGTGGTCGAGGATGCGGATGGCCATCGCACGGCCCTCGGCGGTGGTAATGTCGTCGGCGTCATTGCTAAAGTTGCGGATCATCTCGTTCATGCCGTTGACGCCGATGGTGGAGAAGTGGTTGCGGAGCGTGCCAAGGTAGCGCTTGGTGTAGGGGAACAGGCCGGCGTCGATGAGGCGCTGGATCTCCTTGCGCTTGAGCTCGAGCGAGGTCTTGGCAAGAACCAGCAGGTAGTCGAGCTCCTCGATGAGGGCCTCCTCGTCGCCCCGGTGCTTGTAGCCCAGACGCGCCATGTTCATGGTGACGACGCCGATCGAGCCAGTCTGCTCGGCCGAGCCAAACAGGCCGTTGCCGCGCTTGAGCAGCTCGCGCAGGTCGAGCTGCAGGCGGCAGCACATACTGCGCACCATGTGCGGCTCGAGGTCGGAGTTGACGAAGTTCTGGAAGTAGGGGAGACCGTACTTTGCCGTCATCTCGAACATGCGCATGGCGTTCTCGGAGTCCCAGGGGAAGTCCTTGGTGATGTTGTAGGTGGGGATGGGGAAGGTGAACACGCGGCCCTTGGCGTCACCCTCGGTCATGACCTCGATGAACGCACGGTTGACCATGTCCATCTCTTCTTGCAGGTCACCGTAGGTGAAGTCGACGGGTTCGCCGCCCACCAGCGGCACCTGGTTGCGGATGTCCTCAGGGCAGGTCCAGTCGAAGGTGAGGTTGGAGAAGGGCGTCTGCGTGCCCCAGCGGGAAGGGACGTTCATGTTGTACACGAAGCCCTGCATCTCCTGCTTGACCTCCTCGTAGGAGAGGTGGTCGACGCGGATGAAGGGGGCGAGGTAGGTGTCGGTCGAGCTGAACGCCTGTGCGCCAGCCCACTCGTTCTGCAGCGTGCCTAGGAAGTTGACCATCTGACCCATGGCGGCGCCGAGGTGCTTGGGAGGCGCGGATTCGACCTTGTTGGCGACGCCATTGAAGCCCTCGTTGAGCAGGGTGCGCAGGCTCCAGCCGGCGCAGTAGCCACTGAGCATGTCGAGGTCGTGGATGTGCACCGAGCCGTTGCGATGCGCGTCGCCAACTGCAGGCGGGTAGACGTGGCTGAGCCAGTAGTTTGCGATGACCTTGCCTGACACGTTGAGGATGAGGCCTCCAAGCGAGTAGCCCTGGTTGGCGTTGGCGTTGACACGCCAGTCGGCACGTGAGAGGTACTCGTTGACCGATCCGGTCACGTCGATATAGGTCTCACGGTCGCGACGGGTCTGCGTGCGCTTCTCGCGGTAGACGATGTAGGCGCGGGCCGTCTCAAAGTGATTGGCGGTGATAAGCGTCTGCTCGACGATGTCCTGGATCTCCTCGACGGTGGGGGAGGCTCCCTCAAAGCGGTGCGCGATGACCTTGCAGACCTGACCGGAGAGAATGATGGCCTCGTCAGGCCCGAACTCTCCCGTTGCGCCGCCGGCCTTCTCGATGGCGGCAGTGATTTTGTCCTGGTCAAAGGTCGTGAGCGATCCGTCGCGTTTGACGATGGAAGTGGGGTAGGCGATAGGCGACATGGCGGCTCCTTGTGTGCAGATGGGTGACTCGGCATCCCCCTAGCGGACACCGAGCGCATAGAACACAATACCTTGTGTTTGTTACCGATTCAAGAACACCAGATATTGATTGTGCGAGCTCGGCGAACGCAAGTGGGTTATTGCAGGTAAACCCTATCAAGTGCCTCTGACAGATATTGTCGGACGTCATCGGTGGACGGTGCTTGCGTCATGGCGCAGCGTGGCGGAGGCTTGAATCCAGTGTGACAACAACGATTGATGTGTCACACTGGCCGAGAGTTGCTGCAGGATATCTCGCCTACGCGGTGGCAATCGTGGCAAGATGTCGATGAGTGGTGACGCTGCGTACAGATGGGAGGCTTGCCATGACGACCGATAACCGGCCCTATATCCCGTGGGAACTGATGAACGACTTCCTTATCGATGCCTTTGTTGGCTATGGCGTTCCGCGCGAGGACGCGGCCATATGCGCTGACGTTCTGCTCGAGTCGGACCGCCGCGGCATCGAGAGCCACGGCTGCAACCGATTCAAGCCCATCTACATCGACCGCATCGTAAAGGGTACCTTGCTGCCGGTGACCAATCTCGAGATCGTGCACGAGACGCCCACCACGGTGGTGGCTGACGCGCATGACGGCATGGGCATGGTGGCATCGCATCGCGTGATGACGCGGCTGATCGAGAAGGCGAAGACCTACGGCATGGCGGGTGGCGCGATCCGAAACTCCACGCACTATGGCATCGCCGGCTACTGGGCGACCATGGCCAGCAAGGAGGGGATGATCGGCCTCACGGGCACCAATGCGCGTCCGTCCATCGCGCCGACCTTTGGCGTCGAGAACATGCTGGGAACCAATCCCCTAACCTTCGCGCTGCCCACCGACGAGGAGTTTCCGTTCTGCATCGACTGCGCTACGTCGACCGTGCAACGCGGGAAGATCGAGTACTACGCGCGCGAGGGCAAGCCAACGCCTCCGGGCATGGTGGTGGCCAACGACGGCGGCGAGCTGACTGACTCTCAACAGATATTGCAGATGCTGGTGGATGGGACCGCCGCGCTCACCCCCTTGGGCGGCGGTCCCGGCGACGAGATGTGTGGCTACAAGGGCTATGGGTACGCCACGGTGGTCGAGGTCCTCTCTGCAGCCTTGGCAGGAGGCGAGTTCATGAAGGCGCTTACGGGCGTCGCGGCGGACGGCTCGCCACAGATGTATCACTTGGGCCACTTTTTCTTCGTGGTGGATCCCGATGCCTTTGCTGGTCGTGAGACCTTCCGCAAGATTGCCGGCGACATCTGTCGAGCGCTGCGTGCCTCGAGGCGAGCGCCCGGGTACGAGCGAATCTACACTGCCGGCGAGCGCGAGTGGATCGCTTGGCAGGATCGAAAGGACAAGGGCGTGCCCGTTGGTGAGGCCGTGCAGGCAGAGATACTCGAGGTGCGAGACAGCCTTGGCCTGCCGTACGTCTTCCCGTTTGAGGGATAGCCGGAACGGTGGCCGCGGGGGGTGCCTCTGCCCACTAGAACGGTGGCAGGGGCTCCTCTGCAACCGGATTTTGTCGCTGCCTACTTAGCCGGTCCCCTAAATCTCAACCGAGAATTTTCAAAACGTGGGAAAACGTTGCGGCTCGATCGAGATTTAGGGGACCGGCGAAGTAATGACCCTCAAACTCGTCTGTCGCTGCTTTGAGAGGTGGGCTTTTGGGTATCGTCTTCATATAATGAAAGACGCAGGCACGATGCGGTTTACGGAAGGCTCGTCATGGCAGACGAACAGACACTACCAGAAGCGCGGGATAAGGACCGGCTCGACCAGTTTGGTGAGACTGCCGTAAAGGTCGCCGCCTCTGCCGTGCTTGCCACGACGCTGGTCGGGGCCCTCAATGAGCCTCCGCGCACCGATCTCATGACGCTGCCCGAGCCCGTGCCCATCATTCAGGTGTACGAGCCTGTCGAGGATGACGGCATTGCGGACGAGGACGACCAAGACGATGCCAGCAAGGAGAGGTGGCGGCGCATTCTGAGGCTGCTCAAGTACTTCTTGGTGGCGCTCGCACTTGTGGCCAGCATCCTGTTTGGCGCGCTGAGCGGCTGCGCGGGAGCCGTTGCGGGAACGCTGTTTCCCAGCAACGACCATCAGCAACAGAACGATCAGGTTCCGGCTCAGATCGAGGACGAGCGCGGCGTAGCTTGGTAGGCGAGAGGCAAAGGCCTAGCGATAGCTGGTGTTGGGAGATTTACGTATGGAGATGCCGACGGTTGAGAGCGTGGCCTCGTGTCTTCTTGCGTATCTCGGATTTCTCGCTCCAGCGGTGATGGCCCTTCTGGCTGTCTATGTCTTTGTTCGGCCGCCTCGCGAGGTGTTCCGCAAGCTCCTCCACATCGTGGCGTTCCTTTCGGCTCCGCTGGTTATGCATGCGGCCTCGTCATGGACGGTCGCTGCTGCCACGCTCGTGGCCTTTGGAGCCGCCGTGTGGCCAATCCTGGCCGTGGGGGAGCGGTTGCCGTGGTTTGCCAGCCTCTTCGTGCAACGTCGCCCTCACGAGGTCAGGAGAAGCCTCTTGCTGCTGTTCTGGGGTGACGCGGCTATCGTTGCCTGGTGTTGGGGATTGTGCGGTAAGCCTCAGGTGGCTGTGGCCTCGATTCTCATGTGGGGCTTTGGCGATGCGGCGGCCGCGCTTGTGGGAAAACGCTTTGGGCGACACCGCATCTCGCTCCCGTTTGCCGACCACAAGAAGACTTGGGAGGGGAGTGCGGCGATGTTCTGTGTCGAGCTGATGCTTGGCATAGTCTGCCTCGGTCCCTCTCCTGCGGTGGTGCTCGCTGCCCTTGCGGGGACATATGTCGAGCTCATCACGCATGGCGGGTACGATACCATCACCGTGCCTGTCGCAAACGCTGCGGTACTGCTCCTGCTTGGCGCGTAGCAGTTGGCCGGCACCGGCCCGTCTCCGCCGCGCAAGTTCCGCTTGGTCAAAAAGCGCGCCCCGAGAATCTCTCGGGGCGCGCTCAACTTGCGGGTCGTGCGGGCTACTTACTCCTTGGGATACCTCTCACGGGCAACGTAGCTCGTATGGAGGGCGTGATGCGCCTCGCCCTTGCCATAGCCCTCGGTGTACCACTCGTCGTAGAGCTTGATGATCGAGGGGTTCTCGTGGGACATGCGGAGCGTCATGGCCGCGTCGGCGTCGTAGAGGGCCTTTGCGCGGACGGCCTTCAGGTCGACGGTGTCGCGCACCCACTGCGGCTGGATGGGCTGGCCGCCACCGTTGACGCAGCCACCCGGGCAGCCCATGATCTCGATGAAGCTCCAGCCCTCGGGGTTGCCGGCGGCGAGCTTCTCCATGACATACTGGGCACCCTTGCCGCTCGAGGCGACGCAGAGCTTGAGGTCGGTGCCGGCCACGTTGACCGTGGCCTCCTTGACCATGTCGGTGCCGCGGACTGCGGTGAGGTCGATGGCCTCGGTCGCGCCGTTGAGCCAAGCGTTGGCGGTACGGACGGCTGCCTCCATGACGCCACCGGTCGCGCCAAAGATGACGGCTGCGCCGGTGTCGTCGCCTAGGGGATCGTCGAACTCCTCGTCGGGGAGCAGCTCGAACTTCAGGCCGGACTTCTTGATGAGGTAGCCGAGCTCACGCGTGGTGATGGAGATGTCGAGGTCGGGCATGCCCTCGCCGGCTGCGGACTGGTCGTCGCGGCCGATCTCGAACTTCTTGGCGGTGCAGGGCATGACGGAGACAGAGACGATGTCCTTGGGGTCGATGCCCATCTTCTTGGCAAAGTAGGTCTTGGTGACCGCACCCTGCATCTGCTGCGGGGACTTGCAGGTGGACAGGTGCGGGAGCAGCTCGGGATAGTAGTACTCGCAGAACTTGACCCAGCCGGGGCTGCAGGACGTGATCATGGGCAGCACGCCGCCGTTCTGGATGCGCTGCACCAGCTCGTTGGCCTCCTCGACGATGGTGAGGTCGGCGCCGAAGTCGGTGTCGAAGACCTTGTCGAAGCCCAGGCGACGCAGGGCCGCGACCATCTTGCCCTCGACGTTGGTGCCGGGAGCCATGCCAAAGCTCTCGCCGAGCTGGGCACGGACGGACGGGGCGGTCTGGACGACCACGTACTTGGACGGATCGGCGATGGCTGCCATGACCTTGTCGGTGTCGTCGCGCACGGTGAGGGCACCGGTGGGGCAGACGACCGTGCACTGGCCGCAGGAGATGCAGGGGACGTCCTTGAGCAGGCGGTTGAACGGCGAGCCGATGTTGGTGTCGATACCGCGGTCGTTGGCGCCGATGACGCTCACGAACTGCTCGTTGCAGGCCGCGACGCAGCGACGGCAGAGGATGCACTTGTTGTTGTCCCTCACGAGGTGCGGCACCGAGTAGTCGATCTCGTAGGTGGGCTTGAAGCCCTCGAAGGCGTCCTCGTCGACGCCGTACTCCAGGCAGAGCTTCTGAAGCTCGCAGTCAGTGGAGCGCGGGCACGAGAGGCACTTCTTGTCGTGGGTGGAGAGAATGAGCTCGAGGGTCGTCTTGCGATACTTCCTGACCTTCTCGGAGTTGGTCTGGATCTCCATG
The DNA here is from genome assembly GCA_017941705.1 of Atopobiaceae bacterium. Taxonomy (GTDB): domain Bacteria; phylum Actinomycetota; class Coriobacteriia; order Coriobacteriales; family Atopobiaceae; genus UBA1367. Next base: position 67,763 of record JAGAVX010000146.1, read on the forward strand.
CCCTCGGCGACGGGGTACACGCAGGCCGTCACGAGGCCCCTGGTGCCGGTAGCCTCGACGATGCAGATGCGGCACGCACCGATCTCGTTCTTCTCTTTCATGTAGCACAGGGTCGGGATCTCGACGCCTGCCTTGCGGGCTGCCTCGAGGATCGTGGAACCCTCGGGCACGCTTACGGCGATGCCGTTAACTTTGACATTAACCATATTCATACCTACAGGGCTCCTCTACTGCTTGCTGATCGCGTGGAACTTACAGTTGCTCATGCAGGCACCGCACTTGATGCACTTCTCGGGATTGATGTGGTACGACGGGCGCTTGTGACCCGGTGCCACATAATCCGTCTGCTCGATCGTGTTGACGGGGCAGTTGCGCGCGCACAGGCCGCAGCCGATGCACTTGTCCTTGTCGATCGTGAACGTCAGGAGGTCCTTGCAGACGCCGGCGGGGCACTTCTTGTCCTGCACGTGGGCGATGTACTCGTCACGGAAGAACTTGAGCGTCGCCAGAACCGGGTTGGGTGCCGTCTGGCCGAGGCCGCACAGCGAGTTGGTCTTGATGTAGTTGCAGAGATCCTCGATGGCGTCGAGGTCCTCCATGGTCCCCTTGCCAGAGGTGATCTTGTCGAGGAGCTCGAGGAGCCTCTTGGTGCCCACGCGGCAGGGGGTGCACTTGCCGCAGGACTCGTCAACGGTGAACTCGAGGAAGAACTTGGCCATGTCGACCATGCAGGTGTCCTCGTCCATGACGATCAGGCCGCCGGAGCCCATCATGCAGCCGATGGCGGTGAGGTTGTCGTAGTCGACCTCGGTGTCGATCAGGCTCGCGGGGATGCAGCCGCCGGAGGGGCCGCCGGTCTGGGCGGCCTTGAACTTCTTGCCGTTGGGGATGCCGCCGCCGATCTCGTAGATGATGTGCTCGAGGGTCGTGCCCATCGGGATCTCGACGAGGCCGGTGTGGTTGATCTTGCCGCCCAGGGCGAAGACCTTGGTGCCCTTGGAGCGCTCGGTGCCCATGGAGGCAAACCACTCGGCGCCACGCAGGATGATCTGCGGGATGTTGGCGAAGGTCTCGACGTTGTTCTCGACGGTGGGCTTGCCGAACAGGCCCTTGACGGCCGGGAACGGGGGACGCGGGCGGGGCTCGCCGCGGTTGCCCTCGATCGAGGTCATGAGTGCCGTCTCCTCGCCGCACACGAAGGCGCCGGCGCCAAGGCGGATCTCGATGTCAAAGTCAAAGCCCGAGTCGAAGATGTTCTCGCCGAGCAGGCCGTACTCGCGGGCCTGGGCGATGGCGATGGACAGGCGCTTGACGGCGATGGGGTACTCGGCGCGCACGTAGACGTAGCCCTTTGAGCATCCGCAGGCATAGCCGCAGATGGTCATGGCCTCGATGATGCTGTGCGGGTCGCCCTCGAGCACGGAGCGGTCCATGAATGCGCCGGGGTCGCCCTCGTCGGCGTTGCAGACCACGTACTTGATGTCAGCCTTGTTGGGGGCGCAGAGGCTCCACTTGCGGCCGGTGGGGAAGCCACCGCCGCCACGACCGCGCAGGCCGGAGTCGCTGACGACCTTGATGACCTCTTCGGGGGTCATCTCGGTGAGGACCTTGCCCAGTGCCGCGTAGCCGTCCATCGCGATGTACTCGTCGATGTCCTCGGGGTTGATGACGCCGCAGTTGCGCAGAACGACGCGGTTCTGGGTCTTGTAGAAGGTGGTGTCGTTAAGGGCGATGTTGCCGAACTCGTCGGCCTCGGCCTTGCCATGGTCGTCGTAGACGAGGCGCTCGACGCGGCGGCCCTTGAGCAGGTGCTCGCTGACGATCTCCTCGACGTCCTCGACGGTGACCCTGCTGTAGAACGTGCCGTCAGGGTACACGATGACGACGGGGCCAAGCTCGCACAGGCCAAAGCAGCCCGTCCTGACCAGCTTGATCTCGTCCTGGAGGTCGTTCTTCTCGATCTCGGCCTCGAACCTATCCTGGATTTGCTGGCTTCCCGAAGAGGTGCACCCGGTACCGCCACAGATAAGGACTTGTGAACGAATCACAATAAACCTCCCAACTTACACCGCAACGGTTCCAATGGTGTACTCGGAAACGACCTTGCCGCCCTTGAGATGCTTCTCGATGACCTCCTGGGCCTTCTCGGGATTCATCTTGACGTAGGTGACCTTCTCCTTGCCGGGCTCGAAGACCTCGACGACGGGCTCGTACTGGCAGATGCCGATACAACCGGTCTGCGTCACGGTGACCTTGCCCTCCAGGCCCTCCTTGTTGACACCCTCGACGAAGGCGTTCAAGACGGGACGTGCGCCTGCCGCGATGCCGCAGGTGGCCATGCCGACGACGACACGTGCGCCCTCCATACCATCGCGCAGGACAACCTTGTCCTTCATGCGGTTCTTGATCGCCTGCAACTCAGCTAGTGATTTCATACTCAATCCTCTCCGTTAGGCCCGCTGTCTTCTGGCTGCGTTTCGTACTGTTCTCGCAGGTATCCCCCTATCCACTCCATAACATCATAGCTGTTAAGAGGTACATCTTCTAGCACCTCCCGTAGCTGCCTTGTGTCCAACTCCACGATGCGTTCACCCTGTTGGTGGCGGAACAGGAAATCGGTGTCGGGATGACCCTGGATGAGGGTCAGGACCGACGCGCTTACGTCGCCAAGGGGCGTGAAGTCGATGTGGTTCATGTCGAAAGTCGCCGTCACGTGGGTCCCGTGCTCCACGGGGTTCTCCTCCTGCGTGACGGAGCTGATCGTGAGGCTGCCGCCCGTCTGCTCGCATGCGAGCTTGAGCAGCGGTATGCCCATGCCGACCTTCCTGGTCGTTCTCGTGGTGTAGAAGGGGTCGGTCACGGAGCGCACGATGTCCTCGCTCATGCCGCACCCGTCGTCCACGATCTCGAGCTTGAGCTTGCCATCCTGCTCCGTGAGCAGGATCTGCGTCAGCGTGGCGCCCGCCTTCACGGAGTTCTCGGCCACGTCCAGGATGTTCAGTGATAGCTCTTTCATACATGCCACCAGTTGCTAGCTAAACGTACTGTCTCAGTTCTTCGAACACTTTCTTGCGTACCAGCTCCTCGCCGTGGAGGTCCTCGTCGAACTCGAAGAAGTCGTTGTCCGTGCCCTCCCTGAGCTGGTCCAGGTAATGGGCGTCGGAGCTAAACAGGAGATGCACCTCCTCGAGCCCATAGGTGCGAACGTATTCGTCTCGTTTGTCGCGATCGTGCAGCTCGGCGAGGTGAAAGCCCGCGTAGTGCGGGAAGTCGCCCAGGATCTCGATCGCCCCGTTCGCCGGACGGTCGATGTGCGCCGGATAGCAGATTCCGTTGTACTTGGCGGCCAGGGCCGGGGCTTCGTCGAGGGCCACGGTGGTCGCGTTGATGAGCAGGTCTTCCTCGTGGCCGATGACCTCGTCATTCTCGTCGAGGATCAGCTGCTCGCCAAAGATGTCCTCACGGTTCTTGACGCGCACGCGCCTCGTGTCGATCTCGTCGTTGAACGCGAGCGCGTCCTCGAGGGTCTCGAACAGGCAGACCGCGTGGATGTCCTCCGACGTGGTCAGCTCCATCCCCGCGACGGGAACCACGCCGTATCTCCTGGCTGCCGCAAAGAAGGCGGGGCAGTTTCTCGAGCTGTTGTGGTCGGTGAGCGCCATGATGCGGACACCGTTGAGAAACGCCATGCCGGCAAGGTTGTTGGGCGTGTTGTCAGCGTCTCCGCAGGGGGAGAGGCAGGAGTGCACGTGGAAGTCGTAGTAGAACTTCTTCATGGTCGTATGCCTAGGAGATGAGCCCTGCGAGTAGCACTGCGGTCTCGTAGATTGGCTGGCTGCTGGTCAGGACGTTGATCTCCTTCTCCTCGGCGGTCTTTGCGATGTCCTCGGGAAGCTCCACGCCCTCGGCCAGGATCACGCATGAGGTGTCGGCGAGGCTTGCGACGGCAATAACGTTCACGTTGTTCATGATCGTGATCCACGCGTTGTCCATCTGCGCGCGACCCATGACCCAGCTCAGCAGGTCGCCGATGTAGACGCCGTCGATGACTCGGTCACCGTCGGGTAGCGTAACCGGCTTGAACCCATGCCCTAGCAGTTCCTTGACCAGCAAATCAGATCACCTCGCTCCTCTCGCTACTTAAGAATCTTGCAGTCCTCAAGGCTTGCGTTTCCCTTGACGATGTCCTCTGCCAGCGCGCGGCAGCTCGGTGCGCCGCATGCGCCGCAGTCGATGCCCGGCAGCGAGTTGCGCAGCTTCTGGATGTCCGCCATCATCCGCATGGACTCGGCCATGTTGTGTGACAGCAGCGTCATCGGCTCATAGACGGGCAGGTCGTTGAACAGGTAGAGCTCGGGGATGTACTCCTGCTCCTCCTGCGAGAGGAAGTTCTTGGAGACCGGCAGGTACCTTCTCAGCGACTGGAGCCTGGTCTTTGCGATGTAGGGATTCTGCACCGTGAGCACGCCTCCGACGCAGCCGGCCGTGCAGGCGTCCAGCTCGATGAACTTGACATGGGGTATGTTGCCGTCCTCAATCTGGTCCAGCACCTTGATGACGTTCTCGATGCCGTCGGCTGCGAGGTACTCGTCGTTGAAGAGGGCCGTTGCCTCACCACCCGAGGTGGCCCAGCCGATGCCCACCATGCCGGACTCCGTCATCGACTCGACGTCGCCGTTGCGCGACATCTTGCTGATGAGGCTGAAGTACACGTCGCTCATGGAGACGACCACGTCGACACCGCTCTTGTAGTCCGCAAAGCCGTTCTTGACGTAGCTGGCCTTTGCGGGGCAGGGCGAGATGAAGCAGACGCCTATCTCGTCATCCGCGAGCTCGGGATGCTGCTCCTTCGCCCGCTTTCGGGCCAGCGTCGCGGCAACCTCCATGGGAGGCAGCATGTGCATCACGTTGTCGTTGAGCGAGGGGAAGCGCAGCGCGATCAGGCGCACGATCACGGGGCACGCGGAGCTGATGACCGGGAGCTTGATGCCCTCTGTCTTGAGGTACTGCCGCGTGTAGGCGCTTACGAGCTCTGCGGCCTTCGAGACCTCGAACACGTCGTCAAAGCCGATGCGCAGCAGCCCGTCCAGCACGTAGTCCACGTCGTCGAGGTTGTCGAACTGACCGTAGAGCGAGGGTGCCGGCAGGGCGATCTTGTAGCGGAAGCGCTCCATGTCCTCGAGCTTTCCGACGACCGCCTTCTTGGCCTGGTTGTCACAGGTGCGTATGCACTCGCCGCAATCGATGCAGCGAGCGTCGTTGATCTTGGCGTGCCCGTCGGTGATCCTGATGGCCTCCGTCGGGCATCTTCTGAGACAGTTCGTGCAGCCGGTGCACTTGTTTACGTCAAGCTTTACCGAATGCTCGTATGTGCTGCTTGCCATAGGTCCCCCACCCCTGGCGGTCGGCTAGAGGTATACGTACATGGTGATGGTGGTGCCCACGCCGACCATGGTGTCGATCTCCAACGTGTCGGTGTAGCGCTTCATGTTGGGAAGTCCCATTCCAGCGCCAAACCCCAGGGAGCGAATGCTGTCCGTGGCGGTGGAGAATCCCTCCTGCATCGCCTGCTCGACGTTGGGGATGCCCGGTCCCTTGTCGGCAAGGATGATCTCGATGTACTGCTCGGTCACGATGACATCGGCCGTTCCGCCGTTCGCATGGATGACCATGTTGATCTCGCCCTCGTACATGGCGATGGAGACGCGGCGGATGATGTCAGGCGACAGACCGAGCTGGCGCAGGTTCTTCTTGACCTGCGTGGACGCCTGTCCGGCGGACGTGAAGTTGTCGCCGTCGACGTCGAAATGGAAGATGAGCGGCTCAGACATGGACGGCCGTCCCTATGAGCCCGTTCACATACAGCGTGCCACACGCGTCGTACATGCGCATGTCAGACGCCATCATGACGATGTCGTCGTCGGCAGCCATCTCGATCATGGCCTCGGTCGGCTTCTTCGAGCGGACGAACACGATGCACTTCATGTCCATCATCTCAGCCGTCCTGATGACCTGCGGGTTTGTAAGGCCCGTGAGCAGTACCGCTTGGTCTTTCACATACATGAGGACGTCGCTCATCATGTCGCTTCCGCATGCTGAATAGACGTCGCGATCGAGATACTCCTCACAGCACAGAACCTCTGCACCCAGAAGGTCCCTGATCTCAGAGATTTTCATGTTCTACGTCCCTCTACGCGTGGCGTGCCACTTTGAATCGACGGTTAGTCGGCATACTTGGCCAGGATGTTGTCAACGTCATCGGGAACGAGACGGCCATAGACCTCGTCGTTGACGGTGAGGACGGGTGCCAGGCCGCATGCGCCGATGCAACGGCAGGCTTCCAGGGAGAACTTCTCGTCTGCGCTGCACTCGCCCACGTCGATGCCCAGCTTCTCCTTGAGCTTCTCGAGGACGTCGCCAGAGCCCTTGACGTAGCAGGCGGTGCCCAGGCACACGGAGATGTTGTACTTGCCCTTGGGGGAGAGCGCGAACTGAGCGTAGAACGTTGCGACGCCGTAGACCTTCTCCAGCGGCACACCCATTCCGTCGGCGATCATCTCCTGGACCTCGATGGGCAGATAGCCATAGATGTCCTGGGCCTTCTGCATGACGACCATGACGTTGCTCTTGTCGTCGCAGTGCTCGGCGATGACTGCCTTAAGCTGCTCTTCCTGCTCTTTTGTCCCCTTGAACGGCAGCTTGCTGATCTTTTTCTGCATGGAATCGAACCCCCTTTTTCTACATTTCACGCAAAAACCCGTAGCTTAAAATCATACCAGACCACTGGCGGCGCTGACATGCTGCGATGGGATAACGCACGAAAAGACGGTCTTACGTGCACACACGGCCGATGTGCGGGAACGTTTCTTGGCCTGTTGGGTTTGACGGTGGTTGGCTGGATGTCGAGCGTGGCCGTGGGATTTGGCAGTGGCGTGGCGCGCTGCCGGGGCTTGGACGGAAAGGGGTCTCCCGTCTGCCCGTCCGCCCGGTTGCGCACGCCTTGGCACCGACGCCGTGACCCGGCGGTTCTACTATCATGGGAGCAGGTCGTCGGCTTGCGTCGTAGGAGGGCGTATCATGCCAGGCAAGCGTTCGAACGTCATATCGTGGGACGAGTTCTTCATGAGGGCCGCCGTTGCGGCCAGCATGCGCAGCAAGGATCCCAACACGCAGGTCGGTGCCTGCATCGCCGATGCCGACAACCGGATTCTGTCGGTGGGGTACAACGGCACGCCACACGGTCTCGATGACGACGAGTTCCCCTGGGACGACTCGGAGGACCCACTGCGCGACAAGCACAGTTACGTGATTCACGCCGAGGCCAACGCGATCCTCAACTATCGGGGCTCGCTCAAGGACATGGCGGGCGGGGTAGTCTACGTGACGCTGTTCCCGTGCAAGGAGTGCGCAAAGACGCTCGTGCAGGCCGGCATTGGCGAGGTGGTCTACCTCGACGACAAGTACGACGGGACGACGGACAACCTTATTGCGAAGGCTGTACTCGACCGTTGCGGGGTAAAGTATAGGCAGGTGCATCTGCCCGAGGCCGCGGTGGTATAGGCGCGGCTTTGGCTGTGACACGGCGGGAGGCGCTGGCGGCCAGAGAGGCCAAGTGCCGCACCACCGCACAAGAGGGCATGCGTATGCGATGGGCATGAGGAAGGAAGATTGATGGCAGACTACATTAGCAGGGAAGTGGCGCGCGAGCGCCTGAACAAGGCCTGCAAAAAGGGAAAGATCCTGATGGTGATCGTGCTGCTGCTCGGGCTGCTGTACGCGGGCCTGTGCGCGCTCATCGCCATGGACATCAAGGTCCCCGACATGGTGTACAACATCATGCTCGTGATAGTGCCGCTGATGAGCGACAAGATTCTTGCCGCCGCAGACTGCGGCACGAGGGGGTTCATCTTCCTGCTGACGGCCATCATCGGTCTTCTCATGTTTGGGAAGATCGCCAAGACCGGCGATGCGTTCAGGTCGGGCCAGCTCAAGCAGCTGCGCGTGATTTCGGTTCTGACGATTCTGCTTGGCTTCATGCCGACGCTGGTTGGCAATGGCGTCAAGGCCTTCCTGGCGGTGCGTTCGGGCAATCCGCCAATCGCCAACATGAGCCTGGCGATCGACGTGCTGTGCATCGGTATCGGCGTCCTGATGTTTGCCGTCACGCGTGTGCAGGTGGCGGGCGGCGTGCTGAAGAGCCAGGAGGCCCTCATCGCAAGCGATCCGATTGCCGGTGGCATGACTGAGCCCAACTTTGCCAACGTCCCGGACATCTCGTCGATGACGACGGCGATTCCGGCCACGCAGGTGGCTTCCACTCAGGCGTCGGGCATGACGGCCGTTAAGGAGGCAGCGTCCTCCGACGGACTCGGCGTTGACGCGACGCAGGCCGATCAGAGCACCAGCTCGACGGGCCTGTAGGAGGGCGGGCGGCGTGGCGCCGCCTGTTGACGGCGTGAGCGGATAGCAGGTAGCCCCCAAATGGCACGAGGTCATTTGGGGGCTACTCATGTAGGTCGGGTCTGAGTGCTTGGGCGAATGGGCTTGTGCGATCAGTCGCACATCGAGGCGATGAGCTTTTCGAGCAGCAGCTTGAGCTGCAGGGCCTCTTCGGGTTCGAGCGAGATGCAGCTGGCAATGCAGTTGGGAACCGCAAGCGCCTGCTCGCGCAAGGCACGGCCCTCGTCGGTGAGCGTCACGATGACCGCGCGCTCGTCGACATCGGAGCGCCTGCGCTGCAGGTAGCCGTGTGCCTCGAGGCGCTTGAGCAGGGGTGTCAGCGTGGCCGAGTCAAGATGCAGCCGTGTTCCGAGCTCGCCGACCTTGACCCCGTCACGCTCCCAGAGCGCCATCATGGTGACGTACTGGGGATAGGTGAGCTTGAGCGGGTCGAGGAAGGGCTTGTACAGCCTGATGAGCTCGCGCGATGCTGCGTAGAGCGGAAAGCACAGCTGGTTGTCGAGGCTGAGCGGGTTGAAGCTCGTGGGGTCTGGAGTGATTTCTGGCATGGTCTGAGGCTTTCTGTCCTTAGATATTCGTGTGCAAGATACTTGTGAACGCTTAGTATAGCAATTGATGCATGGGGGAGTCACAGTCTTTTTCGGCGTGCTACGCTTTGGTTGCCATTTGATGGAGCTGATTGACCGATGTGTCCAAATCAGGTTATCTAGCTAGGCGAACTAGCGAACTATCCTAAGGGGCACCTCATGGCCTTCTCTCTTCCCGAATATGCGGCACCCGACTTTGCCAAGACGTACTACCAGCGCGTTCCCGATGTCCAGTGGGCCGTTTGCGACATGGATGGCGTTGCTCCGGCCGGCTTTCACAGCACGTCGATGCATCCCGAGTACTTCAAGATCGACGGCGAGTGGGTCCTGTTGCGCGACATCATGATGGATGATGCGGTGCGCATGACGCCCAAGGGCGAGATCGAGGTCGTGCCTCCGCGTGATCTTCGTGTGGGGGACCGGGTCGCGCTTGGACGCTCCGAGCACGGCGATGATGGCATCGTGGTGTGGTCTCGGGGCTTCGAGACGGTCAGCGAGTCATCGGGTGACCAGTTTGCCTTCAGGCAGGGCCGTAGCCGCGAGACCTCGTACGCGCGTGACTACGACCGCCTCATCGAACTGCTCAAATACGAGAAGGCGACCGGTGGCAACGTGCTGTGGGTCATGGGACCGGCCTTCACCTTTGACGCCGATGCCCGTCATGCCATGCAGCGGATGATCGAGGCGGGCTACGTCGACGGCGTGATGGGTGGCAACGCGCTCGCGACCCACGACCTCGAGGGCGCGGTGCTGCACACCGCGCTCGGTCAGGACATCTACACGCAGGAGTCGATGCCTGGCGGTCACTACCACCACATCGACATCATCAACGAGGTCCGCAGGTCGGGCTCGATCAGCCAGTTCGTCGAGGACCACGACGTGCACGATGGCATCATGTACGCGCTGGTCAAATGCGGCATCCCCTTTGTGCTTGCGGGATCCATCCGCGATGACGGCCCGCTGCCCGAGGTAGTGGGCGACGCCTACGACGCGCAGGACGGCATGTACGCGCTCATTCGCAAGTCGACGACGATCGTCTGTATGGCAACCATGCTGCACAGCATCGCCACCGGCAACCTTGCGGCCTCATATTGCGTGACAGCTGATGGCCGCGTGCGGCCCAAGTTCTTCTATGCGGTCGATGCGACGGAGTTTGCCGTCAACAAGCTGCGTGACCGTGGCAGCCTTGCGGCGACGACCATCGTGACCAATGCGCGCGACTTCATCACCAACATCGCCCGGGGTGTAGAAGCACTCTAGGCGTGCATCGGTGCCTGTCCCCGATGCACGCGGGCGTGCGGTGGTGCCTGTCCCCGATGCACGCGGGCGTGCGGTGGTGCCTGTCCCCGATGCACGCCTAGAGTCTGCTGGCTACTGCGAGGATGAAGTCGCGGGTGTTGAGCTTGGTCGGGTTCTCAAGGGTGGTAATGGCGGCTAGGTCGCCAGTCATCTGACCCGACTCGATGGTGTCGATGGTCGCGCGCTCAAGTCGGTCGGCAAAGGCCACGAGCTCGGGCAGCTCGTCCAGCTCGCCGCGTTTGCGCAGCGCGCCCGACCAGGCAAAGATCGTGGCGACCGAGTTGGTGGACGTCTCCTCGCCCGCCAGATGCTTGTAGTAGTGACGCTGGACCGTGCCGTGCGCCGCCTCGTACTCAAAGTAGCCCTTGGGGGAGACCAGCACCGACGTCATCATGGCTAGGCTGCCGAAGGCGGTGGAGAGCATGTCGCTCATCACGTCGCCGTCGTAGTTCTTGCAGGCCCAGATGAAGCCGCCCTCGCTGCGGATGACGCGCGCAACCGCGTCGTCGATCAGCGTGTAGAAGTACTCGATGCCGGCCTCTTCGAAGCGCGTGCGGTAGTCGGCGTCAAAGACCTCCTGGAAGATGTCCTTGAAGCGGTGGTCGTAGGTCTTGCTGATGGTGTCCTTGCTGGCAAACCAGATGTCCTGCCTGGTGGACAGGGCGTACTCGAAGCTGGCGCGGGCGAAGCTCTCGATCGACGCGTCGAGGTTGTGGATGCCCTGCGCGATGCCGGGCTCGGCAAACTCATGGACGGTCGCACGGATCTCCTCGCCGCCGTCCGCAGGGGTGTACACCAGCTCGACCTTGCCCGGCGCGGGCACGGTCAGCTCGACGTTCTTGTACACGTCGCCATAGGCGTGACGTGCGATGGTGATGGGCTTCTTCCAAGTGCGCACGTAGGGCTCGATGCCCTTGACCACGATGGGGGCGCGGAACACGGTGCCGTCGAGGATGGCGCGGATGGTGCCGTTGGGGCTCTTCCACATCTGGGAGAGGTTGTACTCGTCGACGCGTGCGGCGTTGGGGGTGATCGTGGCGCACTTGACGGCAACGCCCAGGCGCTTGGTCGCTTCGGCGGAGTCGACGGTGACCTGGTCCTTCGTGCGTTCGCGCTCCTCGAGGCCAAGGTCGTAGTACTCGGTCTTGAGGTCGACGTACGGGCAGATAAGCTCGTCCTTGATCATCTGCCAGATGATGCGGGTCATCTCGTCGCCGTCCATCTCGACGAGCGGCGTGGTCATGGCAATCTTGGTCATGCTGCCTCCAAAATGCTGGCGGATCGTGCGGTGCGGCACCCATTGTACCTGTGCTTGCGGGCCACCTGCCATTTGTGGCCGATTGTTCATGTTTGCGACGAGTGGTCCGCCGGATACGGCTTCCCGAGGTCCCGCGAGGCCGAATTGTGCGTACCAGTCGGCGACCCGTCCGTCTGATTCGGCTTCCCGATGTCCCGCGATGCCGTTTCGTGCGTATCAGCCAGCAACCCAATCCCCTCATCGTCGGCCCTCACGAGTTTGCGCTATCGTAGGGTGCCGCAAATCTGAAAGGTGGTGAGGATGGCAGCTGGCACGCTCGACATAGATGCTCTTCGCGAGGGGGCGACCCCATCGCGGGCATCCATGGCGCGCACCGTGCTGGCCTTGAGCGCCCCCGCGATCTTGGCCGAGCTCTCGACCACGCTCATGCAATACATCGATGCCGCCATGGTGGGCAGTCTCGGCGCGCACGCCACGGCCTCCATCGGCATCGTCGAGTCGACCATCTGGCTGCTCGATGGGCTGGCCATGAGTGCTGCCATGGGTTTTACCGTGCAGGTCGCTCAGCTCGTCGGCGCAGGTCGAGACGAGGAGGCGCGTAACGTCCTGCGCCAGGCAATCGTCGTCCTCGTGGCGTTTGGCGCCATCCTCGCGGCTGTGGGCATGGGGGTCTCGGGCTCGCTGCCCAGATGGCTCGGCGCCGCTCCCGAGCTCTACGACGACTCCGCGCGCTACGTACGGGTCTGCTCGCTTGCATTGCTCCCCCTCGCCCTGGCGCGTCTGGGCACGGGCATGCTCCAATGCAGCGGCGACATGCGCACGCCATCGATGCTCAATGTGCTCTCATGCCTCTTTGACGTGGGCTTCAACGCGATGCTCATCCGTGATGGCTGGGACATAACGCTGGCTGGAGTGTCGGTGCACCTGCCTGCGGCAGGACTGGGGGTCGTTGGGGCGGCGCTCGGGACGCTTCTGGCGCAGACCGTGACCGCATGCCTGCTGATGTGGTGCACCTTGGCTCGATCCGAGCGACTTGCCCTGAGGGAGCGGGGCACGTGGATGCCCCAGCTGCGCACGCTGCGTCCCGCCTGGAGCATGAGCTGGCCGATGTTTGTCGAGCGCGTCGTGACGAGTGCGGCTTACGTCGCCTGCACTGCCATCGTGGCGCCTTTGGGCGTGGTCGCGGTTGCCGCCAACTCGCTGGCAATCACGGCCGAGGCCGTCTGCTACATGCCGGGCGTGGGTATCGAGGCCGCTGCCACGACGCTAGTTGGCCAGACGCTTGGCGCGCGCCGCAAGGACATGGCACGCTCGTTCGCGCGACTCTCCACTGTGCTAGGCATGCTGGTGATGTCGGCGAGCGGCCTGGTGATGTTCGTGCTTGCCCCGCAGATCATGGCCATGCTTACGCCGGATGCGGCGGTGCAGGAGCTCGGCGTGCGAGTCTTGCGCATCGAGGCGTTTGCGGAGCCGCTGTTTGCTGCGTCCATGGTGGCCGCTGGGGCCCTGCGTGGTGCGGGTGACACGCTGATTCCCAGCATCATCTCGCTGGCCTCGATGTGGGGTGTGCGCATCACGCTCATGCGAGTGGTGGCGCCTCGGTGGGGCCTCACGGGCGTGTGGCGCGTGATGGCCTTTGAACTGTGCGTTCGCGGAGCGCTGTTCCTCTGGCGCCTGCTGCACGACAAGTGGCTCGACCGCGCTGTGCCCGTTGGCTAGCGCTAATGTTGATGCCACTCGTGTGGCCCACGGTGGGCCATGCGTGTGGCACAGTTGCTCTCGCGCTTTGCGATGACGGGTACACTCTTGTGGCCCAAAATTGTACCCGTCGGAGAATACTGCGGGAAAACGTTTGGCTTTCGACTGTCCCGCCGTGGGTCAAATCACTGGTTGCCCGAGCGGTATAGCCCATGTCGCGTTTTGCGCTGCCGGGCACACTCTCTCGCTGCGGGCCCAAGCTCCAATAGGACCTAGCTGCCGTCTTTGGAGTGCTCCGCGGGAAGGACGTCCGCCGCATGCAGTGCCTCGATGATGGCGGCACCCATGACCTGCTGGCCCTCCTGGTTGGGATGCCGCCCGTCATTCAAAAAGCACTCGGGATGCTTTCTGAGGGCAGTCTCGCATCCATGCAGATACACCACCCCGGCCTCGTCGGCAGCCTCTTGGTACCAAGGAATGCGTTTGACGATCTTTTCCTGGTAGGTGGTGTCTCTGAGGTCCCAGCTGGTGATGGTGTGCATGATGGTGGCGTTGGGGTAGAGCTCGCGCAAGCGGTCGAGAGTGGCGCGGTACCACGAGAGCGCTTCGTCCGCAGGCAGGTTGCGGTCGTTGCCGGCGCCACCAACGACGAGCACGTGCGTTACGGCTGGGTCCACGGGCTCGCTGGAGAGGAGGTCGACAAAGTGGCCGTTCGCCACGCCAAAGCCATAGCCACCGTGTCGAAAGATCTTGCAGCTAGAGGACGGGACGCCCCATGCGTCTCGCACCTGCTCGGGCCACGGATAGTCGACACCATGCTCGGGCACCAAGGCCGCATACGAATCGCCTATCAGGACGAGCTTGGGGGTCGTTGGCTTGGGTGCGGCCTCGTCGCGTGGCGCGGCGCAGGCGGAAAAGAGCAACACCGTAGCGAATGCGATGCACAGCCGAGCGCATAGCCGTCCAACCCAGTGGGCGCGTGGTTCTCGACCGGCAGGTTGCACCATGGGGCGTCCTTTCGTGGGCGTATGCGTACGGTCGCAGGGACGGGTTCATGGGGAGGAGTATACCGCAGGAATGCCTTGCCGCCGTTTGCTCTGCGTAAGGCCCCCTCTCCTGCTATCGTCTTGTTTGGGAGATGATGCAGATGAGCAGGCAGAGAATCGTGCGCAAACAGCCGTCGACGATCGAGGTGCACGGCGCGCGCGTGCACAACCTCAAGGACATAGACGTCAGCGTTCCGCTGGGGCAGCTGGTCGGCGTGGCAGGCGTGTCCGGCTCGGGGAAGAGCTCGCTTGCGTTGGGCGTGCTGTACGCCGAGGGAAGCCGGCGCTACATGGAGTCGCTCTCGACCTATACGCGGCGGCGCATCAGTCAGAGCGGCCGTGCGCAGGTAGACGAGGTGCTGCACGTGCCGGCGGCTCTCGCCCTGCGTCAGCGGCCCGGCATTCCGGGCGTGCGTTCGACCTTTGGCACCTCGACGGAGCTGCTCAATCACCTACGGCTCCTGTTTTCGCGCTTGGGCAGCCATCGCTGCCCCAACGGCCACTACGCGCCGCCGAGCATGGCTGTGGCGCTCGAGCAGGAGATCGTCTGCCCCGAATGCGGTGCGAGCTTTTATGGTCCCGGCGCCGAGGCGCTTGCCTTCAACAGCGAGGGAGCCTGCCCGACCTGCGCAGGAACGGGCACGGTGCGCAGCATCGACGAGTCGACCCTCGTGCCCGACGAGAGCAAGACCATCGACGAGGGCGCGGTCGTCCCCTGGGGCCACCTCATGTGGTCGCTCATGAAGGACATCGCGCGCGAGGCGGGCATTCGCACCGATGTGCCGTATTGCGAGCTGACGCCCGACGAGAAGGAGTTCGTCCTGCATGGGGCGCCTGACAAGTACCACATCCTCTACCACAACGAGAAGACGGGCACGGCGGGCGAGATGGACTTCACCTACTACAGCGCCCGGTACTCGGTGGAAAACGCCCTGGCAAAGGTGAAGGACGAGAAGGGGCTCAAGCGCGTGGCGCGCTACCTCACCGAGGCCCCGTGCCCGGACTGCGGTGGCACGCGCCTCTCGGATGTGGCCCGGGCGCCGATGGTGGACGGGATCAACCTGGCGCAGGCGACGGCGATGACGCTCGACGAGCTGGTCGACTGGCTTGCGCATGTTCCGCAGACGGTGCCCGAGGACCTGCGTCCCATGGCGCAGAACATCGTGGACGAGACGGTGGAGCCCATCGAGCGACTGCGCCAGCTTGGGCTTGGCTACCTGTCGCTCGACCGTGCCAGCGGGACGCTCTCGACGGGCGAACGACAGCGTGCGCAGCTGGCCCGCGCGGTCCGCAACCGGACGACGGGCGTGCTGTACGTGCTGGACGAACCGTCTATCGGCCTGCATCCGTCCAACGTGGACGGCCTGTTGGGTGTGATGGACAGCCTGCTCGAGGACGGGAACTCGGTGGTCGTGGTCGACCACGACGTGCGGGTCCTGCGGGCGGCCGACCACATCATCGAGATTGGACCGGGGTCTGGCGCCAACGGCGGGACCGTGATTGCTCAGGGTACGGTTGACGAGGTCTGTGCCAGCGGCAGGTCGCGGATTGCCGGCTTCCTGTCGGGCGAGCAGAGCGTGCGCGTGCGCGAGCGCTGCGACACCGAGGAGATGTTCGAGCGGGGGATGCTGCATCTGGTGACCGATGCGATCCATACGGTGAAGCCGCTCGAGACGTGGATTCCGCGCGGACGCCTGACGGCCGTGACGGGTGTGAGCGGGTCCGGCAAGACGACGCTTGTGCTCGAGGGTCTGGTGCCGGCGCTCAAGGCGAAGGCGGCGGGGGAGAAGATGCCCTCGCATGTGCGCGTTGCCGAGGCCGACGGGCTGCGCCGCGTGCATCTCATTGACGCGACTCCCATCGGGGCCAACGTCCGCTCGACGGTGGCCACCTACTCCGGCGTGCTTGACGACCTGCGTCGGGCCTTTGCCGCCACCACCGACGCCAAGGAGCTGGGACTCAAGATGGGCGACTTCTCGTACAACACGGGATCGCTGCGGTGCCTCACCTGCACCGGCACGGGGTCGATCAACCTCGACGTGCAGTTTTTGCCGGACGTCGAGATAGCCTGCCCCGACTGTGGCGGGTCGCGATACGCGCGGCAGGCCTGGGAGGTGCGCCGCCACACGTCGCGTGGGGCCGATGGCGGCAAGCAGGGTTACGTGAGCCTACCGGAGCTCATGGAGCTGACGGTGGACGAGGCGCTTGCGCGCGTTGGGACGCTCCGCAAGGCAAAGGCGAAGCTGCAGGTTCTGCACGACCTGGGTCTTGGCTACCTGACGCTGGGCGAGGCCACGCCGGCGCTTTCGGGTGGCGAGGCGCAGCGGCTCAAGCTTGCGGGTGAGGTGGGCAAGCGGCAGGACGACGCGCTGTTCGTCTTTGACGAGCCGACGATCGGCTTGCACCCGCTTGATGTGGAGGTGCTGCTGGGCGTGCTGCAGTCGTTGGTGGCAAACGGCGCGACGGTGGTGGTCATCGAGCATGACCTAGACATGATCGCCAACGCCGACTGGGTGATCGACCTCGGCCCTGGCGGTGGCGAACATGGCGGCCGCATCGTCTGCGCAGGTACGCCCGAGGACGTGGCCAACTGCCCCGAGAGCATCACCGGTCGCTATCTCTAGCGGCACGGACCCCCGGCGTGCATCGGGGACAGGCACCACCGCACACTGGCGTGCATCGGGGACAGGCTTCC
>JAGAVX010000147.1 GCA_017941705.1 Atopobiaceae bacterium
CCCGAGCAGATCGAGGCTTGGGCTGGCACGCCATACTACCTGCCTGACCAGGGCATCTATCATATGGTGGTCGCTGCGGCTGGCGTAGTGATCGCGTTTGCCGTGGGCTTCGTGCTCACTTGGCTCTTCTGGCGCCCAAAGGAAGGATAACGTCACACGGTCAAGGCATATCGCCTGCTTCGTGTTAGGCTGACGGCTTGGCGCACAACTGATTCGCAGTCCCCGACACCGGGAATGCATCCGTCCATACCGCAAAGAAAGGCCGCTCGTGATACTTCAGCCCAAGCAAGCCAAGCGCTTCTATCGGCTCTTTGACACGCTGATTGTGTATGCCAACGATCAGCTGCACGTTACCGACCGCCTCCTATCGCACTACGGTGAGCTTGATGACTTGGAAGCGCTCAAGGTCGTGCAGGCTCTGTGGGACGGGCACGACAACCGCTACGTTATCGCGCGCTTTGTGGACGAGAACCCCTATCGCTTCTCGCGGGCGGACCTCAAGGAGGTTGCGCGGTGGGAGTGTGGCATATATGACTTGTTCAATGTCGACCGCCGCGGCCGTGACATTTGCTTTCTGTACTCCGAACACGCAATTGCCGTGCGTGGCCTGACCCGCGAGATCGACACTATGCTTAACCAGACGCCCTCTACAGTCGAAACGGTTCTGCTGCCATTCGAAAATGCAGTGGTGTACGGGATGTCTATCAGCGAGATGCCAATCGGCATGGGTCCTGGCATATTGAAAGTGATCGCGAATGAGCTTGACGAGTCCTTTGCCGAGGGCCGTGTCATTCGCAGCGGAGCAGACTTCGAGCGTCGTGCCGCGGAGCTCGAGAAGGCTGCGCTGGATCGCGAGGCCGAGCACTTTGCCTACCAAACCGAGCTTGATATGAATGCGGATGTGCAGGTCGAGGGCCAGCACAGGGGAGTGCTGGCGGGGCTCTCGCCGGAGGAGCGCGAGGCGGCTGTCCAGGCAGAGCTCGACAGGGTAGGGCTCGATTCGGCTAGCTTAGTCAAGACCGTAGCCAAATCGTGCTATACCGGGACGCCCGCCCGGACCCTCGACGAGTCGTTTAACAAGCTCAACAAACCTTTCCTGCAAGATTTGGCATA
Source organism: Atopobiaceae bacterium (assembly GCA_017941705.1). Taxonomy (GTDB): domain Bacteria; phylum Actinomycetota; class Coriobacteriia; order Coriobacteriales; family Atopobiaceae; genus UBA1367. The sequence goes on from JAGAVX010000147.1 coordinate 1,114, forward strand.
CAGCTTTGGTGTCAGAGGCTCAGTATCGTCGATGAACAAGGCGAAGCTAATTGAAGCGGTGAAGCCACATATTCCAACCGATCGGGGGTCTCTGCTTGGCATGGTGCGCACTAGTGGCACGAGTGCCGTGCGCGACGTTGCCAAGCTGGTGGCTGCGGGAGGCGAACTGCGGGTGCGTGACGAAGAAGTGACCAGCCACGACTCGGTCATCCTGCCCATGTTTCCGCTGATGCTCACGTACCATCGAGACGGGGTCTTTACCACGGTGATGCCAAGTGATGTGCTGGCAAAGCTTTCGGACGTGGACTGGAACGGGCAGCTGGAGCGAGCAGAGCGGATCGACAAGAGCCTGAAGATTGTTGACCTGCTGGTCGACTTGCACGGAATCGTGTATCTGGATGAGGTGCTCGACGAGCTGGAGAGGCATCTGACCTGCGACGACGAGTTCTTTTCCGTTGAGCTTCTGCCGGCAATCGTGGCGGCTAGCGGTGGGGCAGCCATCGGTTGCGTGCTCGATACGCTGGGCGGCGACCCCGTGTTGGTCGACTACGGGATTGCTCAGCGCCTTGATGGTGCCAGTGGCGGGGAACGCGATGGAATTCTGTTTGACTTGCTTGACCAGCAGGAGGGCAAGCCGTTCCGGTCGGTTAGCGACGAACTTGTAGCAACAGGTAGCGTGAATGCCTGGGTGATGAAGGGCAGTGAAGCACGGGCCTTGATGGCCTACCTCGACGAGCATGTTCCCGATGAAGCCGACGACTATTTCTTTGCCGAAGACGTGACAGCCGACATCATTGATCTGAGCAGGGACTTCGTCAATCCGGTGGAAGCGCTGCATATCATAGAGGACTACGGTTTCATGCCGACAGAAGCCCAGCTCAAGAGGTTGATCGATCTTGTGATGAACCTGGCGAATGCGGTGCCAAAATGGACAAACAACGGTTGGTCGCCGATGGAGCTGCATGAAATGACGGGTCGCTAACGGGCGGCAGGCGTCCATGCCATGCCTTTGACGCTCGCGGCGTTGGACTGAGGGCTCAATAGCCGTTCCGAGGCGGAGCGCTGGGCCAAACGTGACTCAAAACGGTCAATATCGGTCATAAACAGTCGAGTTTAGTTGATTTCTGATCCATACAACAATTAGATACTTTACGGAGTACCTAATTAGACGTCGAGCGACTATGTTTTCCCATGTTTCGTTTTGGTTCACCGTCTAATTAGGTACCTCGAAGAAATACAAAGGCCCTCATCCCCCAAAACCGTTCAGCAGGCGTCTGAAACATGCCGCCCTGATTGATGCAAAAGGCTTCCATCTTTGGAGTTGCGCAGGTTTGCGCAGCGATAAAACCGCTGCTAGTGTTAGCGCCGGGTTATATCAACCATAAATGGTCGGACTAAACCAACCAAACCGAGTCAAGAGAAAACAACCATCGCTCCCGTCTGTGTCCCCTATGCTGGTGTTGTCGACGCGCCGGCGATAGGAGGACAGATGAATGGA
>JAGAVX010000148.1 GCA_017941705.1 Atopobiaceae bacterium
TCATAGGCGTCCTTGTCGGCCCAGGTGTTGCGAGGATTGAGCACGCGCGTATCGACGCCATCGACATGCTGGGGCACGTCGACGTTGAAGATGGGGTCACGCACGAACTTGGCATCCTCGACAGAACCCTCGAGCGCCGCCGTAACCATCAGACGAGTCGAGGGAAGGTCCATGCGGGTCCCCACGCCATACGGGCCACCAGTCCACCCAGTGTTGATGAGGTAGACACGCGTGCCCGAACGCTCCATGCGCTCGCCGAACATCTTTGCGTAGCGCAGTGGGTCAAGCGGCATGAACGGCTCACCAAAGAGCGTCGAGAAGGTCGGCTGCGGCTCGGTGATGCCACGCTCCGTGCCTGCCACCTTGCTGGTGAAGCCCGACAGGAAGTGGTACATGGCACCATTCTTGTCGAGGCGCGAGATCGGGGGCAGGACACCGAAGGCATCCGCCGTCAGGAAAATGACGACATTGGGATAGCGTCCCTGACCCATGGCAGCCGCATTGTCGATGAAGTTGATGGGGTACGCCACACGCGTGTTCTCGGTGAGCCTATCGTCAAAGTAGTCGGGATTACGCGTGGCGCGATCCACGATGACGTTCTCGCAGATGGCACCAAAACGGATGGCGTTGTAGATCTGCGGCTCGGTAGCCGAAGAAATCTTGATGGCCTTGGCATAGCAGCCGCCTTCAAAGTTGAAGACACCACCGTCAGCCCAGCCGTGCTCGTCATCGCCGATGAGGACGCGCTGCGGGTCGGCAGATAGCGTGGTCTTGCCCGTGCCGGACAGGCCGAAGAACACGGCAGTCTCACCGGTCGACGGGTCCATGTTGGCAGAGGAGTGCATGGGCAGGATGCCCTCTTCGACCGGCATGACGTAGTTGAGCACCGAGAAGACAGCCTTCTTGATCTCACCCGAGTACTTGGTGCCCGCGACAATGATGCAACGATCCTGGAAGTTGAGGAGCACAGCTGCCTCGGAATGGGTGCCATGCTTCTCGGGGTTCAGCTTGAGGCCAGGGGCGGCAAGCACGGTGAAATCCTGGATGCCATAGTTGTCAAGCTGGCGGCGCGAGGGACGCACCAGCAGCTGCCGGGCAAACAATGCCTGGCTCGCACGCTCGCAGACGACGAGGAACTTGCGGAACCAGCGACGGTCGGCGCCACCAATGGCACGAACCACGAACAGGTCACGCTGCTGGAGGTAGTTGAGCACTTCCTCCTTTACGATGTTGTAGTTCTCGACGGAGAACGGCTTGTTGACACCGCCCCAGGCAATGTCGTCATGCACGTCGGGGGTGTCAACGATGAATCGGTCCTCGGGAGAACGACCCGTATAGCGCCCCGTCTCGACGGCAAGGGCACCCTTTGACGTGAGAATGCCCTCGTGCAAATCGATGGCCTTCTCGATTAGAGTCGCAGGCGCAGCGTCAACCATGACGGCCCCGCGACAATCCGTCAGGCCACAGGCAGCAAGCTGATCCTGAATCGACCGCTGGCCGTGCGAGCGAATCGAGCGTACAAAAGAGCCAATCTGATCCTGGATAGGCATGAAGACCTCCTTTTGGGGACACAAGGAGCATGTCCCGTCGAACTATCCATCCAGTAGGGTATGCCAAAGGAGGCTTTAGGTAGCAAGAGTTAACAAAAACTCACCACTATGTGAACTTCTCGGGGAGTTTGGCTAGCCCTCTTTTGGCGAGCGATGCTAGTTGTCGGTGAGCGTATCTCTGTGGCGGCACGCTTCGGTCCAAATCAGTGGTAGTCGCCCAACCAACATGCAATCCCACGAGCAACCGCTCATCCACTCCTTCGACTATCTGGCCTGCAACCTGCAGAATGCATGCGACAATACGCAGCAAGGATTACTCGAGATGGGAGTGAGTTATGGGCACGATTTCCAGCATTGCAAGCGGACGTGTGACCGCAGCAGTCGATTCTGCCGGCGCACAGCTTATGAGCCTGACGCTCGACGGCGGCGAGTATCTCTGGCAGCGTGACGAGCGCTGGTGGCCGCGTTGTGCGCCAGTCCTGTTCCCCATCGTCGGCAACATCCGTGACGATCGAGCCACGTCCGCACAGGGTGAGATAAAGTTTGGGCGTCACGGCCTGGCAAGGAACTACGACCATGACCTCGTCGAGCAGGGCGATGACTTCCTGACCTACGAACTTCGCTCCTCTGATGACTCGCGTGCCAAGTTCCCCTACGACTTCTGCCTTCGCATGACGTACCGCATCGTAGAGGATGCCCTCGAGCAGGAGTTCTATGTCGAGAACACCGGCGATGTCACCCTCCCGTTCGTTGTGGGCGGACATCCCGCGTTCAACGTACCCGCACCTGGTGATGACAGCGATTTCTCAGACTACTGCCTGAAATTCGCCGAGCCGTGGACCTACGCCTCCCCCACCATCAGCACCGAGACGGGGCTGCTCGACTTTGGCAACCGCTTCACGCTTCTGGAGGACTCGGACACCCTTCCGCTCACGCACGAACTCTTTGATGTTGACACCCTCACCTTCGAGGATGTGCCTGGCAGGACTGTATCGCTCGTTGGTCCCGCAGGCCATGGCATGCGTGTCGACTTCGATGGCTTCGACTACCTAGGCGTCTGGAGCGCGGCTGGCGGGGCTCCGTTCGTGGCCCTGGAGCCGTGGTGCGGAACCGCGACGCGAACTGACGAGGATGATGTGTTTGAGCACAAGCAGGGGATGATGTTCCTCGAGCCGGGAAAGAGCACGTCAAAGACCTTTGTCATGCGTCCCTTCTAGACCTTTAGGCCTCACACACTGCCCACGCCCCGCGAGCCCACATGCTCGCGGGGCGTTTTCTATTATGGGTTTTCGCAGCTCAGAGCGTGTCTTTTGCACGTGCGACCTACCTGCGACCTTCGTGCGACCAAAGACGTACATCAATTGAATAACTAGTCTCTCCCACTTCCCCCAGGACTTAGCGTTTTATTTGGCGGCCAGGCGAGCGGGCATGCGAGCCCCTCCTGTCCTCCCAAGAACCCATAGGCGACGGTCATTGGAGGAACACATGGACCAACGAAGATGTCGAATCTTGCCAAACGCATTGACAAGGGCGCTAAAACTTGCGCTGGCGCTCTGTCTTGCGCTCCTGCCCGCAGCGCACTCATTCGCCGAAGAGGCCGGACTCGTAGTAGAGAGGCCCGCCGGTGACATGAGCTATCAGTGCTATCAGGTTTTCTGCGCTGAGGTCTCGGACGATGGGACAGCAACTGACATCGCCTGGGCATCCGATGAGATGCGTGATGCGGTGCTCGCCTACCTACAAGTCTCTGGGTACACCGAATGGATTGCCGAGACGCATCCCGACGAGGGGCAGGCACCTATCGCTCAGAACGCCGCCGAGTACCTTTCGCTCAGGATCGGAACCGCAGAACAGATCGGAAACGACTCACAACCAGCTCATTCCGACCAGGCGGCGTTCTCGACCGGACTTGCTCGAGCGCTTGCGAACAATGGGCATCTGCCCTTCCAGAGCGTCTCCGCCAACGAACAGTTCGCGGCAACTGAAGGGTATTGGCTTATCGTCACGGACCCGTCATCGCTCGACACCGAGGGCGAGTCGGGCACATCGCCCATATGGCTGCCCATCGGCGGGACGCTCCAAGCAATCCAAGAGAAGGCAGCGTCGCCCACCATCAGCAAGGATGTCCTCGAAGCATCCTCCAACACCTGGGGAAAGGTGGCTGATGCCTTTCGCAAGGAATCACTCGACTTTCGTATCACTGGCACCCTTCCACGAAACCTTGTCGACTACACGCGCTTTCACTACCGACTGACCGATACGCATAGCGACGGGCTTTCGATTGCGATTCCCGAAGGAAAGACCATAGCCGATGCGATAAGCATCACCATTGGTGACACCCTCATCAAGCCAGACGGCGAGAACCTGCAGGTGGGTTATGACGGCAAGGCGCTCATCATCGATTTCGCCGACCTGCGCTCAGGGTACTGGGAGCCATATGGCATCACGAGCGACTCGAGCATCGTGGTCACGTACAAGGCCTTCCTCAACGAGCGGGCGATTGCGGGCAGTGCCGGCAACAGCAACGATGTCACCCTCACGTGCAGCAATGACCCGACAGGCGATTCGGAAAGCGACATCCACGCAACGCCCGTGAAGGTCTATACGCACACCCTGAGGCTGCGAAAGGTCTCAAGCGATGCCTCAAAGCCGCTCAATGGGGCCAAGTTCACCGTACGGATGCTGCGAGCAGGCACCAAGGATCCACGCCAGGCCTGCTACGTTCAAGCTGACGGATCGTTTTCGCCCAATGCCTGCGAGTTTGCGACCGACTCGAATGGAGTCGTGACGATCGAGGGAGTCGACTCGGGTGACTACACCGTCGTCGAGACAGTGGCGCCCGATGGCTACCAGCGACTCCAATCAGACATTCAGATAAGCATCAAGCCGACTGTCAGTGAGGCAGATGGCCATCTCGCAAAGCTCACGGCCACATGCCTGTCGGACGACGCGCATGTGAGCAGCATATCGGCCGATGACGGAATTGCGACGCTGACGGTTAAGAACACTCCCCTGCCAAAAGCAGACCGTCCGGTCGAGCGCCTGGCGCAGACGGGCGTTGGCCCGATCGCTTCGACCCTTGTGTTGTGCGGCTTGGTCGTCATCGCCGTCTCGCTAGCCGCAAACCGTGGCAAACGTCGAGTTCCGCGAAGGCATCGCAGCTACTAGAACAACCCTTAACCAGAGAAAGGAAGCCTCCATGCTAAACAACACTCGCTGTGGCCTCATTTCAAAAGCAGCCATCACCACTGGTCTAGGCATCGCGCTCGCAGTGGGAGCGCCGACATTGCTCCCGTGTCTCGCGCTGGCCGCGGAAGGAACCGTCACCATCTCCCAGCAGAACAACGAGAATGCGACGTATGACGCATTTATGCTGTTCAAGGCTGACATCTCGCCAGATGACCAGGCGGCCCACATCACCTGGGCATCCGATTCCATGAAGAAGATCGTGTTGTCCTTCTTGGACTCCAATGGCTATACGAAATGGCTCGAGTCCAAGCATCCCGGCAAGGGCCAGCGCGATCTACCCCAGAACGCCGCACAATACATCAGCGAGATGATCGCTGGCTCCAAGACTGCAGCGGGGACCGCGACAAAACCTCGCACGACCGCCGCCGCGTCATTCGCCAACAAGCTTGCCGTCGCTTTGGCGTCCAACGATGCCTCTCCGCGCCAAGTCGCCACTTCGGGCAAGCCTTTTTCTGGCCCACAGGGATACTGGCTCTTTGCCACCACCCCATCGACCACAGGCGATCCCGATGACGCGGGAAGCGCGCCCATATGGGTACCGCTGGGAGGATCGACAACAGCAATCCTCGAGAAATCTTCCGTTCCCACAGCTGACAAGGACGTGATGGAAGACTCGACCGGATCGTGGGGAAAGTTCGCCGACGCCCATGTGGGCCAGGCCATCGGCTACCGGCTGACGGGAACTCTCCCCTCTAACTTCAACTCGTTCGAACACTATCACTTCATGTTCACCGACACGCTCTCGGCCGGACTTGACCTCGACATCGAGGACGGTAAGACCGCGGCGGACTCGGTCGTCGTGCAGGTTGCGGGTAAGACTGTGCCCGTCGACGGCAAAAGCCTAAAGGTCGAATATGACAACCGCAAGCTCGTCATCGACTTTGCCGACCTGATGGCCGCCAGCTGGAGTTCCTATGGCATATCTGGAGGCACCAAGATAACGGTCACCTACAAGGCGCATCTCAATGACGCCTGCATAGTGGGAACCCCCGGCAACCCCAACGAGGTGTCAGTCACCTACTCGAACGACCCGGTGTCGGGAGGCGAAGGCCACACTTCGCCTGGCAAGACGAAGCCGAAGACCTACACCTACCGAATGACCCTCAAGAAGCTCGACGAGCAGACCGGCGAGCCGCTTCAGGGAGCGGAGTTCACCATAAGGGTTGGCGAAGGCAACTCGGACAAGCAGAGTGTGGGTCTATACGTCCAGTCAGATGGCTCCCTTGGTAAAAGCGCCCATACCTTCACGACAGACAAGAGTGGCACCTTCGTCGCAACCGGACTGGATGAGGGCACCTACGTCATATCCGAGACAAAGGCGCCCGAAGGATACGAACGTATCGACAGTGACCTAACACTCAACATCACAGCCGATCGCGACAAAGACGGGTTGGAGCTGGCAGACCTCAAAGCCGACCTCAAGGGAGGCGATGCCAAGGATGCCGGAGCGGTCAAGAAGACCTCGGTAGCCGGTCTCGACGCCAAGTCGGGGTCGATCAGCCTCGATGTCACCAACGACCGCATGATCAAGATGCCCGTGACAGGCCTCGGCGGCACGTCCATGGCAGTCTCGCTCGGAGGCTTCACTGCGATCGTTGCCGGTATTGGCCTTGTTGCCAGAAGAAGACGCTGACGCCCCCAGCAATTGACCACAGCAATATCGATACGACTCTCGGACCGGGGACTGCCCCGGCCCTTGGAGGTAGCCATGGAAACACAGACCGCAAAACCATACGGAGGCATGCCGCCGAGCGCTGAGCTGCCGGCGTTCAAGCCAAGGCAAAGCCCCGTCTACACGATGCTTCGTACGATTGCATCCATACTCTTCATCGCACTCGCCTTGGCGGGCACGCCAGCAGATTGTCTCGCCGCAGGCTACGAGAAGCGCAACCTCGACTCAAGAGGGTTCTTCGATACCGTGGGTTTCATCGAGCCGAACCTCGAAGCCGCAAAACCATCGCTGCCGCGCTATCAGACAGGAACGGCCGACGTCATCGATGCCACTGGATGGCAGTGGGACGACAGCCGCCAACTCTGGGCGTACACGGCCCACGCCGCACAGAACAATGGGGCATCAGGAGCGCACATAACCATCCGATATCCCCAGGCGGGCTGGATGCGCAAGGGAGGAGAGCGCATCAGCGGTCTTCTGGACATCTACGTCACCTTCACCACCATCTTCACCAATGCGAGAAACGACACCGACAAGGTCTTGTGGGGCCCTTACCTGGACTCGGGCGCCCTTATGGTCGACGGCTTTTGGGTCGAGAACGCCCTGCTCTACAAGACGGAATACAAGCTCGTCGACAGCGAGACGGGTGAAGTGGTACCCATCGACAATGGAATGTCGTATACGGAGCGTTCGTTGAATGTGGGCGAAGGCTTCATGGTCGATGGCGCAACGGCCGGATACGTGGCCTCAGACATGCCCGACTATGTGCTCGGCACAAATGGCGTCGGTCTCAACTGGCACAAGGATGAGGTCGAGAGCGTGCTCAGGCACACTCAGGTCACCGAGCTGCATCTTTCGAGTGACCACGCATGGCAGGGATTCGTGGGCACGGTGCCTCAGACCGTAAAGGCAGATGCCGTCGCCACCACGATTCCCGAGCACCAAACCAACTTCGACCTCTTTCTCAACGACGGCTTTGGATCGGTGAAGACGGGAGGTGGCAACCAGTACATACAGGGTGTCGACTCCTCGCAGATCGTCTTGGCCACCATATCCGCAAACGGCCGAACCGAGACGTTCCCTGACGCATCCCTCTGGATGGGGGCATCAGTTATCGCCCCCACAAGCGATGGCATCGAGGTGATGGGCGTCAACTTCCCAAGAAACGCCCTTGGAGGACGAAGCCTGCCGATTCAATTTGGCGATATCTCAATCGCCTCCTCGCTCTTTACGCATGCCGACAGCTTTGAAAGGGCCTATGTCGACAAGTTTGGAAAGCATAGCGGCCTGAACAGCCATTACAAGGAACCCTTTGGAGAACTCAAGTCCAATCGATGGTACGTGCCCCAATTTCATGTCTTCACTGCCGTCACACCGCCTGCGCCAACAAAGAAGTCAAACAAGGAAGAGACCTCTCTGGGCGAGCAGATAGACTACACCGTCACGCAGCCCGTGAATGCAAGCTCTCGGGATGCCTGGCCGGGCTTCAGATATCAGTCGCTGTCATTCAAAGACACACTGCCCTATGGGCTCTCCTACAAAGAGGGATCATTCAAGGTTATCGACACCGAAGGCAACGAGCTGGAAAGCGGGACACTGCAAGTGACGGGAAGCACTGACGAGAGATACACCCTCACATGGACTGCCGATGACGAATGGCTAGCGTCCGGCCTCGCCATGAACGGCAAAGACCTCACCTTCGCATTCTCGGCGGAGGCGACCATCGCACCCGATGACAAACGATATGTGAATGTCGCAAATACCTTCGTAAACGACGCGGAGCTCGAGACAAACCAGGTCGTCACCACCATTCGAGAGACAAAGGGAGGGATAGCGATAAGAAAGAGCTCGGCGGTTCCTGCCATTACCGACGACAACCCCTGTTACTCGCTTGAAGGTGCCCAATTTGGCGTGTACACCAACAAGACATGTGACGACAAATCGCTGGCAGGCATGCTCACGACCAACGCCGACGGCAGCTCGTCGCAGCTCGACTTGGAGCCGGGAGACTATTGGGTCAAGGAGGTCGCAGCCCCCACTGGATACCTACTTGACGCGAACGCCGTCGCCGCCAAGGTTTCCAAAGGCGAGACAAACGTCGTCGAGTTTCATGACACTCCGCAGGTCGGTGTGGCTGACGCTTTGGTAAGAAAGGTCGATGCCGCGTCTGGCAAGGCGCAGCCCCAAGGATCCGGCTCGCTTGCTGGCACCGAGTTCGAGATATGCCACTACGCAGGCTACTACGACGCAGCCACAATCCCGGATTCGCCGCAGCACTCTTGGATACTGGCAACTGACGATAGGGGCATTGCGACGCTTGACGAGCGTCATCGCGTAAGCGGCAGCGAGCTGCTGACAGGAGCGGATGGGTCACCCGTCATACCCCTGGGCACTGTGACGATACGTGAGACGAAAGCGCCGACAGGCTACCTTGTCCCAGATGACCAGGCCTTTTCAATCTTCTTCATCAAGGCACAGGACCAGGGCACCGGAGCCATCACGCTCGACGCCTTGACGGTACGTGAGCAGAGTATACGCGGTGGTGTCGTCGTAAAGAAGATCGACAGGTCCACCGGCAGCGCACTCGCAGGCGCCGTCTTCTCGATCACAACGACCTCAAAGAACCCGGTCACCGTGAAGGGAAAGACCTACAAGGCGGGCGAAGTGTGCCTCACTTGCACCTCGGGCAAAGACGGACTCGCATCTTCGGGCAAGGAGCTCCCCTATGGAAGCTACACCATCACAGAAACGAAGGCTCCGTCTGGCTACACCCTTAACAGCGCATGGAAGAAGTCCTTCTCCATCTCGGAGGACGGGCAGGTGGTCAACCTTACCGGCGAGCCCGTCCAGGATGACCCGCTATCGGCGGCGGCACAGATAGTCGGCCTCAAGAACTTAGACGGAGGCATTCGTGGGAGGGTGCTCAAGGAAGGAGAATTCACTTTCGTACTCTATGACGCAGCGGGCAAGATGCTCCAATCCAAGCGGAACGACACAGACGGCAAGATTACGTTCGATCCAATAACCTTTGGACCTGTCGATGCCGGAAAGGTATTCGACTACACGATCAAGGAGGAGCGTGGAAGCGACCAAGACATCGTCTACGACGGTCACGAGGAAAAGGTGAGCATCTCGGTGACACAAGACAAGGACGGGTCACTTCGGGCGGCGGTCGAGCTGGACGCGGACGGAATCGTCTTCAACAACTCCGCCGTAGGAAGCATAGGGCTACCCCTAACTGGCGCAGCCGGCATCAAGGGAGGATTCGTTGCGCTGCTCACCATAGCCTGCGCCGCTGTCATTGTCCTTCCCAAGGCCCTGAGGGACGTCGCATAGCCCATGCGAAGCGCGACACGACGCATAGCGCTCCGCAGGTCGCATGCCTACCGAGGCAGAGGCAAGAATCGCAAAGGAAGGCATATGTCAGCAGCGGATGCCTTGCTCACTCTCTTCCTCTGCCTCGGTATCATCTCCGTGGCAGCGCCTGTCGCTCGCGACTTCATTGCCACATCGCGCGCACGGCGCATGATCTCGAGCATGACCAGCACAAGCGACAAGACTCACGATGAGCAACGATGCAATCAGCTTACGCGCGCTCAGTGCTACAACCAAGCCATGGGAGGAGTTGAGGCCAAAAGCGACAATGAGGGAATGGGAGGCGGAAACGACACCAGGGCAGACATCCTCGAACTAGCCACGGACAGCCAGGAAATAGACGCCGCCTGCTATGAGGAACAGCTTCGCCAAGAAGGCACGCAAGCGATGTGCTGGGTCGAGATACCATCCATCTCGGTCAGCCAGCCCGTCAGCCATGGCACATCTGACGAGGTGCTCGCGTCTGGTGCCGGCCATCTCGAGTGGACCTCGCTGCCCGTGGGTGGCTGTCCGAGCCACTGCGTAATCTGCGCGCATTCGGGCATGCAGGATTCTCGCATGTTCGACGACCTTGAAAGCATGCGGATTGGTGACGAGTTCTACCTCCACACCTTAGGAGACACCTATGCATACCTTGTATACGACATGGAGGTGCTGCTACCGCAAGAAGCGGAGCTGCACTGCGCGATCGTTCCCAACGAAGACCTGTGCACGCTCATGACCTGCACGCCCTACGGCATCAATACGCATCGCCTGCTCGTTCACGGGAGGCGCATCCCCTATGTCCCAACGACACGAGAACAGTCCTCGAACCAGCCACGAATACACATCGGCAGGAGGATTCGCCCCGTTGTGGCGACGGCGGCAGGGCTCATTTCAATCGCACTCTTGGCAGGCATTGTCCGCGCCATCCGATGCGCAGCTCTTAGCCCAAAGGATGTGAGCCACCATGTCTAGTGCACGTCGTAGAAGACCATACGGATACGCCCCACAGCGCCTCTGCTGCCACCGTCGCATCGGGTTTGGTGGGGTCGGCATGCTGACCGGTGCAAGCCTCATCACTCTTGGGCTTTACCTGGCGTTCTGTCACTTTGCCACAGAATCCAGGTACCATGCCCTCGCCCGCTCGACATCGATTGCCTTGGAAGCGTCCGACAGTCTTGACAAAGACGAGATCAAAGCCGACGAGACGCAGCCGAGGGACTGGCGTCGGGTCTTCGAGACGAACGAGGATGTCGGCGCATGGATTCGCGTGGAGGGAACCACCATCGACTTACCGGTGATGCTCTGTAGCAGCCACGACGCCTCCTACTACCTCTGCCACGATCTATGGGGAAACTACGCCTTCGAAGGTGTGCCATTCCTCGACCACCGTTGTAGCGCGACAGGGATGCACCGGCTTGTCTTTGGCCATCGTCTTGCCATGGGCGGGCAGTTCAGCGAGCTCCAGAAGGCATACGAACAGGAGGTGTTTGATACGTTGGGTGCCTGCCACTGGTGCCTTCCCGATGGAAGCGAGTCGGTGCTGTTGCCTGCATTCTCCCTATCGGTCGACATGTGGTTTGGAGATGTCCAGCGATTCGACTTCGAGGACGATGGGCAGCTTCGCGTTTGGCTTTCCGAACTCTCGCAACAGGCAACCGCCGTTTCACCAGAATGCAAGCAGCTCCTGGACAATGCGTCATCGGCGGTCACTCTGGTGACCTGCAGCTCCGACTATGCTCATCAGGAATGGAGGACGCTCACGGTGTTCGTCGATGCCGGCACGAGGTCGGAGGAGCAGTGACAGAGGAACAGAGCGGCCAATGCACCTAGTCGAGTCGAGGGCCGATCGCCTCAGCGCTGGCTTACTGTCGCGGAAAGAGGTCGTCAAGCAGGCCCATGCGCCCGAGCTTTACAAGGGCGACGTAGAGAGGTGGATAAAGCATCGTTCCGTCATCGATCATGGCCTCGACCTGATTGCGGGTCAGGAGCACAAGCTCGGTACGCTCTCCCCTGTCAAAGCTCACGCTGGATCCGCGCTCGCAGCGCATGGCAAACAGATGGCATTCCTCGTCAGTCGAGCCGACTGATGGATAGACCATGCCAAGGTCATGCGTCTCTTTGGCCACAAGCCCCGTCTCTTCACGAAGCTCTCTCACAGCAGCATCGCGAGGACTCTCACCGTCCTCGATACCGCCAGCAGGCAACTCGAGCTGATCCGAACCAACCGAGTACCGGTACTGTCTCACAAGCGCGAGTCGTCCCTCAAGCACGGCAAAGCAACACGAGAACGGTCGCATGTGAACGATCGAGTAGGGCGAGGGGCCTTGGCTGGTCGCCAGTTCCCCAAGCTCTATCTTGTAGCGCCCCAAGTCATGGGTCGACACCGTACGATACGCAAATGGCTTCACAACGACTCCTCGCCACATAAAGCTGCCCCAGAAGGCATTGCCTCCTGGGGCAGTGACATCCTTCAGGTGCCTGACGTACTAGCCGAGGAGCTCGGCAACGTCGAGGGCGATCATGTACTCCTCGTTGGTGGGAACGACCAGCACGCGAATCTTGCTGTCGGGAGCAGAGATCTCGCGGACCTCATCGGAACGCACGGCGTTCTTCTCCTCGTCGATCTTGACGCCGAGCCAGCCAAGCTTCTTGGCAACCTCGGAACGCATGGTCGAGGAGTTCTCGCCGATGCCTGCAGAGAAGGCGATGGTGTCAAGGCCCTCGTTGGCCTGAGCCATCTCGCACACCAGCTGTGCCGTACGATAGGCGAACATCTCGATGGCCATGGCAGCCTTCTCGTCGCCAGCATTGGCGGCTTCCTCGATGTCGCGGGAGTCGGAGCTGATGGCAGACACGGCAAGCAGGCCGGACTGCTTGTTCATCATGGTGTCGACCTCGTCGACGGTGTAGCCACCCTCGCGCTGCAGATAGCAGACGGTGGCGGGGTCGATGGTTCCGCAGCGGGTGCCCATGATGAGGCCGTCAAGCGGCGTGAGGCCCATGGTGGTGTCCATGTTCTTGCCGTCGGTGATGGCGCACAGCGAAGCGCCGGAGCCAAGGTGACAGCTCACGAGCTTGTGGACGTCGTCACCGAGGAACTCCTTGGTGGCGCGCCAGATGTAGCGATGGCTGGTGCCATGCGCACCATACTTGCGGATGTGCAGCTTGTCGACGACGTCACGCGGAAGAGCGTAGCGATGGGCGCGCTCGGGAATGCTGTAGTGGAACGAGGTGTCCGCCACGACAACGTTGCCGATCTCGGGGAACAGCTCGCGGCAGATCTCGATGACGTCAGCCTCGGCATAGTTGTGCAGGGGCGCAAGCGGCGCAACCTCGCGGACCCAACCGAGGGACTCGTCAGTGACGACCTTGCTCTCGGGGAAGTACCAGCCACCCTGAACGACGCGGTGACCGATGCCGACGAAGTCTTTGCCGGTCTCCTTCACGATGTCAAAGACGTGCTGCACGGCCGTCTTGTGATCGGGAAGCGCCACCTCGAGCTTCTGCTTTCCCTCGTGGGCAATGGACTCGTAGCCCACAAAGGAGCCGTCGATGCCGATGCGCTCGCAATTGCCCTTGGCGTATACCTCACGGGTGTCGACGTCAAGAAGCTGGAACTTGAGCGACGAGCTACCGGCGTTGATGACCAGTACGTTCATGCAAACCCCTCTCTGTTGCACGCATGCAATCTGTAATGAAGCTTGTCACATAATACGACCGCAGGCCGCACAATCCCGTCAGGAATCGCGCAGCCTACGGTATCAACGCAAAGACACGGCAGAACTGTTCGGTGATTAGCCTTGACCTGCCTACTCGGCCAAGAGCGACTCGCCGAGGAAACGTCCGCCGAGCACATGCAGGTGAAGATGCTTGACCACCTGGTCCGCGTCGGGACCAGCATTCGTGATGACCCTGAATCCGCTCTCGTCAATACCTTCGGACTTGACGACCTCGTCGATTGCCTTCGCCATGGCCGCTAGCGTCTCCTGCGGAACGCCGTCGACGATGGTTGCGTAATGCTCCTTTGGAACGACGAGCACATGGGTAGGTGCGGCCGGGTTCATATCGCGAAACGCGCAGACGAGATCGTCCTCGTAGACGTAGTCAGACTCGATGACGTGGTTCGCAATCTTGCAGAAGATGCAATCGTCCTTCATGGCTCTTGCCTTTCGTCGCAGTTCCTTGTGTTCTTTGATGCTATTCGTCGAGGTACGCCGACGAAGGAGCCGAAACGGTGTCGACCGTCTCGTGCGTTGCCTCCGCCTGGTCGAGCAGTTCCTGCACGCGCTGCTCCGCGTTGGCAAGGCGACTCCTGAGACTGGCCATGAGTTCGACTCCCCTACCATAGCGCTCGAGCGACTCCTCGAGCTCGAGGTCTCCGGCCTCGAGCGAGCGGACAATGTTCTCGAGCTCGACCGACGCCTCCCTGAACGTCATGTCCTCCACCTTGCGCAGCTCCTTGTCAGCCATTGGGAATCCTCCTAATCTTGCGTCTGCGACGACGAGCCATCGTCGTCAGATGGTTCTTGTACCTTTTGCACGGTGGCAGTCACGGAGCCTCTTGCGAGAAGCACCGTGAGTCCGTCTCCAGGGGAAAGCGTCGCCGCATCGCACACCACACGCCCGTTCTCGTCACGCGCTATCGCATAGCCACGCGCCATGACCTTGAGCGGCGACAGGGCCTCGAGCTGTGCCGCACTGCGCTGCAGGGTGGCCTCATGGTGCTTGAGCAGACGAGGACCGAGTTGAATCATGCGCTGTGCCGCACCTTCGGACTCGCGCCTCAGCCGGTCGATCTGTCGGGGAGCAGCCTCGCCAAGCCTCTTCCCGAAAGACTCAACCTCCCGTTGGCGGTCCTCTACGAACGCCATGGGGTTCTGAAGGCAATGATGTGCGGCAAGCACGTCGACTTGCTCCGACAGCCTCGAGATGATTCGCGGCTCCGCGTCATGAAGGCGCT
The DNA here is from genome assembly GCA_017941705.1 of Atopobiaceae bacterium. Lineage (GTDB taxonomy): Bacteria > Actinomycetota > Coriobacteriia > Coriobacteriales > Atopobiaceae > UBA1367. Next base: position 14,792 of record JAGAVX010000148.1, read on the forward strand.
GCGAGGTCAGCTCGAGCTGCGCCTTGCGATCCTCGACCTGAGCCATTGGCTCGGTCAGGCAGCGACGGGACGAGAGCGAGTCGACTGATGCGCGAAGGCCGTTGAGGAGTGTCTTGGTGGCTTGCGCCGAGCGGGCATCCAGGGCATCCACAACCTGCGCCCGCAAACCAAGCTGGCTCTTCATCGCACGCCCAAGACGATGCTCGCGCTCATAGAACACCCGCAGGATCTCGTCAAAGGCCGGGGCGACGGACTCTGCGGCAGCCGTCGGTGTCGAGCAGCGTCTGTCAGCGACCATGTCGCAGATACAGGTATCGGGCTCATGGCCTATTCCCGTGATCACAGGGACCGTGCATGCTGCGACCGCACGCGCCAGAGACTCGTCATTGAACGTCATGAGATCCTCGTAGGATCCGCCTCCGCGCACCAGAAGTATCGCCTCGGGCATTGCGGCCTCGGCGCGGGCGAGCGCCCGTATGATCTGCGCGGGAGCACCTTCCCCCTGCACCGCGCACCCCGAAACGAGCACCTCGACGAGCGGGTTGCGGCGCGCAAGGGTGCGCTTCACGTCATCTATGACGCTGCCTGTGGGAGAGGTGACGACAGCGATCCTCTCGCAGAATCCGGGAATCCTCTTCTTTCGGGCGGGGTCCATGAGGCCTTCGGCCTCGAGCCTCTTGGCGAGGGCGGCAACCTGCTGACGCAGGAGGCCCTCGCCTGACGCCTCGATGCTCTTTGCCACAAAGGAGAGCCTGCCTGTGGGCTCATAGATCTGAAAACGGCCCACCATGAGCACCTGCAGGCCGTTGTGCAACTCGACGCCGCTGGATTGGTAAATACCGCGCCATACGATGGCGTCCATGGCGGCAGAGTCATCCTTGAGCTGAAAGTAGCAGTGCCCCGTGCGAGCTGGCGAGCGAAATCCAGACACCTCGCCCGTCACAAGCAAAGTCGGCATGTTGTCGACGGTCGACTTTGCAAAGCCTATGGCATCGCTTACCGAAATCGGCTGTGGCTGCCCCATCGGCTAGTCACGATCCCTCGTGCGGCTCACGTAATACATCAGCTGCATGATGGAGGTCAGCGCTGCGGCGACATACGTCAGCGCGGCGGCGGTCAGTACCTCCTTGGCACCCTGCTGATCCACCTCACTCACGGTGCCAAGGTACTCCACCGCGCGGCGCGACGCGTCGATCTCGACGGGAAGCGTGACCAGATGGAACACGACAGACAGGGCAAAGAAGGCCACAGCCACCTGCATGAGCCTCAGGCTGCCGAGCATGAGGCCGGCGATGAAGACAAGGCCCCAGGTACGAGAGGTGAACGACACGGCGGGAACAAGCGATGACCTCACCCGCATGAGACCGTATCCCGTGGCATTCTGCACGGCGTGGCCAGCCTCGTGACAGGCTACCGCAACCGAAGCCACCGACCCTTTCGTGTAGTTATCAGGCGAGAGGTGCAGATTGTTGTCCCTCGGATCGTAGTGGTCGGTCAGATGGCCTTCCACACGCGTGATACCAACCTCGCTCGCACCGTTGGAGTCGAGCATCCGACGTGCCACATCGGCGCCGGTTCCGTGCAGCTGGGTGGGCACCTTCGACCACTTGCTGTAGGCGGCATTGATGTAACCCTGCGTGATCATCCCCAAGACCATCGACACGACAGCGAGAATGATGTAGGGCAGGTCATAGCCGTAACCATATCCATATCCGTACATGTTCACTCCAATCAAATGGCCGACCGGGCGGGTGCCTGGCCGGCCTCATCCGTAAGTTACTTTATACCCAAAGCGCGACAGCAATCCCATTTCATCCGGATTACGACAGGCAATGGTTACCTTTTAGGCTGTCCAGGCACACCGACCACTCAGAGCACCTCGACACGGCCCTCCTTGACCGTAAGCCCGATCTCGCCCGACAGGAGCCGCTCGAGAAGCTGCCCCGCAACCTCGTGCCGCCAGCCGGACTTGAGGATGCAGCCCTCGCGTCCCACGGCAAGGTCAATCAGATCGTCACGCGTGGCGATGAGCTGGGGGGCGACGCCCGTACGTTCGGATATGATGCGCAGCAGCGCGTACATGAGGTCGATGGCGCCCTCCGCCTCGGCCGAGTTGCGCTCTTTGCGTCGTGCCGGCGGCAGATTCTCCGGCCCGATGGCAACGCCCTTGCGCACGGCACGCACGAGGTTCTCCGCCTCGGCATCGGAAATCTGCTCCGTCCCTCGTATACGACGCAGGCGATCGACCGACTTGGGGCTGCGCTTGCTCACCTCCACGAGAATCTCGTCGCCCACGACCCACTTGCGCGGCACGTTGCGGCGCGCGGCGTTGCGTTCGCGCCAGGCACAGACCTCGCGCGCCACCGCAAGCTGTCGCCTGGTCAGGGAGTTGGCACGCTTGAGGTGGAGGTAGGCGTTCTCGGGCGTGCGCTCGATGTGCGACCTGGCCGAGACGGCCTCCATCTCGGGCGCGACCCAGCCGAGGCGGTTCTTTGCCACGAGCTGCGTCATCATCGAGTCGTAGATTCCCGGCAGATACTTCACATCGTCCTCTGCGTAGGCGAGCTGCTCCCCATCAAGTGGCCTCCGCGACCAGTCGGTCAGAGAATCTGCCTTTGGCAGGTGAACGCCAGTGAACTTCTCCACAAGAGCGCCGTATCCCACCTGTTGGCGCATTCCCAAAAACGCCGCTGCGACCTGCGTGTCAAAGACGGGGGCGGCCATGATGCCATAGGTCTCGAGCAACGCCTCAAGGTCCTGCGTGCAAGCATGGAAGATCTTGGTGATCCGCTCGTCGGCAAGAAGGTCGCACAAAGGCGACATGTCCTCTATGAGCAGCGGATCTATGCACGCAGACTCGTCATGGGTGGCCACCTGGACGAGACAGAGCTTGGGATAATACGTCTTCTCGCGAAGAAACTCGGTATCCACCGCAAGTATCCGCGACGAAGCGGCGCGCTCGCAAAAGGCGGCGAGTTCGTTAGATTCGGAAATGTACACGCGTCGTTCTCCTGATGGACTTGAATGGGTACCATCATAAAGACGGCGCCCAGTCGCAGTAAACGAAACCATGATACTCAACGGGGCGCGCCTTCGCATCACATCTCAGGGGGGAGCATGAGAAGTCTCATCATCCACAACATTCGTTCCGGGTTCAGCTCAAACGCGATCTACGAGTTTCAGCGCGAGCTGATGAGCTTTGGGGACGAGTGCGTCTTTAGGTGCCTGGGACGAGATTACCCGATAGAGAAGGTTCTGGTCGACGCCGAGGACTTTGACCTTGTGGTCATATCGGGCGGAGACGGTACGGTTGCCAATGCCCTCTATGCGCTGCGTGGCAGGAACATACCGACATGCGTGTTCCCGTCGGGAACCGCCAACCTCCTGTTCTCCAACCTCGGCAACGCAACCGAACCGGCAGCCATTGCGTCAGCCTGCCTCGCACGGCACGCCCAGCCTTTCGACCTCGGCGAGCTGCGCTGCACGTACGTAGACGGCTCAACCGAATCGATGGGCTTTGGCATCATGAGCGGCATCGGCTTCGACGCGCAGCTCATGCAGACCGCCGCGGCAAACAAGCAGTCGCTCGGCGAGGCTGCATACTTCGCCGCCGTGCTGCAGAATCTCAACCCTCCCTTCGTGACCTTCACCATTACCGTCGACGGCAAGACCTACCAGCGCAAGGGCATCTCGTGCATCGTCTGCAACACGGCGAGCATCCAAGGCGACATCAACATTCTTCCCGGATGCACGATGGACGACGGGGAGCTTGACGTCATGGTTCTGGCGACCACCGACGCCGTGCAGCTACTCGTTCCCATGATTGCCGGCATCTTTGACCCATCGGGCCAGACCATCGGAAGGCCGCTCATCGAGCGCTTCTCGGGGGCAGAGATCCGAGTCGAATCATCGGAGCCCCTGCATATCCAACGTGATGGCGACGCAAGCGAGATGCTGGTCACCAGTTACGAGGCATCTTGCCTGCCCTCGAGCAACCTCCTTGTGGTCGATCGGCACAGCCCCTACTACACCGCGTAGCCAGCAAGCATCGCTACGCCAGGAAGCGAGGAACCATGTACTCCTTCGACAGCAAGGTTCGCTACAGCGAGTGCGACGAGCATGGCAATCTCACGATGCTCGCGCTGATCAACTACCTGCAGGACTGCACGACCTTCCACTCCGAGAGCATCGACCGGGGCGTCTCGTACATGACGAGTCGTGGAATCGCCTGGCTCATCGCCGCCTGGCAGATCGAGATCCGGAACCTCCCCCGCTTCTGTGACGACATTCGCGTGAGCACCTGGTGCCATACGATGGCGCGCACGCTCGCCTCACGCAACTTCGTCATCTGTGACCGTGAGGGAACGCAGCTCGTGCGCGCCGACTCCCTGTGGTTCGTGTACGACTTCGAGGCCGGCAGGCCAATCCGCATCCCCGACGACCAACTGGTATACCTGAGCGACGAGGCCCCACTTGACATGGGGCCGACCAAGCGTCGCGTACCCGTCGAGGGCCCGTACGAGATCGCCCCGTCCATCACGGTCGGAGAGCTCCACCTTGACACCAACCGACATGTCAACAATGCACAGTACCTCGGCATGGCGACCAATGCGCTTGCCGCGATCTATGGGCCCGACGAAGCCGGAAAGACAACCGACATAGAGCGCATCTGCATCCAGTACAAGCAACAGGCTCGCCTGGGTGACACGATCATCCCCCACGTACACGCAAACGACTCGGTGCGGACCGTCGATCTGTGCGACGAGGCCGGGGAGTCGTTTGCGGTCGTCAGAATCGAGTCTCGCGCCTAGCGGTCATTGTCATTGCCAACGTTGCGATAGACCACGTACTCAAAGGGAATGCCTGCGGCTGTCACGCCGCCATCGCCTCGTTCCTCGACTTGCCAACCATCATCTGCATCAAGGTTTGGGAAGAAGGCGTCGGCTTCAACGGTCGTATCGTTCTTGGTCACGTAGGCACGTTCGCACTCGGGGAGAAGCGCCCGGTAGAGGCTCTCCCCACCGATGAGCCAGACGCGATCGGGATTGTCCCCCGCCACCATGGCAAGAGCTTCCTGCGGCGATGCCGCACAAACTATTCCCTGATGGTCATGCCCGTACGACGCGTCATGCGTCACAACGACGTTGCGACGACCGGCTAGCGGGCCATTTGGGAAGCTCTCGAAGGTCGCCCTTCCCATGATGACCGTTCCACCCATCGTAAGCTCTTTGAAACGCCGCATGTCCGCGCGGTTTGCGACCACAAGACGCCCCTTGTTCCCTATTGCCCAGTCGGATGTCACCGAAACGATGGCGTTCATCTCAAGCCTCCATGCTCTAGCAAAACAGTCAGAACCGCACCCTTTGCGCTACACCGCGATGGGGATGTTCTTGACTTGGGGGCCGTGCTCGTAATGCTCGACTATGAGGTCGTCGGTCGTGAAGTCATAGAAGTCCGTGACCTCGGGGTTGAGCGTCACCGTTGGCGCAGGATAAGTCGGCCGCGTGATAAGCTCGCGGATGATGTCCACGTGACGATCGTAGATGTGGGCATCGGCAATCATGTGCACCAGCTCGCCCGCGACCATGCCACACGACTGTGCAACCATCATCAGCAGCAACGCATACTGGCAGACGTTCCAGTTGTTCGCTGCCAGCACGTCCTGGCTTCGCTGGTTGAGCACCATATTGAGTGTGAGGCGTCCGTCCTCGCGCCTGTCGTCGGTCACGTTATAGGTGACCCCGTAAGCGCAAGGATACAGATGCATCTCGTGAAGGTCGTCGAACACGTAGGTGTTGGTCATGATGCGACGCGAGAATGGCGTGTTCCGCAGGTCATAGAGCACGCGATCCATCTGGTCGAACTCGCCCTCGGGATAGATGCTCTTCCTGCCGATCTGATAGCCGTATGCCTTGCCGATCGATCCGCTCTCGTCAGCCCACTCATCCCAGATGTGCGGACCCAGATCGTGGATGTTGTTTGACTTGCGCTGGTATATCCACAGGATCTCGTCCATGCAGCTCTTGAGCGCGGTGCGGCGCAGGGTAAGAGCGGGGAACTCGTCGCGCAGGTCGTAGCGGTTGCATACGCCAAAGCGCTTGATGGTGTAGGCAGAGGCGCCGTCCTCCCAATGGGGCCTGACCTTCTGACCTTCGGTAGTGGTGCCACGCTCGATGATGTCCGAGCACATCGCGATAAACAGATCGTCCGCCTTGCTCATGGTCTCTCCTTGCATCAGGCCGCCATGCGACCGCTCACGTTAGATTGCAGCAGAATCCGACAGGGCCGACGAGAACGACTCGGCGGCGTCATAGGTGGAATCCTGCAGGTCGTTGTCGATATCCCGCAGCTCGCTCGAAGTGATCGTTTCGTTGGCCGCAAACAGGTCGAGCTCCGCCTGGATCGCCTCCCAGCGCTTGAGGGCGTCGCTCTTCCCCACTTCCAGCCCGTGCGACACCGATGAAGCGTTGTCGCCATTAACCGCCGGCAGCTGCATCGCCCGTATGTCCTCCACCGCCTGTTGAGCTCTTGTCTGGGCGTTCTGTATCGCAACGCTCAAGTCATCGTCATTCCAGGCTGCGGTGCGAAGCTGCGTGGCAATGTCGGAGGTTGCATCGCGGTCGGCTATCACCAGACCCCGGACGAAATCCCTGACGGGCTGTTGCGCGTTGGCGTAGTCCATCGCGGGCAGGCAAGAGTCAATGGTAAAGCTATAGAGCTTCAAGTCGCCGCCGAGCACGTCCTTTACCGAGTGGCTGCCCAGTCCGAGGCCGTCATCGTCACTTTCCGCATCCGTCCCGTCGTCCTGATAGTCGAACTGGTCAAAGAAGTCATCGTCAAGGTAATCGTCGCCAAGGTCATTCGACGTGTCGCCATAATCAAAATCCTGTGCCAGACTGGTCGTCAGCCTCATGCAGCCCGAGACCCCAGCCCCCATAAGGCCAAGCACGACGATCGTCGCCAAGGCGACGATGTATGCGAAGTTGCCCGAACGGGCGTTTTCGGGTGAGGTCGTACCAGCCGCCGTCTCGATGACGGGAGTTTTCGGTCTGTCCTCTGAAGGCGTCATTGGATTCTCCTTGATTGTTGGCTTTCGGGCTAACGATGCGTCAGCCGTTCTCAAGCCCCGTTGTTACAAACGTCACAGGTGCATCGACGAGAATATCTGGTCCCAGTACGACCCAAGCACGGATACGACCCGTCTGTCGGCGGAGAGCCAGTCGACCCGCAAGAGCCCGTCACGATCGAGCCAAGCAACCTCGTCGTGCTCCACGGGTTGTGGCTCCTCCCCGGGCACAAGCGCGCATACGAAGCAGTCCATGGTGAGATGGTAGTCCGGGCAATCGTACTCGACGGTATCGAGCAGCCACATCGTCGAAACCCTGACACCAAGCTTCTCGCGCATCACGCGGCGCAGCGTGTCCTCGGCGCTCTCGCCATTCTCGACCGGGCCACCCGGAAACTCCCAGCCGGGCCCCGCGTCACCGGCCGTCCTGTGTGCGCAGAACACCGTTCCCTCACGCATGATAATCGCCGCAGATGCATGCACGCTCTTCATAGACTTCTCCTCCGCGAGACATTCCTCGCCATTGTACCCGTCCACGGAACCCAGAGCCATTACTGCCAGAAGCTCCTCAACCTGTTATCCATTCCGTTTGGCTTCCATTATGTTTGTGCACTATATATTTGTTTACGCTTTTTAGCTCTTCGAAGGATTATGCTAGATAGACCTCATCATTGATGATTGGAGACGCATGTCTGACGAATCCGTAGCACTCGACCGCGAGCGCCAAATCGTACGCACCAGTTACATAGGCATAGCCGGAAATGTCGTCCTCGCGGCATTCAAGGCGGCCGTCGGAGGGCTGACCGGTTCGATTGCCATTGTGCTCGACGCGGTCAACAACCTCTCCGACGCGCTCTCGTCGCTCATCACGATCATTGGAACACGCCTAGCCTCTCGCCCGGCCGACCGAAACCACCCCTTTGGCTATGGCCGCATCGAATACATGTCGGCCATCGTCATCGCCTCCATCGTTCTGGCGGCTGGCGTCACGTCGCTACGCGAGTCCGTCACGGCCATCATCGAGCCAAGTGTTCCGAGCTACGACATGATATCGATTCTCATCCTCGTCGTTGCCGTCATCGCCAAGGTCATCTTGGGACGCTATTTCATTGGCGTGGGCCGCAGGGTCTCCTCCGACTCGTTGATAGCCTCGGGAACCGACGCCACCATGGATGCCGCCATCTCGTCCGCGACGGTCATCGCCGCGCTGCTCTACCTCACGCTAGGCATCAGCGTAGAGGCCTGGCTCGGTGCGCTCATTTCGGTCGTCATCATCAAGAGCGGCATCGAGATGCTCCAAGAGACCCTGTCCAAGATTCTTGGAGAACGTGTCGATGCCGAAGTGTCTCGCAAGGTCAAGGAGGTCGTCGAATCGTTTGACGGTGTTGGCGGCGCCTACGACCTCTTCCTTTACGATTACGGTCCAGAGCGTATGCAGGGATCCATCCACATCGCCGTCGACGAGAACATGACCGCGGCGGCCATCGACGCCCTCACCAAGGCGATCCAGGAGCGCGTCATCAAGGAGTGTGGGGTCATACTGGTCGCCGTCGGGGTCTACGCCACCAATGCGGCCGACTCTCCCGCGGGCATCATGCGCTCGAACATTGCGAACGTCGTCTGGTCTCATGAGCATGTCAAGGAAATGCATGGCTTCTATGTCGACGAGGACAAGAAGAGCGTGCGCTTTGATGTCGTCATTGGCTTCGAGGATCCCGACCGCCAAGCCACACGCGACCTGATCGTCGAGCAGTGCCGGCAAGCATACCCCGACTACGAGTTCACCGTCTTCCTCGACACTGACGTATCAGATTAGCGCCCTGCGCGCGGCCATATGCACCCAAGACCAGCCTCAAACGAAGGGATGGGCCTCAGATCACTCGCGAGGTCCCATCCCTTTTTCGTGCATTGTTGCCCAGATTTGCGACAAGGCGAAAGCCACTAGATCTCGATACCGCCAAACATGCCGCTCACGATGGTGTTGACGCCATCGTCATCAACACCCCACTCGCCATCGGTCTTAGTGAGATTGAGCTGTGCCTGGCTCTCGACGAGCTCCTCGCTCGCATCAAGCTTCTCGTACACCTTGTCAAAGAAGGTCTTCATGAACTCTCGCAGCGCATCCTCGCTCGAGAGGATGTCGGCATAGTCCGCCGCATTCTCGGTCATCTCGGCCTGCACTGCCTTGACTGCCACCGAGATGTCTGCGCTCTTGAGTGTGAGGGATGCCGTTGCCGACTCGCCATCGACGGTGACCGAGTCGATGGTGTAGTCGAAATGCGACAGGCAGTGCGTCATGAACTCATACGGATCGATGCCGTACTCCTCGATCTCCGACAGATCGGTACCGGACTTCGTGATGATGGGCTCTAGGCTCTCCCGCGTGGGTGACTTGAACGGGTCAAGCGCCTGGGAGATTGTCTCGCGGATGACCGTCTCGTCGTTCTTGCCGCAACCGAAAAGGCCAACCGAAAGGCCAAAGGTCAGCATGCAGCAGACCACTGCGACAAGCGCGGAAACTACCTTGTTCTGTCTACGCATCGTTGCTCCCAACTTGTAATGTCCATCCGTACGAACACCATAGCAGACCGCTCGCCGCACTCCCCTGAGAGCTCGACCAAGCATCCCACGGGGACACTCAACTGGCATGCGAGCCGTCGCCTACCGCAAGCGCCATGAGCCTGAGCTCAAGCTCCATCACCAATGCCTTGGCGTCATCCGTATCACAGGCCACACGACACCAGCCATCCGCATCCTTGCGGCGATAGTCGACAAGGGGCCCGAAGCCCGACTGGAGCGTGCGCGCGGCCACAGAAAATGATGGGTCGCCCTTAAGACCGGGATACCTTACCTCACCCACGGAAGGATGGCACCTCAGATACGATGCCGCCACCTGTGCGACATCGCTTTGCCGGCGCCACCCTCTTGCACCGCTCTCCAATTGCGCATGAAGAGCCTCGGCGTCCTCGATAGAAGGTCCGCACGTCGAAACAAGATGCGCGAGAGAGGACATGCGCTCAGATAGCCACACGTCTGCGGCAGCCACGAGCGTAAGACCCTCCTTCAGCTTGACAGTCGTGAGATCAGCTCCCAGCTGGCCGTACGCACAGCCAAACAGACCCGTGACCCCAGCATTCGCAACCACTGCCATCCCGCCGACGTGCGCTTCCCGCGCCATGCCACGCACGTCAAGGCACGAGAGGGGTGATCCCGAGAGCGCCGTAACGATTCGAACTTCACCGGGAGCACCCATCACCGCATCCATGACGCGTGATTCAGAAGTCGCAACGAGCCATGCCTTGCTCGCTCCGAGCTGTCGTGCAGCACGCAGCTCATCCAGGGAGCAGGCGCACGGCATGTCTATTCCACCTCAGGCTCTTCTGCAGCCTCGGCCGGCTCCTCAGTGGCGACCGGCTCGGCCTCAACGACGTCCGCAGCGTCGTCGACGACTTCGATCTCGAGCGCCTCCTTCACGGCCGCCCCGATGACGCCGTCACCGTCGAGATCGGTCTTGGTCTGCTCCTCAAGGAAGTCAAAGGCCTTGTCAAGCATGCCGGTTGCCCAATCCACTGCCTTCTCGGCATGTGGCTTCGCCTTCTCCACCATGTCTCCCGCGACTCCCTTAGCCTGCTCTACGTACGGCTGAGCCTGGCCAGCCAGCTCGTTGGCCTTGTCGAACGCCTGGCTCACATAGGGCTGCGCCTGCTCGATCAGGCTGTCGGCGGCATCCATGGTCTGCGTCACGATCGGCTTTGCCGCCTCGACCGCCTGGTCGACGTAGGGCTTAGCGCGCTCGGTCAGCGGCGCAACCGCCTCCTTTGCCTGCTCCACATAAGGCTTTGCCTTGTTCCCAAGATCCTCCGCCACATCGGACGCCTGATCGGCAAGATCGTCTGCCTTCGCCTTCCAATCATTCATATCTATTGCCATGACTTCCTCCGTTCGACATCCCCGTCTTCTCTGGCGAGGATTGTTCCTTTTTCACATCAACTCTACTATCTCCCTTTTCCTTGCATCTCAAACGCTCGACGGAGGAAGCCAATAAACCAGCCACGAAAAAGCCGCCGGCGCTGGCCCAGTTGCCATGCCGACGGCCCTGTATTCGTGCTCCGCCATTCGTCAGATGGCAGGTGCGTCCTCATTACCCGCGACGCTCGGAGATCTCGGCCGTAATGTCCGCGATGAACTCGTCGAGAGAGCTGGGATGCGTCTCGTTGGTGCGGTCACGGACGCTGATGTTGCCCGCTTCTTTCTCCTTCTCGCCCAGGATGAGCATGTACGGGACGCGATCGATGCCGCGAGCCTCGCGAATCTTGTAGCCGATCTTCTCGTCGCGCTCGTCGACCTTCACGCGCACGCCGGCGGCGCGCAGCTTGGCACCGACCTCGAGGGCATAGTCACGGGTCTTCTCGGAGACGGGCAGGATCTTGACCTGGCACGGGGCAAGCCACGTGGGGAACTTGCCTGCGTACTGCTCGGTGAGCATGCCGATGAAGCGCTCGAAGGAGCCAAAGCCCGCACGGTGGATCATGATCGGGCGATGCTTCTCGCCGTCAGCGCCGACGTACTCGAGCTCGAAGTTCTGCGGAAGCTGGAAGTCGAGCTGGATGGTGCCGCACTGCCAGGTGCGGCCAAGGCAGTCCTCCAGGTGGAAGTCGATCTTGGGGCCATAGAAGGCACCGTCGCCCTCGTTGAGGATGTAGTCGACGCCCATGGTCTCGAGAGCCTTGCGTAGGCCCTCCTCGGCGAGGGCCCAGTCCTCGTCGGAGCCCATGGAGTTGTCGGGACGGGTGGAGAGCTCCACGTGATACGGGAAGCCAAACTGCTTGTAATAGGTGGTAATCAGATGGGCCGTCTCGGTAACCAGCTCGGTGATCTGGTCGGGGCGCACGAACAGGTGGGCGTCGTCCTGGGTGAAGGAACGCACGCGGAAGAGGCCGTGCAGGGCGCCGCGGAGCTCGTGGCGGTGATCGAGGCCGGCCTCGGCGAGCTTGAGCGGCAGGTCGCGGTAGCTGCGAGGCTTGCTCTTGTAGATGAGGCAGGCGCCCGGGCAGTTCATCGGCTTGACGGCATAGTCCTCTTCGTCGATCAGCGTGGTGTACATGTTCTCCTTGTAGTGGTCCCAGTGACCGGAGGTCTCCCACAGCTTGCGCGACAGGATGATGGGCGTCTGCACCTCATCGTAGTTGTACTCGTTCTGCATGTCATGCCAGTAGTCCATGAGGGCGTTCTTGAGACGCATGCCGTTGGGCAGCCAGAACGGGAAACCCGGGCCCTCGTCGGCCATCATGAACAGCTCCATCTCCTGGCCGATCTTGCGGTGATCGCGCTTCTTTGCCTCCTCGATAAAGGCGAGGTGGGCGTCGAGGTCGGCCTTGCTGGCAAAGGCGATGCCATTGATGCGGGTAAGCATCTTGTTCTTGGCATCGTTCTTCCAGTAGGCCCCCGAGACACCGGTGAGCTTGAAGGCCTTGAGCGCCTTGGTGTACATGAGGTGCGGGCCAACGCACATGTCAACGTACTCGCCCTGCTTGTAGAAGGTGATGCGGGCATCCTCGTCAAGGTCGCCGATGTGCTCGACCTTGTACTTCTCGCCACGCTCCTGCATGTGGGCGATGGCCTCCTCGCGCGGGAGCTCGTAGGTCTCGAACTTGAGGTTCTCCTTGCAGATCTTGCGCATCTCCGCCTCGATCGCAGGGAAGTCCTCCTCGCTGATCTTGACGCCCTCGGGCAGGTCGATGTCGTAGTAGAAGCCATTCTCGGTGGCGGGGCCATAGCCAAAGTCCGCCTCGGGATACAGGCGCTTGATGGCCTGCGCGAGAATGTGGGATGCACTGTGGCGAATGACGTGCAGCTCCTCGTCCTTTGGACACTCGTCGACATGACCGTCGTTGTACAGGATCTTCATTGCTCTCTCCTTGCTTACATGCAGCGCTTACGCTTTTGATTACCACAACGAAACACCGGGCCAGGGGCCCGCGAAAACAATTAAGGCGCATGTCACACGGCTCATCGCCGCGATGAGGGACATACGCCTAGATAGTCTTAGTTCGTGCCGGAAGGATGACGTCACCGTCAGATGCGCCGCAGACGAGCTGCCGTCGATTGCAGGTAGTACAAAGGTACATGCCAAAGACCTTCCCATTGGTTGCATGACGGTTTTACCACATGTTGGCATATATGTCGACCCCACACCCCATATGCAGCAGCGGGCCGAGGGTCGCCCGCACGGGGTGCCCTGGCTCTCACAAGGCTGCGCCAATCGCCCTGCCGGAGAGCGCCTCGAATGCGCCGTCGATATCCTGCGCGAAATCGGTGCCCGACTCCTTGTTGAGAAGTCCCTTGGCAACCGCTTCCTCGCTGAAGACCGAAATGGCGTACACGTCATTGCTCTTGCTTACGAGCACAAGGCTTCTCCCGGCAGATGGGCCGCTGACGACCCCAACAGCGCCATCGTCCCAATAGCAGACGTCCTCGCAAGTCATGACCTTCTCCGCCAGCCCCTCAAATGCCTTCTTGAAGCTGTTGTAGCCGCTCGTCACGATGCGGTAGCTGACCGCACCCTCCGAAGACCCGGCAGACAGCGACGCGATCTCGTCCGCCGTCAAATGCTCGCCCTTTTCGTCACATACGACCAGCGCGGCAGACCCATCCTCCTTGAGCCAGATCTGGTTGCGCTCGTTCCAGGCATAATCCTGCTCCTGCAGCAGTGCGTTGAGCTGTCCGCCCTTGAGCTCGCTGATGGCATAGACCGTGACGTCTCCACGCCTGTCGAGGCACTCGTCCGCCCAGGCGTCGAGCGCCGCATCACCGCTGGCGCGTCCCACTGCGGGCGTCGCTTCGTCCTGCGCAGTTGCCTCGTCTTGCTGCTCAGCGACCGTATCATCCGCATCCGCCTGTGAGGCAGCGCCACCCTGCTGGGCATTCCCCGAGCATCCCGTGCACGTAAGCAGCAGAGCCGCAAGCATGAGAGCCATGAGACCGCCAATGCTGGGACCAGCGGCACTCCTTTCAGCGCGTTTAGCCGACATCGCAAACCTTCCCTCACGGCGGCCCCATAACCGGCCGCTCGACTACTTCGACGGTGCACCCCCCAAGGGCCATCACCTTCGAACACAATGCCACGAAGAGCCTGCGGCTACCATCGGCAACCGCACAAATGCCCACAACCGATAGAATCGGATGAAGCGAACGAGACAGGAGCACCCATGGCAATCGACCGTGAACACGCCCAACAGGCCTTTGAGCAATACGTCAGTGACTACGATGCGCGCGACCCCAAAATCGCCCTCAAGATCGACCACACCTACCGGGTAGCCACACTCTGCGACCGGATTGCAAGGGCCGACGGCATGGGCCCCACGGAGGCAGACCTTGCCTGGCTGACAGGCCTGTTGCATGACATAGGCAGGTTCGAGCAGGTCAGACGCTATGGCACCTTCAACGACGCCGCTTCGGTCAGCCATGCCGCACTCGGCGCGAAGCTGCTCTTTGAGCCGTACGGGCCATCCGGCAACCTACTCATCAGGTCTTTTGTCGAGCAATCGTGCGACGACGAACTCATACGCACGGCCGTGGCCCTGCACAGCTCCTACCGGCTGCCCGATGACCTCGACGGCGAGACCAGAAGATACTGCGACATCCTGCGTGACGCCGACAAGATCGACATCGTCCGAGTCAACTGCATCTGTCCCATCGAGGACATCTACGGCGTAAGCGAGTCCGACATGGTGAACAGCGAGCTGTCGGATGCGTGCGTTGACACTTTCTACCAGCACCTCTGCCTGCCGCGCTCAATCCGCAAGCATCCCGCTGACATCATGCTCGGCCATATCTGCTTTGCCTGGGAGCTTGTGCATCCCGCCAGCATCGACATCGTCCGCGAACAGGGGCATCTCGCCGACATGCTCGACAGAGGATGGGCCAGGCCCGCAACTCAGGCCAAGTTCGACGCGATGGGCCGGCACATGCGACAGGAGCTCGGCATCTAGCGCAGTTCGCAGATTTGCCCCGTTAGGCCAGCTTGCGGCATGGTCGCGCAGCATACGGGGTTTGGAAATCGGCTATCCCCACCTACGACTTTGCATGCGAGCCCGCAAAGAAGCGGTTCCCCAATGGCCTGAAGAAGAACGGGGCGCCGGCTGAGACCACAAAGAAGGTCAGCGCGTATTTGAAGAGCTCTCCGACCGTATCTCCAAACAGCTCCATGAACAGTGCGCCAGCGAGCTTGTGGACGACAAGCGCCATGAGGGCACCCATAAGAAGCCTTGCCGCGCTCTCCGCCACGCCGACATTGCCCGTCTCAAAGCGGATGTAGGCCCCCTCCACAAAGAGCCCCGCCAGAATGCCGGTCAGGGCGCCCGCAGACTTGTAGCAGCTGACGAGCATCTCCTTGGGATCAACCAGGACCTCGCCGTTGACGTATTCCACGGGGTACGGCTTGATGGTCAGGTACACGAGACTCACGACCGTCAACACCGTGCCCACCAGCAGTACGACAAAGGCGCGCTCCTCGGACTGCTCCGCCCATTCCATCAGCTTCCAGCAAACATACGCGAACACGCAGCCCTCGACGACGCCGACCAAGACGTCCTGGGGCGCATGCACACCGAGGAAGTTGCGCGAGAAGGCGACGAGCAGCGTGAACAAGATGGCGACAACCGGTGGCCATACGAGCTTGCGGTAATACCAGCCAAGGCCGGCCATCACGCTTGCCGTCGACTGCGCGTGCCCGCTGGGAAACGAGTATCCATTCGCACCCTTGATCGCAACAGAGTCCGGCACGATGCGCGTGTCGCGAATCCACGGCCTGTAGACGCAGAAGGTGTTTTTGACGATCTGGTTGAACATGGAGCTGAAGCCAAAGGAAAGGAGGGCATATCGTCCGGCGCGTTTGTCGTAGCACCAGTACAGGAGACAGGGAATTACCATGGCCACAGCCATCGCGGCCTCCGACCCCAAGAACGAAAACAGCGTCTGAACGAAGGCCGGGCTCGAGTTACGCAGCTCTTGAAGCCGCAGCAGAAACTCTAGGTCCACGTATCGTAGCTCCCCTCGCGACCGATCGCAAACAGATTTCGTCGCATAAGCTTACCGCATTGGCACCTCTCGTGGCAGACGACTTGTGAACGGCAGCACCTGCAAGCTCTTTTGACAGACGATGACGAGGCGGGCAAGGCTCGCATAACAAATTGTACAATTGATGAAAGAACGCGCCGGTCCGTGGTGGCATAGACGAGTCTGGCTGACCACGACGATCCGCATTAGGGAAGGAACGGCATGAAGCCAATCGATCGCTTGCTCAACTACGTTGTCGTTCGCACGCCGAGCGACGAGAACAATGACGGAACGTGCCCCAGCTCACAAGGCGAATTTGAGCTGGCCAACATGCTTGCCGATGAGCTCAGGTCTCTCGGCGTAGAGGACGTGAGGGTGTCTGACACGTGCTTCGTCTTTGGCAGGATACCGGCAACGCCCGGACTCGAGGCCAAAAAGAAGCTCGGACTCATCGCACACATGGACACCGTTTCCCAGTTCTGCGACCACGACATCAAGCCGTGCCTCCACGAGAACTACGATGGTCACGACCTCCCACTGGGCGACAGCGGGCGCACCCTGCTGGTGCGCGACTTCCCTCGTCTGCAGACCCTTAAGGGACGCACCCTGCTCACGTCAGACGGCACGACGATCCTGGGCATCGACGACAAGGCTGGCATCGCCGAGATCATGACGGCGGTGGAGCGCATCCTTGCGAGCGGTGAGCCACATGGGGCTCTGCGAATCGCGTTCACCCCGGACGAGGAGATTGGCACCGGAGCCTCATACTTCGACGTCGAAGGCTTTGACGCCGACGTGGCGTACACCATGGATGGCGACGCGGAGGGCGAGATCCAGTATCAGAACTTCAACGCCTGCGAGGCCGTTTTCAGGGTCAATGGCGTAAGCGTTCACCCCGGCTCCGCAAAGGATGTCATGGTCAACGCCTCCATCGTGGCCTGTGAGATCAACAATCTGCTTCCCGGCACCGAGACGCCTCGGCATAGCGAGGGCTGGGAGGGCTTCTACCACCTGTGCTCAATCAACGGTGACGCGACGGCCACCAAGAGCGTCTACATCGTCCGCGACTCTGACAAGGCGTCCTTCGAGGCTCGCAAGGCAACACTGCGCCACATCGAGAAGACCCTCAACGAAAGGTGGGGCGAGGGAACGGTCGAGCTCACGATAAAGGACCAATACCAGAACATGGAGAGCGTCATCGAAAGCTGCCCCTTTACCATCGATTACGCCAAGGAGGCATTCGAGCGTGCCGGTGTTCCTTGGAGCATCACGCCGATCCGCGGTGGTACCGACGGTTGCCAGCTCTCGTTCCGTGGCCTCCCCTGCCCGAACCTCGGAACAGGCGGCGATGGGTTCCATGGCCCCTACGAGCACATAACCGTCGAGGGCATGAACCTCGCCACAGCTGCGCTCGTCGAGCTCATCAGGGTCTACGCAGTAAGGTAGCGCTGGCGCGGACGCTATTTCTGAAGGATCAAGTAGCGATTGAGGTCGTTCGTCCGGCCGTCAGCCGAGAAGCGCGCGACCTCATGGACGTCACCGCCGCAAGCTTCGACCAGGGCATCGATCTCGGCGTCATCATAGCTATGGCAATAGCGCCACACACCCTCCTGGTGCTGCCAGCCCAGCAGAAAGTCGCCCTCGTCTCCGCCCTCCACCGGAACAGCCTTCGCCATGAGGCGCTGGCTGTTCACAAACTGCCAGAAGGTGACGGCGACGACACCCCCGGGCCGTGCCGCCTCCACCAAGGCATGCATGACCTGCCTGCGGTGTTCGGGCAAAGCGATGTGGTGCATGAAGCCAAACGACACGCATAGGTCGTTGCCCTTCGGCCAAGGCGCCTCGCCTGACAATCCGTCGCCAAACAGCCCGTCGATGAGGTCGACGTGGTGATACACAACCCGCTGGCTGTCGCTCGCCGATGCGAAGCCCCCAAGCCCGAGGGCTACCAGATCATCGCAGTTGTCGACCGCATGAGCCACAAAGGGAACGCCCTCGCTGGCTAGGAATCGCTCGAAGCGCAGGTTGCCACAGGCAAGGTCGAGCACACGGACAGGCTCGCCGTCGGCCAGCAAAATGGACTCGACCACACGCTGCCAACCCGCCCAGGGAGCCTGCCGCGTTGCCGAAAACGAGCTTCCCACCTGCTGGTAGAAGTTCGACGTGAGGTCGCTGAGCATGTGTGCGGTCGTCGTGTCCATGGTTCAAGTATACTTAGCAGTCATGGAATCGGCGATACTCGAAATCATCGCGGCCATCAAGGCCGGGGACGGCAAACTCGATGCCGTATGGCTCGACAAGCTTCTACGTCGGCATAACCGCGCGACACACGACGCAACGCGCCGCGTGGCCAAGCGCCGTCTTCTCCCCTATTACCTGTCGGTCAAATCAAGCGACCGCGCAAGGTGGGAGTCGTGGGGCATCGACCAAGAGACCGAGGCCGCGCTGCTGAGGATCCTCAAGGTCAAGCCGCGTCGCACCGCATCGGGTGTCGCCACGATTACCGTCATCACCAAGCCTTGGCCTTGCTCGAGCGACTGCCTCTACTGCCCAAATGACGTACGCATGCCCAAGAGCTACCTTTCTGACGAGCCCGCCTGCCAACGTGCCGAGAGAAACTACTTCGACCCCTACCTGCAGGTACGCTCCCGCCTGGTCGCCCTGCGCGAGATGGGCCACGTGACCGACAAGGTCGAGCTCATCGTGCTCGGCGGCACATGGAGCGACTATCCGCAGGACTACCAGGTGTGGTTCGTGCGCGAGCTCTTCCGCGCCGTCAACGACTTTGGAGGGCGGCCGATAGCCGGAGGCGCGCCCGAGGAGCGTGACCGTGCGTATCGCGCATGTGGGCTCACCTATGACAAAGACGAGCTCGTCCGGCGTACATGCGAGCTGCAGAAACGTGTCAACGACGGGGAGATCTCCTACAACGATGCCCTGGGAACCATCAACCAGCGCAGCGAATGGAAAGCTGCCTCCACGTGGCAGAGCACCACATGGGAAGAACTCGAGGCCGAGCAGGTCGCCAACGAGTCAGCGGCCCATCGCGTCGTTGGCCTCACCATAGAGACGCGCCCCGACTTGATTAGCACGGACAGCGCCCGGACCATGCGATTGCTCGGCTGCACCAAGATCCAGATGGGTATCCAGAGCCTTGACCAGCGCATCCTCGACATCAACCATCGGCGGGTGACCGTCAATCAGATAGCAGGCGCCTTTGAGACCCTACGCTTGGCGGGCTTCAAGATCCAAGTGCACTTCATGGCCAACCTCCTCGGTGCGACGCCCGATGCCGACAGGCTCGACTACCTGCGTCTGGTACAAGACCCGCGTTTTCTCCCCGACGAGGTCAAGCTCTACCCGTGCTGCCTTGTCGAGAGCGCACATCTCACTCGCAACCACGAGGCGGGCACGTGGGCGCCCTACAAAGAGGACGAGCTCATAGACCTACTGGTTGCCGACACGCTCGCCACGCCGGCGTACACACGCATATCGCGCATGATTCGCGACATCTCGACCACCGACATCATCGCGGGAAACAAGAAGACCAACTTGCGGCAGATGGTCGAATCGCGCATCACGCAGGAGGGTGCCAGGGTGCGCGAGATTCGCATGCGCGAGGTGGCAACCGACGACGTGGCACTAGGCGATCTGCACATGGACTGCGTCACCTACCCCACCGCCGTCAGCACCGAGCACTTCCTCCAGTGGGTTACAGACGACTACCGCATTGCGGGCTTTCTGCGACTGTCGCTGCCAAAGGACCGGCAGGAAGCCATGATTCGCGAGGTCCACGTGTATGGTCGTGTGGCAGGCCTTGGATCCTCGGAGATGGGCGGAGCCCAACACTCCGGGCTTGGAAGGAACCTAGTCGCACGTGCCTGCGAGATGGCCCGTGAGGATGGGTACCGCTCGATCAACGTCATCAGCTCCGTGGGAACGCGCAACTACTACCGCGGGCTAGGCTTTGATGACGGAGAGCTCTACCAGCACAAGGCACTCTGAGCCTCGACCGATCTCACCCACGGCGGCATGGGTATGCCCCATCACGCCATCAGCCGAAAAGACAAGATTCTGTTGTGGTTGAGGTAACTGAAATCGCACAATGCATTCAGGTGATTTGACTCAGGAGGAGACCATGGACTTTTCCGATTGCCGGTATGACGGATCCGGAACCTTTACGTTGAGCGCGTGCCCCACCTCGGCGCGCATCGACAAGGACAAGCGCGAGAGCATCGAGGAGGCGACCCTCGAGAACATCGCTCGCATGGCGGACCTGCAGGACAAGCTCTATGCGGATGCCCGAGAGGGAGTCATCATCCTCTTTCAGGCAATGGATGCCGCCGGCAAGGACTCGACCATCAAGAAGGTGATGACCGGCCTCAACCCGCAAGGCGTCAACGTCCACAACTTCAGGCAGCCCTCCTCCGAGGAGCTTGGCCACGACTACCTCTGGCGCGCCGCCCGGCACTTGCCGCAACGTGGCTTCATCGGGCTGTTCAACCGCTCCTACTATGAGGACGTGCTCGTAACGCGCGTCCACAGCCTACAGAATGGCTACGCGATGCCCGATCGGTGCCTGGGCATGGATGCGGACAGCTTCTACGGACTGCGCCTCCGCCAGATTCGCGACTTTGAGCGTCATCTGTGGGAGAACGGCTACCGCATCCTCAAGATCATGCTCAACGTGAGCCCCGACGAGCAGCGCAGGCGTTTCCTCGAGCGCATCGACAACCCCGCCAAGAACTGGAAGTTCTCGAGCAACGACCTGGCAGAGCGAGAGCTTTGGCCCCAGTACATGCAGGCATACGAGCAGGCCATCTCCCACACATCGACACCCGAGTCTCCCTGGTATGTGATCCCCGCCGACCAGAAATGGTTCGCGCGCTACCTTGTGAGCCAGGCGGTCGTCGACGTGCTCGAGGCGTGTGACCCGCAGTATCCCACGATCAGCGAGGAGCAGCGGGCCAGGCTCGCGGAGTGTCGCATCCGCTTGACCCAGTAACGCTCCCGTCGCCAGAGATGTGCCTGCCGCCGCCTTGAGGGCATGCGGCAGGCGCTGCTGAACTCAGCCTACGTCGTTGCCTTGAAGTTGTAGATAGGCCTAAGCTCCTCGACGATATCGACCGCCTCCGAAATGGGACCGATGATGTCATCGCGCGACTTGTACGCCCCCGGCGCTTCGTCGAGTGTATCGGGTGCGACACAGGTGGTGTATATCCCCCTCATCTGCTCGCGGTACTCGTCAAGCGAGAGCTGCTGGCGCGCGGCCGTGCGCGACAACAGGCGCCCTGCACCATGCGGAGCCGAGTAGTTCCAGTCTTCGTTGCCCCTGCCTCGGGCGAGCACCGAGCCGTCACGCATGTTCAACGGAATCAGTACAAGCTCTCCCTCATGGGCTGCAATGGCCCCCTTGCGCAGAATCATCTCCTCAGTGTCGATGTAGTTGTGTATCGTATGGAACCCATCCGTCCCCACAAGGCCTGCTCGATCGATGATCACCTCAGCCATCGTCTCTCGGTTGAGGCGCGCAAACGCCTGGCAAAGCGACACGTCGCTCAGGTAGGAGTCCATGTGCGCGCCCTCGAGCCAGCACAGGTCGGGCTCTACGTCGGGGTCGCGACGGTCGTAGCGCAGCCTGTTGAGCGCAGCCTGGATCTGGTCACGACGGCCCGCCGCCTTGTACTCCGCTATGATGCGGTCGCGCTCGGCGTAGTACTCGCCAAAGCCGCTGTGGATGTCGATTGCCAGCTTTTGGTAGTACGAGGCCACCTGCGTCCCAAGATTGCGACTTCCAGAGTGTATGACCAGGTAGTTGGTGCCATCTGCTGCGCGGTCCACCTCGATGAAGTGGTTGCCGCCACCCAGCGTCCCAATGCTGCGCTCAAGTCGCTTGGTGTCCTTCAGCTCGCGATAGCACGCGAGCTTGGGCAGGTCAAAGCGCTTTCGCCTTCCGTCCCAAACCGCAAAGCCACTCGGAACCTCATGGCATGCCGCGTCGAGGCGGGCTAGGTCGATGTCGTCCTTGCCGAGGTTGACCGTATACATTCCGCACCCGATGTCAACGCCAACCACATTGGGAACCACCTTGTCCCGTATGGTCATGGTCGTTCCGATCGTGCAGCCCTTTCCAGCATGCACGTCAGGCATGATGCGAACCTGACACCCTTCGGTAAAGGGAGTGTCGCACATGGTACGCACCTGCTCTATGGCGCCTTCGTCCACCTGCGTCGCAAAGCACTTTGCCGTTGCGTAGGCTCCCTTGATCTCAAACATGTCCCCTCCTTTCGTCTATACAGAACTATAGAGGGCGCTGACCAAGACGTTGGTCTCACAAATCGTTGTTCACCTTAAGTTTTTGAGGTGTCGTATGATTGTTGGCATGTCACCATCTTGCGACGAACCAAGGAGCAGCCCATGGCCATCACCCGCGAACAGGCATGTCAGCTGGCAGACCTTCTGCCGGACACCCTCGGTTGCGACAACGCGAGGCAGCGCCTCCTGGCCGTCATGACGATGCTCACGGCCCTGACCGACGAGGACCACCTGCTTTCGAATACCGACCTGCGGCGCGTGATGGAAGCACGATTTGGCGGCACCTCCGCCTCCGAGAACACGATTGCCGACGACGTCCACGCCATCGCCGGGTCCGGCTGTCCCAACCTGCGTATACACATAACGCCGAGGGGCTACTGGTGCGAGCATACGGAGCTCACGCCGACCAAGGTCCGCCTGCTGCTCAACGCCGTCCAATCGTCGCGCTTCCTGACCATCGAGCAGAGCTCCGAATTGCAGGAGGACCTCTTTGGGCTCGTGAGCCGAAACCAGGAGGATGACCTTGCCGGCCAAGTGCACGTCGACCAACGCGTCAGGAAGAGCTACCAGCACGTCTTTGAGACGCTCGACACCGTCACACGTGCAATTCGGCTCGGCAAGCGCATCGAGTTCGTCTATACCTACTCGGACTTCTCGAGCAAGGCGCGACCCTTGCCCGGCGACAACGGCAACCCCCTCCGCACGGAGACGCCCATCGCCCTCTATTTCTCGGAGGACAACTACTACGTGGAGACCTACACGTCGACACCCTGGCGCCATGGCATCGAGGTCATGCTCAGCCGTGCAGATCGCATGAGCAAGGTGCGCGTCTCCGAGCAGGATGCCGAGCATAGCCGCAAGGTATATGACCTGCGGCGCAGCGCACGACGGCGCATGTCGGAGTGCCTCGATATGATAGGCGGGCCCCAGAGGCGCATCTTCCTCCGCGTGCGCTCGGACGCGACCAATGTCCTCTTCGACCGCTTTGGCTTTGGGCTCAAGTTCTCGCAGTTTGAGGGCACGCTTGGCGAGCCGAGCGCCACGGGCCTCACGCTGCTGCACATCCCCCAGGCGTTCACCTTCTATCGATGGCTTGCGGCCACAGGCGGAGGCTGCACCATAACCGAGCCTCCAGCAGATCTGGTACTTCGCTCGGGGCCATGGGCAAAGACGCTGGCTGGCGTCACACGCGAGGAGCTCGTACACGACTACGAACAGATGGTACAGGGTTTCCTCGCCTACCTCGACCGTGCCCGCGGACCCTATGCGGGCTTTGACAAGCGCCCGTAGCGCCTCGTCATAGCGCGACTTAGCAAAACGGGTCGGATGATTCGTTCGAAGTGTGCTTTGCGATCATCGTGACATTCTGCACCGGCGACCACCTATCGCCTTCGATCGCGTACAATCCCAGGGGCCCATCACGTTCCCGAGGAGTGTCTCATGAAAACCGTTCATGTCGTTGCCGCCATCATTCAAAAGGACGGACGCATTCTTGCCACACAGCGCGGTTATGGCGATTACAAGGACGGGTGGGAGTTCCCCGGCGGAAAGATCGAGTCGGGAGAGACGCCTGAGGACGCGCTCGTTCGCGAGATTCGCGAGGAGCTTGCCATGGAGATACGGGTGGAGCGGCATGTGGTGGACGTCGCCTGGGACTACCCCACCTTTCACCTGGAGATGGGCTGCTTCCTGTGCACCATCGCGGAGGGCTCCCCGCATCTGCTGGAACATGAGGCGGCTCGCTGGCTGGAGCCTGCCGATATCGACTCGGTGGACTGGCTGCCGGCGGACGTGCTCGTGGTAGATGCGCTCAAGGAGCAGGGCGTGGTATAGGACGACGCCACCGGCGCGCCTAACCGCCACCTATCCCGAGGTCAGATAGTCGTAGAGCTCGTCTGCCACAGGCGTGAGCAGGTCGTACTCGATCTCGACCGCCGGCTTGTCCGTTCCCGCCATCACGATGGGCACGAACCTTCCCGTAGGACGCATCTCCCCAAGGTAGTAGAACTCCTTGGACTCTGCGTCGTTCTTGTTCTTGCGCACGAACAGGTGCGTCCGCATCCCGTTCTGGTTGACATTGCGCAAACGCTCGATCTCGGGCGAGTGCAGGTTGCGTGGCTGCTTGGAGATGGCTATGAGCCGTGCGGGCGTGACGAAGCGATCCTGGTAGCGAATGCTATCGGCTATGTCGTCACCCTTCTCGTAGTTGATGAAGACGGGGAACGTGTTGGTCTCGGCGTCGTACTTGTAGCCTCCGATGTTCTGGCCGTTCACGTTCTGGCGCCATTCGAGCAGCCGACAGACGTCCTCATAGGTGTACTTCTGGTACAGGACGAGACTCGTGTCACCGTAGTTATGCGCAAAGCGCTTCTCGTGGACAAAGATGCCGTAATCCACGGCTTCGGCGAACTGCCGGCGGAACTCAAGGTCCCGCAGGGCACGGGCAAAGGCATCGGATACCTTGAAGTCGCCATCGCCTGACGCGAGGAACGAGCACGCGGAGAATGTGTTTGCCTGACCGCCCGTCAGAAATCCCACGCTCAGGACGTTGCGAACCGAGCACGCCGCGATAGGAAGCGAGTCACTGCTCTCGCACACCGCTCGCTCATAGGCCTCACGCGTGACCTCGGGAGAGGCCAACAGCATCTTCAGCAACAGCAGCTCTTGCACGCGCTTACCGGACGCCAGCTTCTGCGAGACAAACCGCAGCATCTGCTCTTGGGTCTTGGTGAACACCGTATGGTAGCCAGGCTCGTACTTCGAGAGAAACGCATGGTAGGAGCCAAGGCTGCTGTTAGAGAAGATGAGCTGAACGTCAATGGATCCGTTCTCGTAGAAGTCCATCAGCGTCGGGATGCGCCCCAGCATGTTCTTGAGCGCCGCATACTCGTTGCGCACAAGCCTGATCGAGCCAAACTTCTCGCGATCGATAAGCTGGTAGATTCTACGCTCCGAAACCTCGTCGAAGCTGATGGTCGAGCAGCCCGGTATGATGCGGTTGCCCTCGCGCACAAAGCGACGGAGGTTGTCTTTGTTGTAGGTGCGATCGCCCGAGAGGGCGATGGGAATGAGGTAGCTCTTCTTGTAGTTGCCGATGAAGTCCAGGACGAGCACGTAGTCTTTGCCCTCGTGCAGGCGTAGGCCTCGTCCGAGCTGCTGCACAAAGATGATGGCCGACTCCGTAGGCCTCAGCATCACCACGAGGTTGACCGAAGGAATGTCGACGCCCTCGTTGAAGATGTCAACGGTAAAGATGAGCTCAAGCCAGTCGTCGCGTGTGGAGCGGTCGCACTCGAGCCGCTCGATGGCATCCTCGCGCTGCTGATCGCTCGAGCTACCGTCGAGCGCGATAGAGCGATATCCCCGATCGCAGAAGAGACGCGCAAGGCGGTGCGCTTCCTCGGTGCGCGAACAGAACACCAGTCCGCGGCGCTCGGTATCCACGTCGTAGCGCTCGATCTGCGCGATCACATGCTCCACGCGCGCCTCCGACGTAAGACGTGCGAAGTCGGCGTAATCGTCGATCTCCTGTCCGTCCACCTCGAGATCGTGGATACCAAAGTAGTGGAACGGTGCCAGCATGTCAGCCGCCTGTGCACGCTGCAAGGTGATCTGATACGCGATGTTGTTGTCAAAGAAGTCGTACACGTTGAAGTCGTCATTACGTGACGGCGTTGCCGTCATGCCGAGCATGAAGTGCGGCTCAAAGTGGGTGGCTATGCGCTGGTAGCTCCCCGCGCCCACATGATGGGCCTCATCGAAGACCACGTAGTCGAAGGCTTTGGGATCAAACACGTCCAAGTGGCGGGCAAGCGATTGCACGGTGCAGAAGAGATAGTCTGCATCGATCTCGTGCGAGCTTCCGGCGTAGAGGCCAAGCCTTCGTCTTGAGTCCACCACCTTGGCAAAGCTGTCGAGCGCCTCCTTCGCAATACGCTCGCGATGGACGACGAAGAGCATGCGACGCGGATTGACTGCCGCGACGTCAAAGGCAGCAAGGTAGGTCTTGCCCGTACCGGTGGCCGATATGAGCAGAGCCCGTGTCTTGCCTGAGGCACGCAGCTTGGCGAGGTTGGCAAGCGCCTCACGCTGCATCTTGTTGGGAACGACACGCGGTCTCTCGGCCACCGCGTCGTTCTGCACGGACTCGGCGGCCTCATGAGGAAGGGCGCTGTTGCGAAACGCGGGACGCCTCCAGTGGGCGCGATAGAGCGCAAGCCACTCCCCCGTGACCGGCTTGGCGTTCGGCGACTCCCACAACTGGTCGAACGCGCGACGCGTTGCCTCGCAGATAGCACCCTGCTCGTAGCTCCTCACCAGCAGGTTCCACTCGGAGTTCGCCAGCAGCGCCTCCTGCGTGAGGTTCGAGCTGCCAATGACGAGCGTCCGCAGGCCCCTGCCATCAAAGAGGTATCCCTTCGAATGGAGCGGTCCCTCGAAGGCCTTGAGCTCGATATTGGTAAAGCGAGCAAGCCGTGCCAGAGCATCCGGGTCGTTGAATCCGAGGTAAGTACTCACCAACACGCGCCCTTGAACCCCACGCCGTTCGAGGTCAAGGAGCGTCTTCATGAGGACGGTGACTCCGCTGTCGGTCACGAAGGCCACCGCAACGTCAAAGCGCTCGCAGCGTTGGAATTCCTGCTCGAGCGTCGAGAGCACGTTCTCTGAAGCAGCAGAGTCGTTATAGAGCAGCCTTGGCGCGTATGGTGCCGACGGATGGGCGCTCTGGTCAATGAAACCCGTCTGCAGGGAGCGCAGGTAATCCCGTTCGAACTCGTCAGAAGCCGCGTCGATGTGGCGCCTGAACGCCACCACGTCATAAGACCGTGCCTCGAGGTCCCGCCTCCTCAGCCGGTCGCGTTCGTTTGATGGGTCGATTGCCAATTATGTCCCTCCGTTATCCGCGCACCGGGACCAGGATAGCGGCGAGGGATCTTGCGATCGAGCCCCGATCAACAGACGGACCGGACGAATCCAGGAGAGGCAAAGCGCGAGCTGTGCCGGGAATCGGCCGCTCGCGCTAGCACAATCTGCCAGTCGCAGTTTGTGCATTGATAGCGGCGCATTCACGCTGCGGGATGCTAATCGATGAAACTCTGATTCTGGGTCAGCACGGCAATGCTGTAAGCGGGCAGGCTTAGTCGCCCGTTCTCATACGTGATGCGCTCCTCGCTCGTGCCAAGCACCGCCGAGAGCTCGAATCCACCAGCAGCCTGTGACAGGTCCCTCTCTGCCGCGTGGTCGCGCAGGTTCATGACGACGAGCACGTCACCATCGGATGCACTCCGCCGGAAGAAGGCAGCCACGTCCGCGTCGCTCAAGCCCTCCACCATCTCCGTCTTTCCGCGCGCGATGGCTGGGAAGGCTCGGCGAACACGGATGACCTCGGCAAACCAGCGCCAGAGCGAGAGGTCGTCAGACCGCTGATCCTCCAACGAGGCAAACTTGTGCTGAGGTCCGTCAATACCGGCAGGTCCGGAGCACATGCCCTCCGCGCCTGCATCAGAACTCCAATACATGGGCGCTCGCTTGTTCTCGTCCTTGCCAGAACCTTCCATGCCCAGCTCCTCGCCGTAGTACACGAAGGAGTCACCCGGCATGAGGAGGCTCAGCGCGTAGGCCATCTTGGTCACGGGACCGCCGTCCTGGGGATAATAGCTGGCACTTCGAGCCGTGTCGTGGTTGGTGTAGAACGGCGCTCCGACATAGGCAGGATTCGCTCCGGCATACGCAGCCTCCGCGCCCATCATGGCCCGCACGTAATCCGATGCCGGGGCACGACCACTCATGACCTGGCTGATGACGCCATCAGGTCCGGCAAACGGGAACTCAAAGAGCGAGTCGATGCCGCTTCCATAGAGGGCTGAGATGGAGGACTGGTCCGTCCACGCCTCCCCCACCAAGTAACAGTCGGGATCTATGCTGCGACAGGTGTCCGCCAAATAGCGCAGGAACTCGGCATTGGCCGCAGTGTCTTCCGTCACGTAGGAGGTCACAGCGTCCAGACGGAAGCCATCCACACCCTTGTCCAGCCAGAACCGCACGATGTCCCGGACCTCGTTGCGCACCACATCGTTGCCCAAGTTGAGGTCGGGCATCTCCGACCAAAAGCGCGCCTCGTAATACCAGGACGTTCCCTCCAGTGGCACGAAGCCGTCGTATTGCTCGCGCGAGAAGGTGTAGTACCAGACGTAGGGGCACTCCTCAAAGACCGGGTCCTTGTCAGCCGGAAGCGTTCGGAGGTAGTCGGACGCCGCAACGAACCATGGATGGGTGTCGGAGGTGTGGTTGAGCACCAGATCGAGAAGGACACGGATGCCACGCCCGTGGCAGTCGGCCAGCAGCGCCTCGTAATCCCCCATTGTTCCAAATGAGGGGTCGATAGCACAGTAGTCGTCCACGTCGTACTTGTGGTAAGTGGCCGATGGATGCACAGGCGTGAGCCAAATCTGGTCAAAGCCCAGCTCGGAGATGTAGTCGAGCTTGCTACGGATCCCGTTCAGGTCTCCCGTTCCATCCCCGTCCGAGTCACAGAACGACGAGACGAAGATCTCGTAGGTCGTACGGTAGTCGTCATCTAGCTCTGCCGGCACGAGGTTACGGTTGAAGTCAATCATCTGGATGGCAGACGTGGAAGTGGCGGCCGCGGCGGGCACCGCCTGAGCATCAGGCGTGGAGGCCGCACCAGTGTCAAACAGCTGCGGGTTCTGGGCATAGGCCGCGACGACGAGCAGTGCGCACAGCAGGGAGCCCACCCATTGCAAGAAGCGTTTCATAACTATCCACCCAACATGGAGAGGAATCAGGACGAGGGGTATTGTTCCCCTTTAGGCGGTCGGCATAACGTTTCTGTTGGTTTGACCTAAGTGAAGGGTCTTCCTAACCTTCGGATTGTCGAGGTTCGAAAGAGAGGAAGACCCATGGAGAATCTTATCGTAGGGGGCGCGGCGGCGGCTCTGTCGCAGGCGTTCCTGCCGCTGCTCGGCGAGTGCGAGTCGTTCGCCGAGTTCGAGGAGAGGGCGCTCGAGCTGTCGCGCAGGACCACGGCCGCCGCGATGTCCCGCGCTCTCGAGGCCTTCGACCGGGGGCTCGCTTCGTCCAGGCCCGCCGGATCGTCCGTCCGCTCGCGCAGGGCCCGCACGCTCGCCACGATGACCGGCGACGTGCGCTTCGCCCGCACCGTGCTGCTCGACGCCGCCGGCTCCACGCTCTACCCGCTCGACGAGGCTCTGGGCCTTCCCATGGGCGACCGCGTCAAGGCACTTGGCAGGCAGACTCACCGGTGCAGCCAAGGGACTGTCCCCTAGGCGCACCCTCTCCATACGAAAACAGGCCCCGGAGGGCCTGCGGATGTTTGGTAGCCCGTACCAGATTCGAACTGGTGATCTCCGCCTTGAGAGGGCGGCGTCCTAAACCGCTAGACGAACGGGCCATATGTGAAATGCAAGAAGAATCTTAACCTAATACCGCACAGGCGTAAACCCCCAATTTTCACTTGTGCAGAACTTGTTTAAGCGCTGTTGCCCGTGGTGTTAGCGCCAGCAAAACGGATGCGTAGCCCCAGCATGTGGTGCGGGAGCCACAGCTCTCGTCTCCCCGACGATACGCACGGCACAAGTTGACGCTCCCCCATAAGCTCGCAAGACATTCCACCATGGATGCTATGATGTGGCCAACTCCAAAGCGAGAGGAAACACCATGAACTTCTACATGCCCACACGCTTGTACACAGGATCAGGTTGCATCGCCGCCCACAGCCAGGAGCTGCTGCCCCTTGGTGCCAATTGCCTGATTGTCACCGGCAAGCACGCAGCAAAGGCAAGTGGTGCCCTCGATGATGTGCAGGCCGCCCTTGCCGAGAGCGGCATCACAAGTGTCGTCTGGGACGGAGTCACCGAGAACCCTCCCGTCGCGGCATGCATCGAGGCCGGGCGCACGGCTGCCGACCAAGGCGCACAGTTCATCCTCGGCATCGGCGGAGGGTCCGCGCTTGACGCTGCCAAGGCAGTGGCCGTGTTTGCCGCTAATCCCTCTCTTGACGAGGCCGGTTTCTATGCGATGGCTTGGAATCGCAACCCGCTCCCCATCGTGCTGGTCGGCACGACCGCCGGCACGGGCAGCGAGGTGACCAAGGTTTCCGTGCTCACCGACAGCGCCAAGCACAAGCACAGCATCCACGACGACCGCCTGTATGCCGCACTCGCCTTTGGCGACAGCCGTCACACACATTCGTGCTCGCGTGCCGTCACCCTCTCGACAGGTGTCGACGTGCTCGCGCACGCCGCCGAGAGTTACTTCAGCCGCAAGTCGGACGAGATCTCGCGTGCATTCTCGACCCGCGCCATACGCCTGGCGATGGCGCCGCTCGCTGCAGCCGCGGCCAACGAGACGCTTACCGACGAGCAGCGGCGCAATCTCTACGAAGCCTCGATTCTCGGCGGACTCGCCATCAACACCACGGGTACCTGCTTTCCGCACAATGTGGGCTACTACCTGACGGAGAACTACGGGGTGCCCCACGGCTTTGCGTGCGCAACGTTCCTTCCCCAGATGTTTGGAATCGTCCGCGCATATGACGCGGCCTACGCCGACGCATTCTACGACGAGGTCGGCACGGACCCCAAGTCGCTCGACCAGCTCATCGCAAGCTGCATGCCCACAAGCGACATACACATGACGGAGGACGAGATTGCCGCCGCCCTCCCCCGCTGGGAGAACAACGGCTCGGTCAAGAACACGCGGGCCGATGTGACGGTCGACATGATCGCCGACATACTCGGCTCCCTGTTTGTGCACTAGCCAGGCACGAACGGGCAGCGCACGCGGCGCTGTCCGCTGACGATACGGACCAGAGGGTCACCAAATGATTGGGGGATTCAGATGATTCGCAAGAAGGAAGACCAGGCAATCGAGTTCAGGTGCATCCGTGGCGGCATCGGCGAGACCGAGCAGCACAAGATCATCGAGAACGACGCCGAGCTCTATGGGAAGGGCCGCCTGTTCAACCACATGATCATCGAGCCGGGCAACAGCATCGGCGAGCACATGCACGAGGGCGACAACGAGATCTTCTACTTCCTGTCGGGCACCGGCGAGTACAACGACAACGGCACCCTCGTGCAGGTTGGCCCCGGCGACACCACCGTCTGCAACGACGGCGAGTCCCATAGCCTGCGCAACACCGGCGATGTCCCCCTCGAGTTCATCGCCCTCATCCTGTACTCATAGGAGCGTGGCAGTCGCGTCGATATCAAAGGCACCATGGACGGAGCGGGCGGTGGCCCACATCAGCCACCGCCCGCATTTTGTGTCACATGCCGTTGGCTCGCAGCGACCTGCGCCCTCGCCTACTCGCGCGCAAGCCAAGCGAGCGCGAGGGAGAGGACCATCGGAGCCCAGGCGCAGAAGGTTTCCGGTGACTCCGCCAGCTCAAGCGCCAGCCTGTCAGCGGCAACCCAGCGAACGTCGCTGACCTCCTGCGGGTCAGGCGAGAGAGCACCCTCAAAGCGACCCATGATCACGTGGTCGTACTCGTGCTCGCACAACCCGTTGGCAAAGACGGCGCGATAGGCAAACGAGGCAATCTCCCGGAGCTCTGAGGCATCGCAGCCCAGCTCCTCATGTACCCTGCGCGCTGCCGCCTCGAGCAGCTCCTCCCCCACACGCGGATGAGAGCAGCACGAATTGGCCCAGAGGCCACCGGAGTGATACTTTCCCGTGGCACGTTGCGACAGAAGGACCTCGACGCCATCTGCCCCCTCCCTTGTCAGCACGACAGAGAAGGCGCGATGGAGCTGGCCCCGCACATGGGCCTGCAGCTTGGTTGCAGACCCGATCGGTCGGTCGAGTCCGTCCACGAGGACGAGCAGGTCGTCATAGGCGGGATCGTCACCCATACGCGCATCGTGAGCATCCGGTGTCACTGCAGATCCTTTCAACGGCAGCCGCAGGAGCGGCTTCTCAAGCTCCGCGGCCCGCAGGCTTACTACGCCTCCAAAACGCCGAGCCGCTCCCCATAGCCTACACGAACCTTCGAGAGTCACATGCGACCGGCGCCCACCAACACCGAAACGCTAACGCCGCGCCCTCACAGGGCTATCTCCTCTCACATTGCTAGAATGGTCGTGCCGAAAGCTCTATTAACGAAAACGAGGTCGATGGCGCATGGTATCCACGCCCAGGGTCATTTTTGCCGTTCTGGTCCTTGCCGTCCTGACGGTCTTTGCCGTAGTCTACCTGCGCAGCTGGATGGGCAAGCCGGTCAAGGGCACGCTGCGGGTACCGCAGGGCAAGAACCGCGTGAGCATCACGGTCTGTGACGACGCGTCGCTTCGCCCCTTCAAGTACGGCCAGGTGTTCGACGCCGTCTTCTCCGCAGGCGAGCAGGCGCTCATCAGCGCGAGCAGCGGCGAGAGATGTGTCGGCATTGGGATGCTGAGCTTTAGGAACAAGCCCTTTGGTCTGGCCGACCAGGCGAGCTCGTACACCCAAACGCTTTCTCAGCTGGCCGAGTTGAATCAGAAGGTCATCGTCCAGGCAGTCATCACCAGCCTTGACGCGCAAGGGCGCCCGGTCATCGAGCTCCGCCTGCCCAATCCCAAGTGGTTCGTGCGTGCGCTCAAAGCCAGCACAAAGGCCCTGGAGAGCCGCAGCGCCTAACTCGAGCTCGGCGACTCCCCGCAACCCATTGAGGCGTCAGAACCCCAGGGAGACGCGCAATCGCCAGATCAGCAAAAGATGCAACGGATAGAACGCGTAGAAGGCGTACTTGAGCACCTGCCCGCGCACGAAGCCGCGTTGCCCGTTGTAGAGGTTTATCGGAATGAACGCGAGGCCCGCGCGCCAAGTCGCAAGGGTGATGCAGCTCCCCAAGGCCGTCTTCACGAGCGGCTCGTCACGCAGCGCGTAAAGCATGAGCACCATAGCGTAGCCACGGGGTCCGTAGTCGCATTGCAGTCCCATAGACACGAGGGCAAGTCCCAGCACGGCGTACGCACGCAGCAATGGCTCGTCACGCAAGCCTTCGAGCGCGCACAGCCCGAGATAGCTCACAAAGAGCGTGAAGAACACGTTTTGGTAGGTCGGATCGAAGAGCGTGATCCTGCGCGCAAGGTCAAAGGCGCATTCGGACACCAGCGCAAAGAGAAGGAGGCTCGCCCCGTACCTGCGTCGGTCGCGCGTATGGATGAACCCCTCGACCAAGAGGAAGCAGAAGATGGGAAAGGCGATGCGGCCAAACGACTCGCAGAGGACGTACCAGGACACGTCCGTCGTGCCAAAACGGTACAGCGTATCGGTAAACCAGGAATAGTGCGCCAGCACGAGCTTGGCCGAATGGTCGACAAGCATGGCAAAGACGGCCAGCACCTTGAGGGCGCTGCCGGAAAGGACTCTGTAGCGGTCCGGAGCCAATGAGGGCGGTTCCATGGTCACATCATCCTCTCGCCTGTGGGACGCGGAGACTGCCCATGCCTATCACATCGTGTAGGCGGACCATGTCCCGCACACCCTTGGGTTGCACGAGCATCTCGCCCTCTTCCCGCACCATCACCTTGTCACCGGCAGCAATCAGCGCCTCATCGGTCACGAGAATCTGGCCGCCCGCGGCGAACCCCTCCACGCGCGACGCGAGGTTCATGTTGCGACCTATCGCATCGTACTTCATGCGCGCCTCGGACCCGATGCAACCGACGATCGCCTCTCCCGTATGGATGCCGATGCCCATCTGGATGCTCGGGTACCCCTCGGCCCTGTTCCACTCGTTCACCTTTGTCATGCGCCTCTGCATGGCGACGGCACTGTACACGGCCGAACGCGCGGCGTCCTCGTTCTCCAGCGGGGCTCCAAAGACGCACACCATGGCATCGCCCACGAATTCGAGGATGTTGCCCTTCCAGGAGTCGACGATGAAGATCATCTCCGTCAGATAGTGGTTGAGCAGGCTGAGGTAAGACTCGGGCTCCATGCCCTCCGCAAGCTCGGTCGAGCCCCTCAGGTCAGCGAACATCATAGTAATCGTGCGACGCTCCCCCGTGATGGAGGCGTCCGGCGATGCCGCAAGCAGCTTTGTGACCTCATCGGTCACATAGCGACTCATGGTCATGCGAAATCGCGCATCGTTCTCGTTGACGGCTCGCGTCAGCCGCTCGACCTCACGCTCGAGGTCCTCCACGCGCTTCTCGCCCGCGTCAGCCTGAGTGGCTTTTTCAATCACAGCTCGATCACCGCCCCCTCGCGAGCAAACCAGATATCGGTGCGACCCAACTTGCGCTCGCGCGCCAGGAGCACCTTGTCGGTGCTGTGCGGGTCGTGATGCACGACCATCATCTTCTTGACGCCGGCGCGATCCATGAGCGCCACGCCTTCCTCCAGCGTGGAGTGGCCAAACCCGCGATGCGCCCCGTACTCTCCCTCGCCATACTGCCCGTCATAGAGCAGCAGATCAGCGTCTCGCGAGAACTGTGCCAGTCGCGCCGAGGCCTTTTCGCCATGCTCGAAGTCGGTCGCGTATACCAGCACCTTTCCCGCATGGCAGATCTTTATAAGCTGGCTGCCACCCGGATGGCTCCCCCGCTCGGTCTCGACCGCCGCCTCGCCGATGCGCATGGCCTTTGGCATGGCCTCAATCTGCAGGTCACCGGCATAGCCGTCAAGACCAAGGGGCCACAGTGGCGGAGAGTACAGCCTCTCGATGACCGCTTGTGCCTCTTGCGCATCGCGCGCAGGCACGTACAGCTTGGTCATCGTGCCAGGCTGGGAGATTCTCTCGTACATGCCAAGGCCCAGCAGATGATCGACGTGCGGATGGCTCAGCAGTATGACCGGCGCGCGCGAAAACCTGACGGGTGCGTTCACCAGGCCGCTTCCAGCGTCGAGAAAGATTCGCTCGTCACCGGCCTCTACGAGGTAGCAGGAGGTGTTGCCGCCAAAGACGGAGAAGTCGCTCCCGCAAACGGGAACGGAGCCCCTTGACCCCAACACCGTGACGCGCATGTGTCCATCACAAGCCATACGAGCCGTCCCTACGAGCGACCGGGCTGGCCCGCACCTGCCGACCTCGCAGCACGCAGCATGCTCGTCAGCTTGCCCACGAGCGAGCGCTCCTTCTTCGCGCCGGCCCGCTCGGCCTCGATGGCATCGTGCACGGCCTGCCTGGCCTCAAGATAGCGGGCATTGGTCTCGCGCAGACGAGCGCTCAGCGTTCTCAGGATGGCAAGCACGGTATCGGGCTTGTCCCTGAAATAGGAGGAGAACTCATCGGCGTCAATCTCGTCCAGCGCGGTACCATCCTCCAGCGCCACGGCGGTCGCGCTTCGCGGATAGCACTCGGCAAGCCCCATCTCGCCAAAGAACTCACCCTCTCGCAGCGCGGCGAGCATTCGTGAGCTCGACGTACCGTAATTGGCGTAGATTCCCACCGAACCGGACACTATCTCGTACATGGAGAGGGCGAACTCTCCCTCCTTGAAGATGACGTCATCACGCCCAAACGTCAGTCGCCTCATCGTCCTGCCCTCCCTCACGCCTCGTTATCCGCAGGCATGCTCACGCCGTCATGGATGGTCCTCAGCTTCTCATTCTCGTCGAAGCCATAGGTTTTGGACTCATCCACCTCTGTGGCCTGCGTCCCGACCGACTCCCCCACTGCCTTGCAGATCTCGAGGTAGCTCTTGGTGGTGTCCCTGAGCTTATGGCTCAGTCGCTTGAGGATGTCCACTATCCGGGCGGGGTTCTCGTTCAGGAACTCGTCGAACTCCTGCTCGGAGATGCGATTGAGAACAGTGTCGTAGTCGAGGCTGATGACGGTTGCCGAACGCCTCTCGTTGTCGATCAGCCCCATCTCGCCAAAGTAGTCGCCTGCCCTCAGCTCGGCAAGCTTCTCCTGGTTCTTGGCGCCGTAGTTGACATACACGCCCACGCTGCCCCAGCGGATGTAATACAGGCAGTCTCCCGGGTCTCCTTGCCGGAACACGACCTGGCCCTTGCGGTACTTCTCCTCTATCAATTCGACCTCCCTGCCACAAACACGTCGCAAAGCAGACTTGAGGTATCCAGTATAGGTGAGGATGGAGATGGTGGCAGGTGTGCCACGGGCGGTTAGCTCTCCTTGATGCGAATCTTGAAGTCGCAACAGTCGGCGCCATAGCCGAGGGTCTTGGTGCGCTCCCAGGAGAGCTTGGGGTGCATGCCTCCATAGCACACGTCGTCGGCATCGCAGAACCCGCGCACGATCTCGGGGCAACCGTAGTGCACGCACTTGTCCATGTAGGGGCACTTGACCATGTCAAAGCGCATCTCGTTGCCCGACACGTAGCCGTTCTTTGAGGCGAAGCCGGCTTGCGGCCCAAAGCTCTTCTTCGTCATGCTGTAAAAGACCCTGGGAGCTATCCTGTAGAGGCCAGGGATCTTGAAGAGCGCCTTGATCATGGGCGCCATGCCTCCGGCGCGCCAGGCGTAGTACTTCACCAGAAAGTCCGCCGCTTCCTCTCGGCCTGTCCCCTCGCTGATCATGGCATCGAATACGGCGATTGCAGGATAGATCCTCTCGTGCGTATGCATGTGGCACGCCTTGGGCTCGTCCCCGTTCTCCTCCACCAGCTCGTCGTAGCGCGGAAGCGCCTTGTTCATGATTGACTGGGTCTTCTCGCTGCCATACCGCTCCTCGAGGTGCGGGACTATCTGGACGAGGTATCTCACGCGCTTCGCCATGGAAGGTCCTTTCGTAGCTGGATGCCTGACGGAAGAACAGGACGAGCACGCTTCCCAGCAATGAATTCTCGGACTAAGAAGTCGATACAAGTAAGACTACTCTAACTCAATGGCTCACAGTAGTGGCCGACCAACGGATCTGACAACGATTGCACAGGCGTCACCTGCAGGAAGTCCCTCTTCGCATCAGCCCCATCCAAGAAGCACGGCAGCATGAGGCGGTATGGCATAAACTCCATATACGAAGAAACGCAATGCGGCGGATCCGGAAGATGTCGGCAATCGCAAGTGCTTGGAAGGAGACATGAGAATGCCCAAAGGGGTCCTGTACGGAGTGAGCGTTGGGCCAGGCGACCCCGAGCTTATGACGCTCAAGGCGCACCGAATCATTCGCGAGGCAGATGTCATAGCCATACCAAGTACGGGCTCTGGCGCAGAGACTGCCTACGGCATCGCCGAGCACCTTCTTTGCGACAAGGAGATTCTTCGCTGCATCACGCCCATGACGAACGACCCAGAGACTCTGCGCGCCGCTCGCAAGCAGACTGCGGACATGCTCTGCTCGTTGCTCGACGAGGGACGCTCCGTTGCCTACCTCTGTCTGGGTGACATCGCCATCTACTCAAGCTACTCCTACCTCCATCGCATCGTGCTCGATCGCGGTTACGAATCGTGCATCGTGCCAGGCGTAAGCTCCATTAGCGCTGCCGCCGCACGGCTTGGGACACCATTGTGCACGGGCAGCGAGCGCCTAACAGTGGCAACCATGGGACACGACATCGACGACGTGCTTGACACCGAGGGAACAAAGGTGCTCATGAAGCTAGGCAAGTCGATGAAAGCACTATGCGAGAGCCTTCGCACGCACGAGCAGCTCGACCGAGCCCGCATGGTCTCGCGGTGCGGACTTCCCGGCGAGCGCGTCTACGAAAGCCTCGAAGATGTCGAGGGGCCAGGCTATTTCTCCATCGTCATCGTGCGATAAGGCAGGTGACGGAAGCTGGGCGGGCGTATCGGCCCTCAACGCAACCGTTCCCTCCGGCTTCACCCCTCGATGATGGTCACGCGCACCCTGTCAGGACCTTCGAACCACAGGCAGCGACGACTCGTGAAAGGATCCTGCTCAAAAGAGCTCACGGCGATGCCGCTCTTCACCAGTCGCTCGCGGATCTTTGGCAGGTGCTTTGCCGAGATGGTGAGGTACTGGACGGGAAGCTCTTCGAGCTGGTTGGAACAGAGGATGACAACCTCGCTCTTACCCAGCTCGAACATGAAACCCGTCTCGACGCTATCGAGCGGCAACGTCTGCTTGCGCAGCCTGAACCCAAGCTTGGTGACATAGAAGCCCCAGACGGCCTCCTCGTCCGTGGCAAGGATCGTCGTCCTGGGCAGAGCGATGCTCTTGACGAAGGGGTAAAGCGTGCGCCTGTGCGCCCTGAAGCGCCACCGTAGGTATGCCAAAGAGTCGTGACGCCAGTTGGGATGAGTCAGCACATAGGCCACCATGATGAAGAGCATCTGCCCGATGAAGCCACCGAGGGTGTTGTTGATGAGGTCGTTCAGGTCGTAGTATCCGTGTTTGGTGACCAGCTGCACATTCTCGATGAGCAACGACGCCAGAAAGCTCGCCACGATAGGCCTCACGTTCACGCGGTCACGGAACCATTCGAAGGTGTATGGCAAGAGGTATCCCATGGGAACAAAGAGCATGATGTTGAGATAGAGCTCCGCGACCTGATAGGGCCTTAGGATGTGGATGTGTGACAGAGTCTCGGGCACGCCGTTCTTGAAGATGGAGATCAAGAAGTCCACAAAACCGAGGTCAATGTTGATGGCCGAGGCTGCGCCCTCGTAGATGGCCGTGTGGACCAGGTAGTCGACATGGGCGTCTCGCGAGAAGAACACCAGATATGAGACAGCAACGAGATAAATCGCAAAGATGCCGATGAGTACGACTTGGCGCAGCTGCAGGAGTGCGTCGGCTTTGGGATTCTCACTTACGCCGTCCTGCAGGTTGAGTCCAAGATGGCGGCAGACGAGCCAGTCCACCAGCGGCATGACAAACACCATGATCGCCACGAGCGTCGTCACGAAGACAGTCGTGCTGGCGCTTGCGATGTTGATCCCCATACGCCTCACTCCTTGGTCGCCAAGTCCCAGGATACGAAAACAGGCCCCGTAGGGCCTGCGAAGGTTTGGTAGCCCGTACCAGATTCGAACTGGTGATCTCCGCCTTGAGAGGGAAGCAAGGGCCTCGGAACTCACACGCACTTACTGTAAGAAACGGGCGTGTGAGCTGGGAATTTGTTCTTGTCCCAAGAACTCGCAAGAACTCGAAACGAAACGCATTATCGAAGTTTTACTCGCGATTGTCCCCAGTTTGTCCCCAGTAGACAGATACGCTCAACTGGGCAAACGCAGAGCCGAACCTTACCAAGGAGAATACACCATGACGGATAA
>JAGAVX010000149.1 GCA_017941705.1 Atopobiaceae bacterium
GAACTCGCAAGAACTCGAAACGAAACGCATTATCGAAGTTTTACTCGCGATTGTCCCCAGTTTGTCCCCAGTAGACAGATACGCTCAACTGGGCAAACGCAGAGCCGAACCTTACCAAGGAGAATACACCATGACGGATAAATGGCAAGAGCTATGCATGGCCGAGGAGCTCGCGTACTTCAAGGGAGACATGGTCCTCGATAGCCCCGAGTCCTACACCGCAGAGGAAATGTGGGACGTGGTGATGGAGATGTTGGAGACCACTATCACTGTCCAGGACGCCATGCACTATGACTTCATGAGCCACACGCCGGAGGAGCGCCAAGCTCTGCTCGACGCATGTGCTAGCTCCGGCACCGCTAGTGAGGAGTGGTGGATGAACACGCTCCTCGGCCATGAGGAGATGCCCGACTCGCCCGAAGACCTGATAATTCAGGGCGAAGCCAATGGCAACCCGAGCAGGGGGGAGATGCAGCGATGACCGCCACAACGGAATCATCCAGATTGATGAAAGACAGGGCCTATGCAGCGACACGCGTGCTCGAGCGCAGGCGCATATCGCTCGAAGCCGCCGTGGAGGTGCTGGAGATCGTCGGCTACAAGGTCTATCAGGACCGCGATGGGCACTACAACGTCGAGCCGCCGCACGACCACATTAGCAAGTACGACGTCGTTCCGGAGGTGAAGCCAACGCCCGAGGCCAAGGAGAAGTTCCTGGAAGACTATCCGACGATGCTCACCGTCAACGACATGGCAGAGATAACCGGCCTGCACGTAGGCACCATTCGCAGACTCTGCAAGGACGGCAAGATACCCGCCCTAAAGATTGGCGGACGCATCCGCATACCGAAGAAGTTCCTGCTGGATTCCTTCGACGCCGACACCGGCGAGGAGGAGCCGGGCACCGCAGGCAAGTAGGTGAGAGAGGCTGCGTAGCCCTGCGCAGGATGGTTCGGCAAGGGGCCAGGCACGGTCCTGACCCCATTTCTATGTTGCGGTGAGATACCCCACCTGCCCCGCCCTGTCGATGACAGCCCGCACGTACCCATAGGCGCTCGAACTGTACGTGGTCCCGTTCCCGCCTACGATCGAGCGACAGTTGTAGAACGTCCCCATACCACTCGCACCGCTGGCAAGCGCCCAGGTCGAGTCCACCAGGATCGTGACCAGGCTCGCGCAGTTCGCGAACGTGTAGAACCAGTCCTTGAGCGCCGAGGGGTCGAGCCCCGACAGGTCGAGCGAGGTCAGCCCCGAGCACCCGTTGAACAGGTAGCGCGCCGACGCCAGCCCGCGCACATGGAGGTCATGGCCTGGCGTGCGTTCGGGGTCGACCCGCGCACCATCCCGACCCGCATGCGCAATGTGGTTTCGGGCATGCGCGGCTAGAAGTCGAGGTCAGCCAGCTCGTCCAGGTCGTCGATGGCCTCGGTCACCGTGCTCTCCACGACTTGCACCGATGTCGCCACGCTCAGGTTTGGGGGAAGAGCCTTATGCGAGCGCTCGCTAAGACGCTCGCGCCTTCTCGCTACAAACGCGCCAGAGGGCGCGTTTGCTTAACGCTCGAAGCGTCGATTCCCGCCACGTCGTCCTGCAGGGCAGCAACGTCGGCTGCAAGAGAGCTCGTCACCGCGTAGTCCACCTGCTGCACCGTGCCGATGGTCACGCAGCAGACGACGGCATCGCCGAACGCGCGCACGCGCTTCACGACGCGAGCCCTGAGCCGCCACTCGGAAGTCCTGCTCGAATCGACGACCGCCACCTCGTCGCCCAGCCCGCACTCGCCGCCATCCAGGGTCGCGACGTCGATCTCGTAGGAGACTTTGGGCTGAACCGCATCGAGAAGAGCCCTCCTCGTCAGCGCCAGCAGCCTCGCGGGATCGTCGCAGTCGGGAAAGCCCACCTGCCCGAATGAGTGCACCTTCGCCGTCCTCTCGGCGTTCCAGCGACCCCGCACCAGCCGTGCGTCCTCGTCGCCGACCCAGTTGACGCCGCCGTTCACCTCGCCGAACGTGAGCTTCTTCCTGTACCCGCCGACGTAGCGCCCGTCCTCGTCGGTCAGCGGCAGCCCCATCCCAAAGCCGTAGAGCGCCGTGTACACGTCCTGCTCGAGCACGGTCCTCGTGCACCTGGCCATGTTCTTGCCATAGGTGAAGCGAAGGCCGTTCCAGCTTCCGAGCTGTGTCTTGAAGCGTATGGCCCTCGAAGTCACCCGACCGCCAGCAACCGTTATCACGGGCTCGACCTCGCCGTCCCAGACCTCGGTGACCCTCCGCAGCGCCCAGAGCGCGTTCACGTGGTACAGCACGCAGCCCGCCATGCCGGCAACGTCGCATGACGCAACCGACCAGCGCGTGGGAGCCAGCACTACCGCCATCGCCTGCGCCGCTGTGCGAGACACAAGGTGCTGCTCCTCGATGAAGTCGTTCAGCAGCTCGCAGAGCGACGACTCCGCGTACACCGAGCACAGCCCTTCGAGCGGCTCGTCCGTGCGCACCACAACGTGCTCGCGCCAGATTGAGCCATCACGCCACAGCAGCCGGTCGCCCTTGGCGGGAACCTCGCGGCAGCGGAACTCGATCGTGTCCTCGCCACTTCGAGCGTAAAGAAAACGTGCCCTCTGGCACGTTTTTAGCGAGAAGGCGCGGGCGTTTAGCCCGCGCTCGCTATGGCCAAGCTCCAAAAGCTCCTCGATGTGAACCAGCTCGCCGACTACGGGCAGGATCCCGCTGCGGTCGTCGAAGCGGTCGAACCACCAGAGCGTGGGAACGGCCCCGGCCATCACAGCCACCTCTCACGGAAGGCGGTCAGGTGTGAGGAGCAGCTCGAGAACGCCAGCTCGCAGTCCCCGGTTACCAGGGGGAAGAAGTCGCTCGCAAGCGTCACGCCCGCACGCGCGTCGACGCCGCCGATGGCCACGCCCTCATGCTCGCAGTCGACGGCGACGACCTCACCTCCGACGAAAGCATGCTCCACGCGTATGGCCTTGCCACCACAGCCGACCTGCACCGCACTGCCAGCAGCTCCTCCAGCTCGCGCACGGCATCTTCGCCCAGGGTCTTGTGCGAGACCATCGTGTTGCCGTCGAGCACGAAGCCTCCCGCAGCCCCTATGGTCCCGTCGATGGGCACCTCCCCTATGGTGCGCGCCTCCGCCAGCGAGCGCCCCGTGCAAAGGTAGACGCGCCCTCCCCCTGCGCGGACCTGCCTCATGGCGTCCACCGCCGAGGGCGGAAGGTACTGCTTGCCGTCCTTGTTGGTAATAAGCGTTCCATCTATATCGATGAACAGCACGTTTGTCATGCGAACCTCCTCACAGCGCTCCATTGTGCGCAATTGGACGCGTACAGGCAAGCCCCATCCAACCTTCGCCAGCGCACGCTCATGCCGCTCCAACCTGCACCGAGGGCAACTAGGGGACACAATCGCACTCACAAGCCACATTCAGATAAACATTTATGCCATTCGCAAAATATATTTATTTTTTGCGCAGATTTTGTTACTATTTCGTCTTTGTTACGGGCATCAATTGTTTTGCCTTTACCCAATGTGGGGTGGCGCGAGCCGCCCAAAGAACGGGAGGATTCACATGGAAGCGCTCGAACGCTTGCTGGGCTACCTCGTGGTACGCACGCCCAGCGACGAGAACAACGACACGGTGTGTCCCAGCTCAGACGGCGAGTTTGCGCTTGCCAACAAGCTGGCCGAC
The DNA here is from genome assembly GCA_017941705.1 of Atopobiaceae bacterium. GTDB lineage: Bacteria > Actinomycetota > Coriobacteriia > Coriobacteriales > Atopobiaceae > UBA1367. Next base: position 3,706 of record JAGAVX010000149.1, read on the forward strand.
GAGCTGAGGGAGCTGGGCGTAGACGACGTAACCGTCACCGACACCTGCTTCGTCTATGCAAAGATTCCTGCAACCTCAGGATACGAGGGCGCCAAGAAGCTTGGCCTCATCGCCCACATGGACACCGTCTCGCAGTTCTGCGACCACGACATCACCCCTTGCCTGCACGAGAACTACGACGGTTGTGACCTGCCCCTGGGCAACAGCGGACGCGTACTCTCCGTGAGCGACTTCCCGCGCCTGAAGAAGCTGGCTGGCCGCACGCTGCTCACCTCTGACGGCACCACCATCCTGGGCGTGGACGACAAGGCCGGCATCGTCGAGATCATGAGCGCCCTTGAGCGCATCCTCACCCAGAACATCCCGCACGGCGCGCTGCGCATCGCCTTCACGCCCGACGAGGAGATTGGCACCGGCGCCTCGTACTTCGATGTCGAGGGCTTCGACGCCGATGTTGCCTACACCATGGACGGTGACGCCGAAGGCGAGATCCAGTATCAAAATTTCAACGCCTGCGAGGCAACGTTTAAGATAACAGGCGTCAGCGTACATCCGGGTTCCGCCAAGGACATCATGGTCAACGCCTCGCTGGTTGCCTGCGAGATCAACAACATGCTGCCCGGCTGCGAGACGCCGCGCTACACCGAGGGCTGGGAGGGCTTCTACCACCTCTGCTCCATCAACGGTGACGAGACCGCAACCGAGTCGGTCTACATCGTGCGCGACTTTGACGCCGCCTCCTTCGAGGCGCGCAAGGCAACGCTGCGCCACATCGAGAAGGTGCTCAACGAGCGCTGGGGCGCCGGCACCGTGCAGCTCACCATCAAGGACGAGTACCAGAACATGGAGCGCGTCATCGAGGGCTGCCCGTACACCATCGAGTACGCCAAGGAGGCCTGCGAGCGCGTCGACCTGCCGTGGAAGGTGACGCCCATCCGTGGCGGCACCGACGGCTGCCAGCTCTCGTTCCGCGGTCTCCCCTGCCCCAACCTGGGCACCGGTGGCGACGGCTACCACGGCCCCTACGAGCACGCCACGGTGGAGGGCATCAACGCCGCCACCGGCGCCCTGGTCGAGCTCGTCAAGGTCTACGCCGAGCACAAGTAGGCAATGCGCTGGGGCGGCGACCATGCCACCCCGGCTTTCAATGCAACAGAGAAAGGAAAGATCGTGTCTGAAGCAACCATGACCGAAGAGGAGCCAGAGCTAAAGGCCAGCGAGCCCAAGAAGCGCAAGCTCCACTTCCCCACGGCTATCACGGTGCTGTTCATCGTGATGCTGTTCGCCGCTGCCCTCACCTACATCGTGCCGGCAGGCGAGTACTCCAAGCTCCTCTATGACGAGGATGCCGGCGTCCTGACCATCACCAACCCCGATGGCAGCGTCGAGACCAAGGAAGCCACGCAGGCCACCCTCGACGAGCTAGGCGTTTCTGGTAAGATCGAGAGCTACCTCGACGGCTCCATCTCCAAGCCCGTCGCCGTGCCTGGCACCTACCAGCGTGTGGCACAGAACCCGCAGGGTCCGCTGGAGTTTTTGCTTTCGCCCATTCGTGGCGTCTATGACACCATCGACATCATCCTGTTCGTCTTCATCCTTGGCGGCTGCATCGGCGTGCTCAACTACATGGGGGCGCTCGCAGCGGGCGTGGCGGCCCTCTCGCGCCTGACGCGCGGCAAGGAGTACCTGCTGATCATTATCCTCTCGCTGCTCATGGTGGCAGGCGGCACGACCTTCGGCCTCTGCGAGGAGACCATCGCCCTCTACCCCATCCTGATGCCTGTCTTCATCGCTGCGGGATATGATGCCATGACCTGCATCGCGGTCATCTTCGTGGGTTCCTCTGTGGGCACCATGTACTCGACGGTGAACCCGTTCGCCATCGGTGTGGCCACCAAGGCCGCCGGCATCGCCATGTCCGAGCAGATGAGCTGGCGCTTCATTGCGCTGGGCATCGGCACCGCCATGGCCCTTGCCTACGTGCTGCGCTATGCGCACAAGGTGCGTCTGGATCCGTCCCAGTCGGTCTGCTACGACTTCAAGGACAAGATCGAGGAGAAGTGGGGCAACCAGGGCGAGGCCCCCGCGTTTGACCTGCACATGAAGCTCTCGCTCGGTGCCTTTGGCCTGGCGTTCGTGGTGCTGGTGTACGGCATCGTGCGCTACCTGTGGTGGTTCGACACCATGACCTCGGTGTTCCTCGCCTGCGCCATCGTGCTGGCCTTCGTCTCCGGGCTCGAGGAGGAGACCTTCATGGACCAGTTCATCGGCGGTGCCGGTGACCTCATGAGCGTGGCGCTCGTCATCGGCGTGGCCCGCGCGGTCAACATGCTGCTGGAGGACGGACTCATCTCCGACACGATCCTGTACTTCTTCTCGAACCTCGTGGCCGGCATGAGCCCTGTGCTGTTCATCGTGATGATGCTCGTCGTCTACATCATCCTGGGCTTCTTCATCAACTCCTCCTCGGGCCTGGCCGTGCTCTCCATCCCCATCATGGCACCGCTGGGTGACGCGGTGGGCGTTTCCAAGCCGGCTATCATCGCCGCCTACAACTACGGCCAGGGCCTCATCAGCTACATCACGCCCACGGGCCTGATCCTGGCAAGCCTTGCCATGGTTGACGTCCCCTTCAGCCGTTGGCTCAAGTTCATCAACCCGCTGCTGGGCGCCACCATCGTGCTGAACGCCCTGCTCCTCATTGCCCAGGCACTGATTGGGTAATCCCCAAGGAAGCCAAAGGACAACTTCCCCGCAGACGGGCGCCTTCCCACGGCGCCCGTTTTTTGCGAAAAAGTTATGGCACAAGGAGACGGAAGCATAACGGAGATCAAGCAGCCCAACGGCAAGAGCTACAGCCCCAAGCACTGGCGCGTTGCCGTGTCCTTCGGCACCGACCCGCCCACCGGCAAGCGTCTGAAGGCCC
>JAGAVX010000150.1 GCA_017941705.1 Atopobiaceae bacterium
CCCTTGCCAACCTCGGCATCCGTGTCCTCTACGGTTACTCGATCTACGACATGCGCCCGATCGACGCCCTGGACAAGAACATCGTCCCCATCCTCTTCATCCAGGGCGACGCTGACACCATGGTTCCGCCGCAGAGCGCACGCGACCTGTACGAGCGTGCCACTGGCATACGGAAGCTGCATTACGTCGCCGGCGCGGACCATGCGGAGTCCATACTTGTGGCGCCCGATGAGTACCGAGAAACTGTGACCGCTTTCCTCGAGCGGGTGTAGCACCTTCACGCCCCCGCGGGGGAGCCTTGTGCCGCGAGACCCTTAGGCGACCTGCTTGCGCACGAGCTGCGCAAAGGTGCCGTCAAGGGCCATGAGCTCGTCGTAGGTGCCGTCCTCGACGATTTGCCCGCCCTCCATCACGAGGATGCGGTCGCAGCCCATGACGGTCGACAGGCGATGCGCCACCATGAGAACCGTGCACTTCTCGTCATACACGGCGTCGAGCACCTTCTTCTGGGTGATGTTGTCGAGTGCGCTCGTGGCCTCGTCGAGGACCATGACCGCCGGCTTTGTGGCAAACGCACGTGCAAGAAGGATGCGCTGGCGCTGCCCGCCCGAGAAGCCGCAGGTGCTCGACTCCGAGATTTCGGTGTCGAGGCCAAGGGGCAACGAGCGCAGGTCCTCGGCGATGCACGCCTTCTCGGCGGCCTCCCATGCCTCCTCTTCCGTTACCTTGCGTGGCGTGAAGCAGATGTTGGAGCGCACGGTGCCGGGAATGAGCTTGCTGAACTGGAATACCGAGCCCACACGCCGGCGATACGAGCGGATGTCGAGGTTTGCGAGGTTGCGTCCGTCGAACGTCACCGTGCCTGACGTCGGCTTCTCGATGCCGAGGATGAGCTTGATGAGCGTCGACTTGCCGCATCCGCTCTCGCCCACGAAGGCCACCTTGTCCCCCGCGGGAATCGAAAGGCTTATCTTCCTGATGACGCCAAGCCCGCCGGGGTAGGAGAAGCTGACGTTGTTGAGCTCGATTGCGCCACGTGCCGCGCGGAGAACCACGTCGTCGTCGCTCACCTCAATGCGTTCGCTGAGCAGATCGTTTAGCTGGTTGATCAGGGGCTTTGTGAGCATTATCGACCGCAGGGAGTCAAAGAGCTCGCTGACCGCTGCGATCACAAGGGAATACGAGGCACTGAACGCGATGTAGTCGCTGCGCGAGAGGTCGGTTCCCACGACGATCGAAACGAGGATCAGGGTAGTGAGGCTCGCGATGAACGACGTGATCTCGCTTTCCGCCTTGAGCACGAACGGCTGGTCGAGGTCGTATTTGAGCACGCGCTGGTAGACGGTGGCCCAGCGAGCGTACAGGCGCCGCTCCGCGCCCATGGTGCGGATCTTCTGCGCGCCCCCAAGGGCGGAATACATGAGATCGGACTGGTCCATGTCCGCCTGCACGCTTGCTGTCTCGTTGCGCACGTTAATGGCCGCCACGAGTGCCGAGAAGAGCGCCCTGGCGATCAGCATCAAGACGGCGGGGACGACGAGCGCGGGGGCAAATGCCATCATCTGGGGAATGTAGCCCAGCGAGAAGAACGCCGTGAGGCCGAGGTTCAGAACCAGGTTCAGCATGCGGTCGGATATCTGTCGCGCAGCGTTGAGGCGCTTGGTGACCTTGCCGGCGGACTTGTCGGCAAAGTAGCGCTGGGGGAGCAACAGGATGTGCGCCATCACCGAGGACTCGACCTGTCCGGCGATGCGTAGGCGCAGGTTGGCAAGCATGAAGGTCTTGGTCGTCTGTATTGCGATCTTGGCAAATCCTGCCGTGAGATAAATCGTTGCCGCCATCGCAAGCAAGGAGTAGCCGTTTACACCCTGTGGCACGATCCCCTCGAGCACCCACTTGTTCACGCGCGGGGCGATGAGGCCAAGGGCATACACGAGTGCAGACGCGGCGATGATGGGCACCGCATCGTAGACGTTCACCATGCGCATGATCATGATGAGGTAGTCAAAGAAGCCGTTGGTTCCCTCGGGGATGGGGCGAAGGAAGGTCCATGCGCGGCGCAGCTTCATCTCGCGACCAAGACGCGCGCTTTTCTCCGTGACCGGGTTGACGTAGCGGTAACACATGAAGCTGGGCTTGCATGCGATGAACGATCCGTCTTCCAGCTCTGCGAGCATGAACTCCGCACGTTTGCGCCAGGCGTCGTCGTGCAAGTCGACCTCTTCGTACATGACACCGCGGGGCGAGAGGGTCTGCTCCAGCATCTCGTCGATGTCGTCGCACCCGAGTGCGACGCGCGAGTCGACCTTCATCCATTCGAGTACGATGCGCAGCGATTCTCGCGCGTCATCGACACCTGTGACGTTGGGTGAGTGCTTGTAGACCAATACCTCATCGGCCCTACGCTCGAGGCCGCGGTCGATGGCGTCGCGGTGCTCAATTTGCTTCGAGTAGACATCCATCATGGGCCTCTATTCGGTAGATACCATGTCGTGGTACAGCTGGCAGCTCTCAAAGAGCTCTTCATGGGTTCCCTGTGCGGCGATATGGCCCTTGTCGAGCACGATGATCTGATCAGCATCGCGGATCGTGGAAAGGCGATGCGCCACGATGATCGACGTGACGTCCAGGGAGCGTATGGCTTGGATGACCTTCTCCTCGGTGAGGGCGTCGAGTGCCGACGTGAACTCGTCGAGCAGCAGTATCGTCGGCTCCACCTCGAGCGCTCGGGCGAGTTCGAGGCGTTGGAGCTCTCCTCCCGAGAAGCCCTTTCCGTTCTCGTGAATGAGGGCCTGGTAGCCATCTGGACCATTGGCGATGCGTTCGTGAATCTGTGCGTCGCGAGCCGAGAGGATCATCGCGTAGTTTTCGATCGTGTCGTCCCACATCCTCAGGTTCTCGCTGACCGTGTCCTCGAACATCACTATCTCTTGGTCCACGGTGGTGACCGACGACCTGAAGACGACATCGGGAACCTCGTCTCGCCGCTTGCCACCATAGCGTATCTCGCCGGATGAGGGGGTGTAGAGGTCGGCTATGAGCTTGAGCAGGGTGGACTTTCCGCATCCGGACTTGCCGACGATGGCAAACACCTGGCCAGGGGTCATGTTGAACGAGATGTCAGTGAGGGCGAGCGGGTCTCCCGGGTTGTACCTAAAGCACACGTGCGACACGTCGAGGCTTCCGCGCAGCTTGCCGTGATCGTCGCTCTCGTCGAGCGTGATCTCGGGGCAGGCCTCCCTGCGGTTCAGGTCCTCCACGCGCTCGATGTTCGTGCGTACGGATTGGAGGCTGTTCAGCGTGTTCAGGCAGTTGCCGAGCGAAGAGCCCATGCGCCCGACCACCATCTGCGTGGCTGCGAGCGATGCCATGTCAAAGCGCCCCTGTGCCATGAGGTGTGCGCCAACAAAGAGCAGTACCGCGCTCGAGATCATGCCGTGCGTGCCCGTGATGGCCTGCGTTACGGCATTCAGCTGCAGGTTCTGGAGGCTGTTCTCCTGGTAGTCGGCCTGCGTCTCCCTCCACATGTGAAAGAAGACGCGTTCGGTACCGGTGGCATTGATGGTCTCGATGGTTCCCATGCCATTGAGGATGGATGCGTTGAGCGAGCCAGAGCTCGTGGTCATCGAGCGGGCCTGCAGTGCGATGACCTTGCGTTGCGCGCTCATGGCGAGCAGGTAGACGATCTCGACGGCCAGGCAGGAGAGGGCCACAATCGGGTTGTACGACAGCATGAGGGCCAGGTAGCCCGATGCCGTGATCGCATCAATGACGCGGGGAATCGTGGAGAGTATCAGCGTGCGGTCCAGGCGGGCGTTGTTCTCCATGCGCTGGATCAGCTCTCCCGCGCTGATCTGGTCAAAGAAGCGCATGGGCAGCCTGAAGATGTGCTTGAACAGCTCGGACCCCGATTTGGCCGCCGCGCGCCTGCTGGTGTCATTGACCAGCATCGTCTTTCGGATGGCAAGGACCGTGTAGACGAGCAGTATGACTGCCTCGGCAATGATGACCATCCACACCAGATAGGTCGGCTGCTCGGCCGTGTCCTCGTCGAGCAAGAGCCTAGTGCCCTCGACGAACGCCATGCTCAGCAGCACCGTGACGATGTTGATGAAGAGCATCTTGGTGAGGTCGCCCTTGAGGTTTCCGAGTCGCTTGGCCAACAGCTTGCTGAGCGACTCGGGATGGCCGCCCTTCTTGAACTCGGGACCAGGGGTCATGGTGATGACCTTGCCCGCGTACATGCTCCTGAACTTCTCTTCGGTGATCTCGTACTCGCCCTTTGCCGGGTCGGAGACAAACACGAGGCCTCGCCTGAAGCCCTTCACGACGGTGTAGTACCGCCTGTTCCACAGGGCCACCACGGGCATGTCGAGCGCCTTCATCTCATCGATGCCGATGTCGTGAGCGTTGCACTCGAGCTGGTATGCCGTTGCCGCCTCGCAGAGCAGCTCGACCGGTGTTCCGTTGCGGGAGGCGGGGCAGATGCCGCGGACTTCCTCCATTGGCACATGCCGCCCGTAGAAGGCCAGGATCGTGCAAAGCGTCGCGGCGGCGTTGTCAGATCTCTGCATCTGGATGGTTGTCGGGACTTTTATCATTTGCTCATGCTCTCACGATATCGGTAGTATTCGCTTACGAGTGGACGATACCCCAGGGTTTGGATGTCTTTGTAGCGAAATCGGTAGCGGGCATCTCCGCGCTTTCCTGTCGCCGCGCGCCTGATGAGGTCCTGGCACACGAGGTCGAGGGCGTGCAGGCTGTCTGGGCGCGTGAGCACGCGAAAGAAGAAATCGCGCCAGCTCAGCTCGTGCTCCTCGTTTCCCGTGCGGTAGAAGTAGCGGTCGATCCTGCGGGCCATCATCATGGCTGCCTGCTGGTGCGGCAGCCCCTCTCGCTGCTCGCGGCGAACGAGCTTGTCAGCGTAGTGCGTGAGCTTGGTGCGTGCCTTTGCGAGCGTGTGGTCCGAGACGTCCATCTGACCGTCGCGAATCTCGATGCCCAAGAGTTCGATATCCTCGCCGGGTGCGATGACCTGCGTCTTCTCCTCGTTGAGTGCGATGCCGAGGTTCCCTGTGGCGGTGCGGATTGTGTCGAGGGCGTCTTGGGCCTCGGCGCGCGTGTTCGTGAACACCGCTATGTCGTCCGCGTAGCGGCAGTACATGACGCTTTGCTGCTCGAGCGTTCGGTCGAGGTCCATGAGGTACACGTTGTTGAAGAAGCTCCCCATCGGGATCCCAGGCAGGCCACCCATGTCACCGCGGATGACCTTCCCGTCCGAGAGATACTCGCCTCGGTCCAGCAGGTAGACGAGGAAGTCGAGCAGCGCGGGGTCGCGGGGACCGATGATACCCTCGATCATCGGCTTGAGATGCTCGGGCCTGATGGAGTGCCCGTAGTCGTGCACGTCCGCCTTCGCCACGTAGAGACTGCGCGCGTAGTCCTCCCGCGCGATGCGGCGAAACGCGTCAGCCACGCCCCTCTTCTTGCGAAACGAGTAGAGCGATTCCGAGAAGATGTCGTCGTACTCGAGCATGCCCCAGGTGATGTACTTCATCAGGTTCTTCTGACGTTCTGGGTAGGCGTACACCGTCCTGCGACGGTCGGAGTGCCCCTTGCGGAGCTGGACACGTCGGGGGAGAGGGAAGTCGTACTCTCTTGCGAGGAGCGCCTGCAGATCGCTTTCGCAGGCGTCGCTCAGGATGTAGGCCTCCAGGCCCTCGTACTCCTCGTTGCTTGCGCGCCTCGACCTATGTTGCAGGAACTCGTCGCGCCTCTCGCGCGCGCAAAGGCGCTCGAAGAGCGGTGCGATGACTGAGTCCATAGCGGTTCCCGTTTGTGTCATCGAATTCACGACCATGAATATCGGGCCCGATTCTTCTCGTTTGTTTTATAGTAGGCCACGGGCGAACCGGATGCGTCCGCATGGGCGCGCCTGCGAGAAAGATGCTTGCGATGCGTTATGTGGCTACGCAGGCGGCTGCGTCGTCGGCATCTTTCGAGCGCTTGGCGCTTGAATAAAGCACTTCCGGTTCGTCTTTCCTTTCTCTCACTCAAAGCGCATTCCCTCGCGTACGGCCACGTGGCGACCAGCCTCTTTCCAATCGACCTTTGCCAGGTCGCAGAGGACCGTGTAGGGAGGAAGGCGCGGGTCGACCTCCATGCGCAGGCTACCCTCCTCGACGGTGAGCGCAAAGAGATTCGGTCGCATGTTGCGCGTGATGGTGTGGGTCCTGTCGGCAAGTCGCTTCTCGATCTTCACTACCCATTCCTCGCGGTTCAGAACGTCTTTTGCGGCAGCCTTCAGGCTCTGCTCGTCAAAGGCTCCCTCGAGGGGTATGCGATAGCGTATGGATTTTAGCCTTGGCATGTGGTCGATCCACGTGACGCCTGTCACCCGCATGTTCACGCAATGGGCGTTGATGCGCGACACGAGCTCGTCGTCATCGATACGCTCCTTGAATCCGACGGCGGCGGCGTTGTCGCCGATAGCCCAGTCCAGCCTCTCAAGGTATGGCTTGCTTACCCACAGGCGCCCTCTCTCGTAGGCGATCCCGGCGTAGTTGAGCGCCCGTGCGAGCTCGTTCTCCCAGTAGTTGCGGTGGACCATGCGATGGGCTCTGTCATGCGCAAAGGTCACGATGGCAAAGTGGAGCCTCTCGTCCTCCTTGCTCACCGCGTGCATGTCAAAGGTATCCCGCGCATCCTGCAGGCCGATGTCGGCCAGCGAGGTGCGCACGTCCTTCTTCTGCTCTTCGCGGTAGTTTTTCATCGCTCGCAGCTCGTCGGGTGAGCACGTGCCGCACCCCTGGCACTGGTCCAGGCATCGGGGGAAGTTGCGGGGTCGCTCGCGCAGCGCCTCCTCGTAGCGGCGGCGGAGGTGCTCCTTCGTCGGTCCGTAGTCGAGGAAGTCCCACGGGAAGACGGCATCGAGGCCTCTCTCGGCAAACCAGTACTCGTACGGGGGAAGCCCGTGCTCCTCCATGTACTCGTTGGCAAAGTCAAGGGCTTCCTGTGTGAACACGGCGTGGCGCAGCAGGCCGCGCTCGGCCATGCCGATGAGCAGCCCCTGCAGGCGGGAGTCGCCTCGCAGCAGCATCTGGGTGATGGTGACGTCGGACATGGGAGCGGTTGCCCTGTCCCTCGATACGATGACGCTGCGCTGCTCGATCTGCTTGATTAGCTCCTCACCGGGGCCCTTGACGTCCGTGCGCGCCTCCAGCCATTGGAAGGGGGTGAACGGGTATATGCGCAGGGGTGTCCAGCTAAAGACGAACACCGTGTGCATGCCACCGTTTCTCTCCTCCTCGTCGCGGACGGCATTGATCTTCTCCGCGAGGGACATGAGCTCCTTCCAGTCTTCCTCGGTCTCTCCCGGAAGGCCGGCGATGAACATGAACTTGCAGGTCTCGTAGTGCGCACGGCACAGCAGGCGCGCCACCTCAAGGAGCTGCTCCTCGGTGCAGTTCTTCGAGACCACCGATCGCATGCGCTGGGAGATGCCCTCGACGCCAAACACTGCTCGCTTGTTGCCGACGCGGGGCAGGAGGTAGCAGAACTCGTGGTTCTCGTTGAAGCTGTCGATACGCTGCGAGAACGACTTGTACCTGAGTGACATCTCTCCGTACATGCTGCGCATCAACTGGTTGAGATGCGGGTAGGTGCTGCTGCTGAACGAGGTGAGCGAGATGAGCTCGTCACCGGTGTGGTACAGCTTCTCCCGGAGTATCTCCAGCATGCGCTCGGGAGAGCGGGCCCTGAAGGGTAGCGTGATGAACCCCGAGACGCAGAAGGCGCATTGTCCGTCACAGCCCCGCGTGAGCTCGGTCCCGTCGTACGCCGAGGAGTGAAAGCAGTAGCTGGGTATCGGCTTGGTGTTGACGAAGCAGGTGTCCAGGTCGGTGACGTGGTGGCTCCGGATGCGCTCCGGCACGTCCGGTCGCAGGGGAAAGACGCCCAAAAGCTCGCCGTCTGCCGAGAATCGCTGCTCGTAGAAGCAGGGAGCCCACATGCAGTCCCAGGTCTTGACCACCTCGAGGAGGATCTCCTCCTTGCTGCGACCCTGCTTGAGCCTCTCCTCGATGAGCGTCATGAGCTGGGGCATGTAGTCCTCGCCCTCGCCGATGAAGAAGAGGTCGCAGACATCCATGATGAGCGTGGGATTGAACGAGGACGAGCCGCCGCGAATGATGAGGGGGTCGTCCTCGGTGCGGTCCTGGCGGCGCAGGGGGATGCCGGAACGCTCGAGCATGTACAGCAGGCTGACCTCGTCGCCAATCAACTGCTGCGAGAAGCTTAGGACGTCAAAGGCTGCGAGGGGCATGTTGCCCTCTGCCGAAACGGGGGCGATGCCTGCCCGCTCCATCATGAGGCGGTTGTTGTCAGACACGGGGCTGAAGGCGCGCTCTATCACCCACGAGGGGTTGTGCTCGTGTAGCTGTTGGTAGAAGAGCCGAATGGCGG
>JAGAVX010000151.1 GCA_017941705.1 Atopobiaceae bacterium
CGTATCTCCTCCACCTTCTGCTCAATGATGCCTTCCATCGTCCAGGTGGGCTCGAGGCCGCAAATGCCAAACAGGAAGTTCTCGAGCATCGACCTGCCGTTTTCGGTGTGACGAACCTCAGGATGGAACTGCGTGGCATACAGGTTGCGCTCGGCACACTCCATCTCCGCCACAGGACACACGTCGGTCGACGCGACTATCGAGAAGCCCTCGGGCACACTCTTCACCGCATCACGATGACTCATCCACACGGTCTGCACGGCAGGCGTTCCAGCAAGCAGGCGACTCTCACCTGCTCGGCCAAGCTGCGCCGGACCGTACTCGCCCTTGTCTGTGTGACCGACCGTGCCTCCCAGCTTCACTGCCATGATCTGCTGTCCATAGCAAAAGCCCAGCACCGGCACGCCCATGTCGAGCACGGCCGCGTCCATGTCAGGCGCGTCATCGGCATACACGCTGGCGGGGCCACCTGAGAGGATGACCGCGGCAGGGCCCATGGCCGCCAGCTCGTCGGCACTGATGTCACAGGGCACCAGCTCCGAGTACACGTGCAAATCGCGCACGCGCCGCGCGATGAGCTGCCCGTACTGGGCACCAAAGTCGAGGACTGCCACAAACTGACCGGGGCGTGATGCCTGCATGAGAACCTCCCAAGATGCGATGACCGAACCATCATACGGCACAACGCCGCATGTCGAGCAAGGTGCCGCCATCTCGTAACGCTTTGGGCGACGGCACGTGCGCTACCATGGGCATCGACCGCCCCTGGCCAACGGTTGCGATCCCACGAAAGACGTGACGCCATGTACGAGCAGCTTCTGGACAGATACGGAGTCTTCTTTGAGGGGCTGCCCGAGCCCGTGTTCTATGGACGCCACTACCCCACCGGCAATCCGGATGACCTGCGCGGCATGGGGCTGATGGACGACTTTTGCTACGGCTGGGGACTCAAAGAGGACCGCGATCCCAGCGGAGCGCTCCTGTGTGAGCACCGCGAGGCATACGAACGAGAGCTGCACCAGCTGCTATGCACCGTTGCGGAGAAGACCGTCGGAATACACCGCGGCGTCGTGGTCATTCCGCCGAGCACAGCCGGCAAGGTCAGCAGAGTAACCGAGATCGTCAGGCGCGCCCTGGCACGCATGCCAAACCTGTTTGACGACCTCACCGACACCGTAACAAGGACGAGGGACAAGGGCGCGGCACATGGTGGCAGCCGTCAGAGACGCTCCTACCACGAGAGCTACGACACCATCGGCGTGGCAAAGGACGGGCAGGTCGAGCGGTATGGCCTCATCCTCGTCATAGACGACATACTCACCTCGGGAAAGTCGTTCAGGGTCATGGACGACAAGCTGAGCGACAGCGGATTTGCGGGAACAATCGTCAACTTCGCATTCTTGCGCACCTGCAGGGGCGAGGCAGTCCTGCCATGCCTGGATCTGAGGCGCCCCGATTCCGAGCTGGCGCAGTCCCAGCGCCAGCGCAAGGCGCAGAACGCCACCAAGCGCATCGAGGGGCTCGTGCTCGACCTTGGTCAGACCCTTCTGGACGACAGTCCTCACGACATCCCCTTCGAGGAACAGTTCCTCACGCGCGACCACCCGCCCGTCGACGTGCCCTATTCCCCCTACCGGGGCATCGAGAGGCTGACGAACCTTGGCATCCCATACGCCATCATCAGCGACAGGCCCCCAACGCAGCAGATGAAGCTCTACAGCGTAGAGAGAGTGAGGGCGGCTCTGCTCCCCCATTGCGAGAAGGTCCCTCCCCTCCCGAGCAACGTGTTCACGTTTCCCATTGAGGAGCGGGACGATTTCACGGTGCGGCACTACCGCCCAAGCCCGCGAGGCGTCCTCGAGGCCTTGTCTTACCTGCGGGAACAACTCTCCAGCGGCGGCGAGCACGCACGCATCATCGGACTCGGCAACACCTTCGATGACATCGTGGCCTACGAGGCGGCGGGCATCGAGAGCGCGCTCGCCCTCTGGGGCATACCGGACACGCTCAGGGATGGCGCTCGCAAAAGCTGGTGCGCCGACCATGTCTTTGAGACCATCGAGGCGTTTGCGGCATGGGTCAAGGAAAGTGGCAGAGGCAGCAAGGCAAGCCGTATATCAACATAACCCCAAGCAAACCCCAATCATCTGCTAAAGTGACGCATGATGGGCTGGATGTGCCTTTAGGGCACGCCTGCGGAAAAGTGCTTCCGGCGCCTCGTGTGGCTACGCAGGCGGCCGCGCCGAGGGGCTCTTTTGATCCCGGCACGACTGTACTCCAGCCCGCTACTTCTCTTCTTCTTGGCTTTTGTTGTCAAACTATGTGCTACAGTGCCTTCTTGGCGGGCTGGATGTGCCCTTGGGCACGCCTGCGGAAAAGCGCTCCCGGCGCCTCGTGTGGCTACGCAGGCGGCCGCGCCGAGGGGTTCTTTTGACCGGCTTTCGACTACGTTCCAGCCTGCCACCTTCTCCATTCCAACTGTGGTCCAGGGGACACGCCCCAAAACAACATTTCTGCTGTTTTGGGGCGTGTCCCCTGGACCACAGTCGTAGCCGTCTTCTTGTAGTTATGCTAAAGTGCCGCATGGCGGGCTGGATGTGCCTATTTGGCACGCCTGTGGAAAAGCGCTCCCCGGCGCCTCGTGTGGCTACGCAGGCGGCCGCGCCGGGAGGCTCTTTTGATCCTCCGCCGACTGCATTCCAGCCCGCCACCCTCTCTCTTTGACGATTCACCCCGCTTGCCCAACCACGCCGATACCCACCGGGACACAGGTCAAACGCCGCGCAACGGTCTTTTAGACAGCATCTTGAATTCCGCTATGGCTTAGCGCCAATCCCTGTGTTACAGTTCCACGATGGCGGACTGGATGTGCCGACTAGGCACGCCTGCGGAAAAAGCGCTCCCCGGCGCCTCGCGTGGCTACGCAGGCGGCCGCGCCGGGAGGCTCTTTTGACCACGCTGCGACTGCATTCCGGCTCGGCGTTTTCGCGCTTCTTGATAAGGTGTCTTTCGGGCAAAGGGCAAGTGGCATGGGTACTGAAAACGACCAGTTGAGGGATTCTCAGATGACGACATCTGTCTTCGAGCGCATGCTCGCAGCCGAGGAGCGGCAGCGCTTTCTTGATTACAGAACGCAGCGCCTCGACATGTATGAAGATGAGCTCGCGCAGCTCACCTCCTATCTGCCGACCGACGAATGCACCCGTGACATCGAACGCATCCTGGCAAATGACTTCTCTCTGCCCCTTCCGCGCAAGGTCCTCATCCGCAAGGCAAACACAAACCGCCGCCGCACGCTGTTCATCTACCCCCCGCGCCAGCAGATGCTCTTCTCGTACCTGACATGGCAGCTCCACGATTACGACTACCTCTTCTCGGACAGTCTCTACTCGTTCCGAAAGGGTAAGAAGACCTCCGCGCTCTTCGAACAGGTCATGCGGATCGACTCTTCCCAAGACCTGTGGATCTTCAAGTCCGACATCCGCGACTACTTCTACTCGATCAAGCCCTGGCATCTCATCCCCATGCTCGAGCAGCACGTGGGTTCACGCGACCCGCTGTTGCTCTCCTTCCTCAAGCACCTGCTGACGAACAACACCTACCTGTGGAACGACGTCGAGGAGCACGGATACATGGGCGGCCTGCAGGGTGTCCCCATGGCCATGATGTTTGGCAACATGTATCTCATGGAGCTTGACAGCGCGCTTGACCGCAGGTCGATCCTCAACGCTCGCTACTCCGATGACATCGCCGCGTTCATGAACACGCGCGAGGAGGTCGACGACGCCTTTGCCGAGGCGCGTGAGATCCTCAGCAGGCTCGAGCTTGAGTTCAACGAGAGGAAGACGCAGGTGCTTGCCCCAGGAGAGAGCCTGGAGCTGCTAGGCATACAGCTGCGTGACGGCAACTTTGACATTGGCGACAACACTCTGGCAAAGGCGCGTTACAAGCTCAAGCGCTTTGCCCACAAACTCGTGATAAGGGAGCAGAAAGGTGAGCTTTCACGCAAGGACGCGACCCGCATCATGATCGACCGCCTTAACAGGTACTTCTACGGCCATGAGAGCATGCTCCACAAGCTCAACTGGAAGTCGTTCTTCTTCATGATCGTCACGCGCCCCGACAGCCTCCATGAGCTCGACCTGTACGTGCAGGACCTCGTGCGCTATGTGGCAACAGGCAAGAAGACCAACGCAAAGTATCGCATGACCTACGACGCCATGCGCGACCTTGGGTACAAGCCCCTCGTGCACGAGTATTACAAGTTCCGTGAGGAGATGTACCAGAAGCAGCTGGAGCCGCAGCGGAATTAGACTGAGATGGGGCCTCGGCGGCCACGATCGCGCGAGGTCTTGATCCTAAGGGCGCGACCCCGGTTTTGAGACTTACGCAAAGCACGTGCATTTTTGCATTTTCTCGTTTCGCATCGGCTTAAACGCTATCATTAACTGACTATGCTGCGAACTCATAGCTATTCCGTTCCGATTTCGCAGTGCCGGACAGCCTTTGACCGAGGGGGATCCTTGGCTCGAAAGAAGCAGACGCGCCCGACCAGCGTAGAAGAGCTTTCACGCAACGTCTCGGGCGAGTATTACACCAACAAGATGCGTTCGCGCTCCCGCAAGCGCATCGTCCTGTCGGCTCTCGCTGCGCTCGCACTCGTACTTGCATGCGCCTCGGTGGCCGTCGCCTCGTACGTCAGTCAGATCAACCAGAAGATAACGGGTCGCGTTGACACCGAGCTCAAGACCGTGCTTACCACCCAAGAGGCAGGCAAGCCCTTCTACCTGCTGCTCATTGGTGTCGACAAGGACGAGGGACGCGTGGATGACCCCGAGTACGGTGCCGAGGACAGCGGCTATCGCTCGGACTCCATCATGCTCACGCGCATCGACCCCGGCGAGAAGATCGTCACGATGGTCTCCATCCATCGCGATACGCTGGTCGACCTTGGGCCCAACGGTCAGCAGAAGATCAATGCGGCCTACTCGATCGGTCAGGAGACCTACACCACTCAGGTCATCTCCGAGTTTGCGGGAGTCCCCATCGCGCACTATGCCGAGGTCGACATGGACGGCCTCGCCGCCGTCATCGACTGCATCGGCGGCATCGATGTCACGCTTGACATGGACGTCTACGACCCTGATTACACGGGCATCGACCTCAAGGCGGGCGAGCATCATCTTGACGGCTACACCGCCGCGCTCTTCTGCCGTTGCCGCCACGCATACGACGCCATCGGAGACGGCGACCGCTACCGTGCCGCCAACCAGCGCCAGGTCATCACAAAGGTTGCCAAGAAGGTGCTTACCAGCGACCCCGCCACCATCGCAAACACGGTGTCGACCATGGCCTCCTACGTACGCACCGACCTCGACGTGCAGACCATCGTCAGCCTTGCCATGCAGTTCATCGGCATGGACCTCGAGAACGGCTTCTACACCGGCATGGAGCCCACCACGGCCCAGTACATCAACAACACGTGGTACGAGCTGTGCGACACGACCGCGTGGCGCAAGATGATGCGCCGTGTCGACCAGGGCCTGCCTCCCACCGAGCCTGGCGACGTCGACGCCCTCGAGACCTCTCCCGAGCCTACGATGGACAACGTGGAGGTCGGGTACGGCACATCGACGAGCACGTCCGACACGTACTACGATGACAGCAGCTATTACGACCAGACGTACGACGAGTCGTATGACACTTCCTACGACACCTCCTATGACGAGTCGTATGACACCTCCTACGACACCTCCTATGAGACGTACGACGACGGAAGCGGAGGGTACACCGAGGAGTACTCGGAAGAGGGCACGTACTAGTACGAACGACAAGGACCCCGAAGCAGCTGCTCCGGGGTCCTTTCTTGTACGGTCTTATGCGCGTGTGTGATCCGGCGCGGCAAGCAGCCCCACCCAGACGCTACACGTTGAACATGAAGTGCATGACGTCTCCGTCCTGCACGACGTAATCCTTGCCCTCCATGCGCAGCTTGCCCGCATTCTTGCAGCCCTGCTCGCCACCAAGCTCAACATAGTCCTCGTAGCTGCAGACCTGCGCCTTGATAAAGCCCCGCTCAAAGTCGGAGTGGATCACGCCCGCGGCCTGAGGCGCCTTTGCGCCGATTGGAATGGTCCACGCCTTGACTTCCATCTCACCTGCGGTGAAGTAGCTCTGCAGGCCGAGAAGCCGGTACGCCGCCTGGGCGAGCGTTGCGAGGCCGCTCTGCTCGAGGCCAAGATCGGCCAGGAACTCGGCCGCCTCTTCTGGCTCGAGCTCGATGAGCTCGGACTCCACCTTGGCGCTGATGGGCACGACCTCGGCGCCGTTGATGGTGGGCAGATCGGCGTCGAGCGCATCCTCATCGACGTTGGCAACATAGAGGATAGGCTTCATGGTCAACAGGAAGAGGTCATGCGCGGCAGCCTTCTCCTCATCGGTCATGTCGAGGTCTGCGGCACGGTTGCCCTCGTTGAGCCACTCCTGCAGGCGCTTGGCAATCGCAAGCTTGGGCGCGTTCGCCTTGTCGCGGCGAGCCTCCTTCTCGAGCTTTGGGATAGCCTTGTCGAGCGTTCCCAGGTCAGCCAGCACGAGCTCGGTCTGAATGGTGTCCATATCACTCTCGGGATCGTGGCTGCTCTCGTGGCGGATGACGTCAGGATCCGAGAAGAATCGGACGACCTCGCAGATCGCATCGGTCTCGCGAATGTTAGCCAAGAACTGGTTGCCCAGGCCTTCTCCCTCGCTGGCGCCCTTCACCAGACCGGCAATGTCCACGAACTCAACCGTTGCAGGCACGATACGTCCTGGATGCACGATGTCCGCGAGAACCTGCAAGCGATTGTCGGGAACGTCGACGATACCCACGTTGGGGTCGATGGTGGCAAAGGGATAGTTGGCGGCCAAGCCTCCCTTGCGCGTCAGTGCCGTGAACAGCGTCGACTTGCCCACGTTGGGCAGTCCCACAATGCCAATCGAAAGAGCCATGTATTACTCCTGTTCGTCGTCAGACTCGCCCAGATGCTGCAGGGCGTCCAAGTACTTGTTTATCTTTGCCCGGCCCGCAGCCTTGGCCTTTTGGACCATGGCCCGCTGCTCCGCCGTCTTGGCCGCAGAGGGATCGGGAACGACCAAGTCGGCCGGATCGGCAAGCTCCATATAGAGCGCACCGTCCTCGCACGCCTTCGCACACGCCCCGCACCCCACGCAATACGCTGGCTCGACTGAGAAATGCCCACCTGCGTCGATGTCACAGGCATGCAGCGGACACGCCGTGGCACAGTCGCCGCACATCGAGCACAGGGACGAGTCGCATACCGGCACCTGCAACTTGAAGACGTTTGCCAGCGCCGGCGAATCCTGGATGGTACTGAGCACGAGCTTGCGGCTCTGCGTGAGTATATGCCGCCGATTGCTGCTGGTCTTGCTGCCAACGGCCTCCTCGAGCGTCCGCTGCATCTCGTTGACCTTCTGCGTGTGGCGCTTGATTCGCTCGGCCACCGCCTTGGCACCCAGCAGCGCAGGCGAGGTCGCCATCATCGCACGCGCTCCGGTACGCGCCATGTTGCTCACAAACTGACCTCGCTTATAGGCGCGGGTCTGCTCGTGCGTCATGCTCGCTCCGTCGACCTCGAGCCCCACCGTATAGCCGCTCCATTCCTCAGCCTTGCCGATGTTCTCGACATAGACCTCCTCGCCCGTGGTGGTCTGGCAACGGTCGCAGATGCCGACAGGCAGGTACACCGAGATGTTGTCATAGTCGATGAGCAGCGAGAACCAGAGCTCCGGCGTCATGACGCCCACGCACGGCAGGACGACCTCGTTCTCTTTGGGATAGCGCCCCAGCGCTCGCGTGCAGGTGACGTAGCACTGCTCGTAGGCACTTGCGATGCGCGCGATCTTGTCGTAGAGCTGCCGCGACATGTGCTTGGGAAGCTGGAAGGCCTCGGTCGGGCAGACCGACATGCACAGGCCGCACTCGCGACAGGTGTCTTCTATCCTGAGCGTCTTCTCGTTGATCTCGATGGCGTTGGTAGGGCAAACTGCCAAACAGCGATCGCAGACCTCAGGCTTGCCCGAAGCGACGCGCAGGCAGTACACCGAGTTGGTTCGCGGCCTTCCCTTGTAGTCCGCCGGATTGAACACATGCGCCTTGCTCGGATCGACCAGCTGGCCGGCAATGTCACCCAAGGGATTGGAGACCTTCTGCCAATCCTGCTGGATATCGATGAGATCATCGAGTATGTCGCGCTTTTCGGCCACCGATCCCCCCCCTTTCTGGTCGCATGAACAATCATTGTAGCAGTGCGCAACGAGCGAGAGCGCCAGTCATAAAACCCCACATGCCAGCCACTGTGGACGCCTGTGGCGTAAAACAAGCTTGAATACAGGGCTTTTCTCGTCTGTAGGGTACACAGTGCCCCACTATGGACGCGAAGGACGTAAGTTTGCGCACCCTGCGTCCACAGTGCTCCACCGGAGATGCCACAGCCCGCAATCCCCCAACAGGTCAATCCTCCTCCCCCGTACTCAAGAACCTGCGAAAAGGCCGAGCCCCGGCAGCCTTAGCAAACATTCCGCAGCAGGGGGGTCGGCCGAGCAAAGCGTCGACCGACCCCCCTGCGAGGACGTTTGCATGGCTACCGGGGCTCGGCCCTCGGTTGCAAAGACTCTTAGTACATGCCACCACCCTGGCCGCCAGCAGCGGCAGCAGCGGAGATGGCCTCCTCGATGGTGGTGTCCTTGGGCTCATCCGAGACGGTGGCCTCGGTGATGAGGATCAGGCTTGCGACAGAAGCAGCGTTCTGCAGCGTGGTGCGGGTAACCTTGACGGGGTCGAGAACGCCCATCTCGATCATGTCGCCCCACTCGCCGTTGGCGGAGTTGAGACCCTGGCCCTCAGGCAGGCCCTTGATCTTCTCGACCACGACGGAGCCCTCGAAGCCAGCGTTGTTGGCGATCTGGCGGACAGGGGCAACCAGAGCCTTGCGGATGATCTCGACACCGATCTTCTCGTCGGCATCGATGGCCTCGACGGAGTCGAGGGCCTTGGCAGCCTGCAGGAACGCGACGCCACCACCAGCGACGATGCCCTCCTCGACGGCAGCACGGGTTGCCTGCAGGGCATCCTCGATGCGATGCTTGATCTCCTTCAGCTCGACCTCGGTGGCTGCGCCGACCTTGATGACGGCAACGCCGCCGGCCAGCTTGGCCATGCGCTCCTGGAGCTTCTCACGGTCGAAGTCGGAGTCGGTGTGCTCGATCTCGCCCTTGATCTGGGCGATGCGGTCCTGGATGGCCGCAGAGGAGCCAGCGCCGCCGACGATGGTGGTGTTGTCCTTGGTGATCTTGATGGAGGTCGCACGGCCGAGCATCTCCTCGGAGATGTTCTCGAGGTTGATGCCGAGCTCCTTCATGGCCACCTGGCCACCGGTCACAACGGCGATGTCCTCGAGCATGCGCTTGCGGCGGTCACCATAGCCAGGAGCCTTGACGGCGGCAATCTGGAGGGTGCCGCGCAGCTTGTTGAGGATGAGGGTGGCCAGAGCCTCGCCGTCGACATCCTCGGCGATGATCAGCAGCGGGGAGCCGGAGCGCTGGATGGCCTCGAGGACCGGCAGGATGTCCTGGATGTTGGAGATCTTCTGGTCGGTCATGAGGATGTAGGGGTTCTGCAGCTCAGCCGTCATCGTCTCGTTCTCGGTGGCGAAGTACGGGGAGATGTAGCCCTTGTCAAACTGCATGCCC
>JAGAVX010000152.1 GCA_017941705.1 Atopobiaceae bacterium
CGAGCAGATGGGCATCTGCATAGAGCGTCACGACAACGGCGTGCTCGTCTGGCGCGACGCACCCATTGGCTCGGTTGACATCCAGACGCTGCCGTTCCCCGGCTTTCCCACCGACATGCAGGCCCAGACGATGTGCCTGCTCGCACTAGGCTCGACGTCTTGCGTCGTGACGGAGAACGTCTTTGAGAACCGCTTCATGTTTGCAAGCGAGCTCCAGCGCATGGGCGCCGACATCCGCATCGAGGGCCATCATGCCATCGTGCACGGCGTGAGGGGATTCTCGGGCGCCGAGGTCAAGTCGCCCGACCTGCGTGGCGGGGCCGCGTTGGTCATGGCGGGCCTGGTGGCGGACGGCACCACCATCGTTTCGGACATCTATCACATCGACCGTGGCTACGAGCGCTTCGTCGAAAAGCTACAGGCGATGGGCGCTCACGTGGAGCGCGTCAGCGTCAACGACCCTGACATGTAGGCGAACCCGCGCGGTTCTGCTCCGTCTGCGAACAACATCCTTGTGCCGGGACGTCTCTTTGGGTACAAACCAAAGAGACGACTATTTTAGAGAGGATGCCTACAATGGCAAAGACCGATACGCACGGCCCCAACAGCCTCAGCATGGCAAGCGAGGACTATCTCGAGTCCATCTATCGCATCATGGACGAACAGGATGCCTTCGAGACGGGCATAAGGTCGGTTGATGTTGCCGAGCAGCTCGAGGTCTCAAAGGCGAGTGTCAACAAGGCGATCGCCACGCTCAAGGAGCATGGCATGGTCGAGCAGACGCGCTATGGCCGCGTGACCCTGACCGAGCTTGGGCGTGAGTACGGCAAGGACGTCTGGCATAGGCACCGCACCCTGCGACTGTTCCTCACCGAGGGCCTGGGTGTCGACCCCGAGACTGCGGACGACGAGGCATGCCTCATGGAGCACGCCCTCTCTGAGGACACCATGAAGCGTTGGTGCGATTACCTGGAGCGACAGGGCATCTCCGTCGACTGACGGCAGTTCATCGATTGCGCGAGGGGTGGGCGTGCGGCGTATGTTTGCGTCGCACGCCCACCCTTTTTGCGCGAGGCGCTGGTTTCCGTACAGGATTGTGATGGTCGCGTGACCAATGCTCGGCACAATATGCAAAAAGCGTGACGGCCGCCCGTCTCCGATGCGTAGCGCCACCTTTTGCCAGATGACTCGATTCCCAGCTGTGGGTGACGGGTATGCTTTTACGGATATCTGTCGTCTCTGTAGTACTTCGGAGGTACCAAATCCATGAAGGCAATCATTCCCGCCGCCGGCCTCGGCACCCGCTTTCTCCCTGCAACCAAGTGCTCCGCAAAGGAGCTTCTTCCCGTGCTCGACAAGCCGGTGATCCAGTACGTGGTCGAGGAGGCTCTCGAGCCTGAGGGCGTTGACGGCGTCGTAATCATCAACTCCCACGACAAGCCCGAGATCGAGCGCTACTTCAGCGTCGACGACGACTTCGAGTCGATGCTGCGCTCCCGCGGCAAGGGTGGACTTGCCGACGCGGTTCACGCTGCGTCGAGCCTGCCCGTCTCGTTTGTGTACCAGGACGAGCCGCTCGGCCTGGGCCATGCCGTTCACTGCGCCGCAGAGGAGGTTGGCGACGAGCCCTTCTTCATCCTGCTGGGCGACTACTTCGTGCCTGATCGCCAGATGTGCGTCAACATGGCGCGCGTTTCCGAGGAGCATGGCGGTGCGTCGGTGATCGCGGTCGCGCCCGTACCTGCAGACCAGGTCAGCCGTTACGGAATCATCGCAGGCGAGTGCGTGGGTTCGCTGCCCGGCTTTGACGCGACCGGCGAGCAGGAGGGTGCGGTCTGGAAGGTGACGGGCCTGGTCGAGAAGCCGTCGCCCGAGGAGGCTCCCTCGCACCTGTTCATCGTCGGACGCTACCTGCTGTCTCCGGCCATCATGGACCTGCTGGCCAACCAGGGCGCCGGCGCGGGCGGCGAGATTCAGCTGACCGACTCCATGGAGCGCCTGCTCGAG
Source organism: Atopobiaceae bacterium (assembly GCA_017941705.1). GTDB lineage: Bacteria > Actinomycetota > Coriobacteriia > Coriobacteriales > Atopobiaceae > UBA1367. The sequence continues at coordinate 2,008 of JAGAVX010000152.1, forward strand.
AACGAGGAGATGTATGCCCTCGTCGTCGACCCCAAGGATGGGTGCGACACAGGCACCCCTGCCGCATGGGCCGCGACCAATGCGCGCATGGCGCTCGCAAGCGACACCTTCAGGGCGGCATTCCTCGAGGAGCTTGGCGCCGCCGCCAAGGATCTTGCGTAAACGTCATGGGTGTGATCCGCTTTGAGGCAAGTGGCTGGTCGGCACGTGTTGACGATGGCTACGACGAGAGCGCTGTCGTACGCATCGCCAGTGCGATAGGGACGCTCTGGGCCTCAAGGTACATGGGTTCTACCATACTGGTCGGCTACGACTCCCGGCGCGATTCGGAGCGCCTGGCGGTCGTGGCCGGCCAGGTCCTTTCTGCCGCGGGGTTCGAGGTCGTCGTATCCGACCGCGTGTGCCCGACCCCCGCGCTCTCGTGGGAGACGGCACACCGACCGCTCTGCGTGGGCGCCCTCATGTTCACGGCATCGCGTATGCCGCATACCTACGGTGGCATCGTGGTGCTCGAATCGGATGGAAGTCCCATCGACGCGATGTTCGCTGAGGCAGTCGAGCAGACGATTCAGGCAAGCCCCACCTCCGATCGCGGTGAGGTGGCGCGTGAGGACCTCGTCTCCTCCTATCTGGGCAGCCTCGCCAACGAGGCCGATGGCGCGCTGATCGAGCAGGCTGACCTCAAGATCGTGCTAGATACTATGTATGGCGCGGGAAGCGGCTACGTGGCGACGATGCTCGAGAGCCTGGGCTGCGAGGTCATTCCCGTTCACAACAAGATGGTCCCGGACTTTCGCGGGCTGCATCCCGATGCCCGCGAGCCGTGGGTGGACGAGTGCGAACAGGTCGTTGTCGACACGCGCGCTGACTTTGGCATCGTTTTGGATGGGGATTGCAGCAGGTTTGCCATCGTCGACGAGACGGGTAGGCTCGTCTCGCCGCACGACCTTGCGCCGCTGGTGCTCGAGCATATCGTGCGGCAGCGCGGCAAGCGGGGGAGGGTCGTCGCGACAGAGGCCACGTCGGTGCGTATCGCGCGTCAGGCTGAGCGACTCGAATGCGACTTCACCATGGTTCCCGTTGGGTTCGAATCCATATATAGAGAGTTCTCCGAGGGCGATGTCATTCTCGCCACCGATCAGAGCGGCAGCATTTGCGTGCCCCACGTCACGTCGGTACGCGACGGGATCCTCGGCGCGCTCATGATCGTGGAGCTGATAGCCGGTGCGGGGGAGAGCGTCCGCGACCTTGTCGCAGCGTGCGAAGGCGCGATTGGCGTCATGGAGTATGCGGCGCTCGACATCAAGCTTGACTTTGGTGCGACGCAGCGGCTGCGCAACCTTTTGCCAGGCATCAACCCACCGGAAGTCCTGGGTGAGGAGCCGGTGCGTGTGGGACATGCCGGTGGGCTGCGGCTTGAGCTTCCCGATGGCTCTTGGGTCTTGCTGCGCGTTTCGCGCTCGCGACCAGTGGCCCGTGCCTGCTCAGAGGCCCCAACGGCCGCCCGCGCCCGCGCCCTGGCCGACTGGGCGGCCCTCCTCGCCCGCGGCTGATTGTGGAGGATGCGTGGAGGCCGAGATTGTCGGCCCCGACGGGCCGCGGGGTGCGTATTATTACTTCTCGCGCACGGCGACCGGCGAGGCCGCCCG
>JAGAVX010000153.1 GCA_017941705.1 Atopobiaceae bacterium
CATACGAGATGACCTTAGGTGACTGGAGTTCGTGTGCTCTTCCGATCTCAGGGGCGTGTCCCCCGGACAACACTCGCGGGATGACTTGTAGGAAGAGGCTTTGAACGATGTGAATGTGCCGTCGGATTGGCAGACGGGGGCTCCACAGTGGTACCATGACACCTATCCGTTTGCCTTAGGCGGCACGGTGGTCTCAGACGTAGCTCAAATGGACAGGGGAGACTGATGGAACCTACTCCCATTACACGTAGAACGGCGATGCGACTCCTGTTGGGGGCTGCTGGCCTTGCCATTGCCCCACATTCGGCGGCCCTCGCAGTCACTCAGGACGACATCAACAAGACCGAGGCTCAGCTGTCGGAGGCTCAGAGGAAGTATGACGAGGTGCAGGCGCAGCTTGACGAGATCGGCACCCAATACGAGGGGCTCTCGCAGCAACTGGCGCAGACCCTCGCGGATATCGATACGGTCAACGCGCAGATTGCCGATACCGAGCAACAGATTGCCGACAAGGAGGCCGAGCTCGCTGAAAAGCGCGACCGCCTGTCCAAGCGCGTGCGCAGCGCTTACAAGTCCGGTGGGGACGAGGCGCTCTCGGCGATTCTGATGGCAACCTCCTTCGAAGAGCTTAGCTCGAACATCTACTACCTCGACAAGATCAGCGACAACGACCGTCGTCTCATCGAGGACGTCGAGGCGCTCAAGGAGCAGCTCGAGGCACATCAGGTCGAGCTGGAGACCCAGAAGGCCGAGCTCGAGGGACTCAAGGCGGTCCAGGAGCAGCAGCTCTCCGAGATGCAGGCCAAGCAGGAGGAGGTGCAGGCCATCCTCGAGGGACTCGATGCCGACGTGCAGGAGCTCATCGCCAAGCGTGACGAGGAGATGCTGCAGCTGGCCCGCGAGCGCGAGGAGCAGAAGAAGCGCGAGGAGGAGGCCAGGGCGGCCGCCGCTGCGTCCTCCTCGGGGTCGCAGGCGGGCAACGTCACCGGTAGCTATGCCGACGGCACCACAACGGGTTCGCAGGCTCGCGTCGTGGCAGCCTGCAAGTCGACGGGAAGCCCAGGCGCCGGCCTCTGCGCCATGTGGGTCTCGATGGTGTTCAGCAACGCGGGCTACGGCTATGCGGGCGGCAACGCGAACGACATGTACAACGCATGGACCTCGTCATCCAATCGCGCGGACCTAAAGCCCGGCATGATTGTCGCCGTGTCGACGCACAGCCACACCTCTGCCGGTCGCATCTATGGCCACATCGGCATCTATATCGGCAACGGCATCATGATGGACAACATCGGGTATATTCGCACTATCAGCGTCAACGAGTGGGTCAACTACTACAGCACGACCGTTACGCCTCGCTGGGGCTGGCTGATGGGTATTGCACTGACGTAGCAGGTGTTCCGCGGCTGCAGCCGACACGCGATGAGTCATGTGGCGGGGCGTCTGCTCTGAAGGATTGGACTAGACATGGACATCGATAGGAAGACGACTGCACTGCTGGTGATCGATGCGCTGACGGCGGCGGGCGAGGATGCAGTCTACGAGCCGCAGGGCGACGAGGCGGTCTTCTCGCAGAACTGCGAGCGACTCGTGAAGGCGGCGCGGGCAGCTGGCCTGCCGGTCATATTCACCAACGACGACCACATCGAGGGCGTCGACAAGGAGCTTGAGCTGTGGGGTCCCCATGGAATCCATGGCAAGGTGCAGAACATACCGGCACTTGAGGCTGGCACGGGTCCCAGGGACTTCATCGTTCCCAAGCGCCGCTACAGCGGGTTCTTTGGCACCGACCTCGACCTTCTCCTACGTGAGCTGGGCGTCCGCACGCTAATCGCCGTCGGCGAGGACACCAATATATGTGTGCTGCACACACTCGCGGACGCCTACTTCCTCGGATATGAGACAATCGTCCCCGAGGATGCCACGCGCACGTTCCTGTGCGGGACCCAGGAGGCTGGCATCGAGCACTTCGTCAAGTGCTACGGGTCGCGGGTCACGACTACCGCCGATGTGGTCGAAGAGCTGACCCGCTAGGTTCCGAAGACGAAGGACTGTGACGGTATCTCGCGGGGGACGGACCTCAACATGTCGACCATCTACTGTATGAACTGTGGTGCCGAGCTTGACGGCAACGCGCGGTACTGCTCCGAGTGCGGCTCTCCCACGCTTTTGGGTGCGGGCCTTGTCGAGCCTGGACCAGAGGCAGTGAGGCGGATTGCCTGTCCCAACTGTGGTGCGCTCAATGATCCGGTGGAGAAGTTCTGCACCTCCTGCGGCGGCGCCCTTACGCAGGCGCCCGCGGCGATGCTTGACGCCCGGCACGACAGCTACTCGTATCGCGAGGCTGCCGAGCCTGCGCGCGCGGGCATCCGTAGTCGGACGCTGCTCTTTGGTGCCGCTGCGGCAGTCGGCCTCGTGGCGGTTCTGCTGATCGGCGCGATGGTGTCGGGTCTGTTTGGCGGGGGATCGGACTTTGGCTCGATCACCGAGGTGGCGACGACAGGCGTCGGAGCCGGCAAGACGGGCGGCACGAACGAGGCGGCATCTGACGCGCTTACGGGCGCTGGCATCGACGTCAAGGAGACGCTCTCCGACTACAGTTGGCAGGAGCTCTCGATCATCGCCCGCGAGATGTCGCGGCGCACGAACCGCAACGACGCGCTGGCGATCGCGCGGGAGTACCATCTGGTCGACGAGGCCGGCAACATGAGCGAGGCGACCAAGGAAGTCTCCCTTACGGGCATGGGGACCATCAGCATGAGGCTCGTCGACGTGTACCATGACGACCTTGCGAATGGCGAGGGCAAGGCAGGCCTGACCTTCCTGGCATCGAATCTGCTGATGACGCACTCGATCAACACGGCAGATGACATCACGGGTGGCTGGGAGGCCTCCGAGATGCGCTCGTGGCTGAACGTCGAGGTGTTCACGGCGCTGAGCGAGGACGTCAGGACCTCGATCGTCGACGTCGACAAGCATACGGACAACGTCGGCCACTCGACCGATCCCGCTTGCGTGACATCCACGGTCGACAAGGTCTGGCTTCCCTCGATGGTCGAGCTCATTGGCCCCATCGACTGGACGTGGCCATCGGACCCCGACAACAGCGGTGGCTACAACGGCATCACCAACGCCGAGGGCAGCCAGTATGCGTTGTTTGCGGCCCAGGGTGTCCAGGCGCTGTCGGGCAACCCCAGCCTGACCCTTGCTGGCAGTGAGGGGAATATGGCCTGGTGGGAGCGCACGCCGTCGCCCAGCGGCACAAGCAAGTTCCGTGTCGTCACCGCGGAGGGTGACCCTACCGAAATAGCCAGCACCTCAAGCGAGAACGGTGTCTGCATAGGCTTCTGCCTCTAGGAGTCGCCGTGGTCGAGAGAACTCCGTTGCTGCTCCATGCATGCTGTGGACCATGCTCGCTCGAACCCTTGCGCCTGTTGCGCGAGGAGGGCTATGAGCCGACCATATGCTGGACGAATCCCAACATACAGCCGCTTGCCGAGCATGACCTGCGCCTGAGGACGCTCCGCGAATGGGCGCGCGACGTGGCTCATGTCGATGTCGTCGTTGCGGGCGATGACCGGGACGCGTGGGAGAGGGCGGTGGCGCCGCATGGCTTTGACCGGGAGTCGCGCTGCCGCGCCTGCTACGGGCTGCGCCTTGCGGAAGCCTGTCGTACGGCACGCGACCTGGGCTTTACGCACGTATCGACGACGCTCGTCGTTTCGCCGTACCAGCTGTTCGACGTCTGCCACGATGTTCTTGGGCGCCTGGCCCCGGCATACGGGCTTACGATGGTGTGGCGCGACTTTAGGGATTGGTACCCACAGGCCACGACGCGCTCACGCGAGCTGGGCATGTATCGACAGAACTACTGCGGATGCCGCTTTTCCGCCGCCGAGGCAGCGATTGAGCGCCATGAGGCGCGCGACGCCCGAAAGGCCGCCAAGGCTCAGCGGCAATAGCTTCGGGGTTGGTTGGGTGCGCCTGGGGGACAGTCCCCCAGGCGCACCCCACAGACCATGGTGGCGCTTTCGTTGCGTGCCACGTTGGCCTACAATCGACGGTGCTCTAACGGCAAGACAAGGAGTTACCTTTGCGCACTGACGACTTTGACTACAACCTTCCCGACGAGCTCATAGCCCAGGCACCCGCGGACCCTCGTGACTCGTGCCGACTGCTCGTCTTGCATCGTGAGGACGGGCGCATCGAGCATCGTCACTTCTATGACATCGGCGATTACCTTGAGGCGGGTGACTTGGTCGTCGTGAACCAGACCCGCGTTATGCCCGCGAGGCTGGTCGGCCACAAGCGAACCGGTGCGCTCGCTGAGGCGCTGCTGCTGCGCCGCCGCGAGGACATCGATGCCTTGGGTCATGTCTGGGAGTGCCTTGTGAGTCCCGGCAAGCGCCTCAAGCCCGGTGCGGTAATCGAGTTTCGTGAGGGTGGCGCGCTAGCGCCTGCGACAGCTCCCATCGTCCTGACCGGTGAGGTCGTCGACTTCGTAGAGGACAGCAGGGGAGGAAGGCTCGTGCGGTTTGAGCCCGCGGTGGGCCTTACGCTTGACGAGGCCATCCATCGCGCAGGACATGTGCCCCTGCCCCCATACATCACTTCGTATGAGGGTGACCCCGAGAAGTACCAGACTGTGTACGCCATGCACGAGGAGCACTCTGCGGCGGCTCCGACGGCCGGCCTGCACTTCACGCCGGAGCTTATCGAGCGTCTGCGTGTCAAGGGCGTCCAGTGGGAGCAGGTCGAGCTGGAAGTCGGCATCGACACGTTCCGGCTGGTGGAGGAGGACGACCCGACACAGCATGTGATGCACACGGAACGATACCACGTGCCGCAGAGCGTGGTGGATGCCGTCCATGCCACCAAGGCGGCGGGGCACCGGGTGGTTGCCATCGGGACGACGTCGGTGCGGTCGCTCGAGAGTGCGTATGACGCCGAGGCGCCAGTTGCGGAATCGCCAGTCGTTGCGCGTGGGTTCGAGGACGTGGCCGACTCCGCCAGGGTTGCTGGTTCGGGCGACATCGTCGAGCGCGCGAATGCGACGACGAACCTCTATCTCATGCCGGGATCGACTTTCCACGTGGTCGATGCGATGGTCACGAACTTCCATGTGCCGCGCTCGACCCTCATGATGCTGGTCTCTGCCTTTGCGACGCGCGAGCAGGTTATGGATGCCTATCAGGCGGCCATCTCCGAGCGCTATCACTTCTTCTCGTTTGGCGACGCCATGCTCATTCTGTAAAGGGCGCGTGGCACAGGGCATTCCCTCCTGCAGAGCGTGCGTGGCACAGAGCTCCCCGGCACCCTTGTGCCATCAGGGACCTTGGGTCTCGATGGCACAAGGGTGCCGGGGAGCTCTGTGCCACGCGCGCTAGTTGCTGTTCTTGTTCGTTGTGGAAGTGCTGGATGTCGTGCCATTCGTGCTGGTCGAGGTCTTGTCCGTGCTGGACGTCGCGTCATCCTTCGTCGCGGACGAGCTGGTGCTGCTGGACGAGCTGGTGCCGCTGGTCGCGGAATCGGTCTTGCTGGCATCGTCCTTCGTCGACGTGGCCTCGGTGTTCTTGTCTGCGTCGGTGCCTGTTGTGGTCGAGGTGGTGCCAGACTCCTCCTTCTTGGATTCGTCCTTGCCATCCTTCTCGTCCTTGTCGGACTCCTTGACCTGTGTTTGCTGGGTCTCCTGCTTGGGCGCGGGGGTGCTCTGCTTCTTGTTGCCACCCATGACGACGAGGAACACGATTGCCAGGACGATCGCCAGGACAGCGACGCAGCCGAGCACCAGGATCAGGCGCTGTTTGAAGGTGCCACGCCGCAGTGCCTTCTCGTTTGCGGCAAGCTCGTCGACCGCATCCTGCTGATGGTCGAAGTCCGCCTGCTCGTGTGTTATCTGGTCGCGCAGCGCGATTGTCTCCTGGGGATTGGAGTGCACTGTCTCGGCCTCGTCGAGCAGCGCCTTCGCGTTGTTGATGCGTGCGGTCGCATCGGAATACTCCTTGCGGGCCTTCTCGGATGCCGTGACGCGGAGCTTGATCTGCTCGCTCAGCGCACGCTCTTCCTCCTGGGCCCTCTTGAACAGTCCCTCGTACTCGGAGCGGCGCGCACTGGCCTCCTTCTTGGCGGTCTCGGCATCGCGCTCTGCCTGGGTCTGCAGCTTCTTCTGTTCGAAGAGCTTGGATTGAGCGCTCTCGACCGACTGGCGGGCATCCTCGGTGATGACGGGAACGTCTGCCACGGCCGAGTCGAGGTGCGCCTTAACCGACACCAGCTCGTTCTGCAGACGAGCGATTGCGGAGGGTGCGGTCTCGCTGTCAGCCTGTGCGGACTCAAGCTCTGACTGGAGCTTGCGCATGCGATCCTGGGCGCTGTCGACCGCGCGATTGGCTGTCGAGATGCGCTGGTCGCGCCGCTTGGTCGCCTCCGTGAGGTTGGCTTCGGCGTTCTTGGTCGCGCGCTTGGCCTCGGCAAGTGCGCGAGCCGCATCGTCAGCGCGGCCCTTGGTCGACTCGGCGACGTTGCGATAGGGTCGAAGCTGGTCCTCGTGGCGGTCCTTCATGATCGAGAGCTGGCTCTCGAGGTCGGCTCGCTCGGCATCGAGGGCGTTGGCACGCTCGAGCGACTCCTTGGCGAGGGCGGTCGCCTGCTCGAGCTCCGCCGTCTGCTCCGAGACGATCTGCGGATAGCGCTGCTCGATGTCGAGGCGGTACTTGAGCTGTGCCGTGTCCTTGTCGAGCTGCTCGCGCATCGCGTTGAGGGTGTCGCGCGCCGAGAGATGGCGCTGTGAGGCCTCGCGGACGCTCTTGAAGGCGGCAATGCCGTCCTTGATTTGCTGTCCCGCGCCACGGGCGGCCTCGCTGGCAACGGCCAACGGGTCGCTTTCGCGAGCTTCGCCATCGCCGTCGTCTTCCGGGAGCTCCTCGTAGTCAGCCGAATCGGACGTATCGGCCGTGTCAGTCGTATCGGCCATGTCGGTCGGGACGTCCTCTACCCGCACGTCAGTCATGTCGACCTCATCTGGCACGTCAGCCGGCACCTCGTCGTCAACGCTGCCGGCCATCGGCTCATTGTCTTCTGACACAGGCATAGCGACTTCGGCGTCGGCATCGTCGAGGTTGGAGAGGTTGCGCAGCGCGCGGTCGACGATGTCGTCGTGGGTCTCGGTCTCGGCTTGGGGCGTGTCCTCGGACATGGGCTCGCTTGCCTCGAGGCTCTCTTCAGTCCCGAGGTTGGCGTCCTGATCGTCATCAAACATGGCATTCTCCTTACCGTAGGCCGTCATGGTTGCGCGCATGGCATGACACGCGTGTGCGACAGCGTCTCACGCGCGACGCATGGACACACACGCTTATTGTGCCGCAAACAGCCGTTCGATGTGCGGGGGATTGGTGAGCGGAGCCTCATGCTTCTGCGTTAGGGCCGTTCACGGGTAGGTCGACCGAGGCTTCTTCTGGGCGTGTCCCCTGGACCGCGACCTGGTCGGTGATGTCGTTGCCCGGCGGACCTTAGGTTGCGAAGACGTAAGCATTCTACGTGTGCGTCATGCGTTCGCGGTACAAGCCCTAACCGCCCGCCCCATCAATTAGAGAATTGAGTGACAAAGCGGTTGACGTTTGGGTAGTATGGTCAACAGTCTGGCGTCGGGGGCACAAAGCCTCCGGAGCATTCCTAATGAGAAGGAGAGTGCAACATGGTTTCCAAGGAGACGACGATCATCAACGCTACCGGCCTCCACGCCCGTCCTGCTTCTGTCTTCGTGAGCGAGGCAAAGAAGTACGAGTCGAACGTCACCATCCGTGACCTCGACAAGGGCACCGCTCCCGTTAGCGCCAAGTCGATCATGATGATCCTGGCCGCTGGTCTCGGCACCGGCGCCAAGGTCGAGATCGCTTGCGACGGTCCCGATGAGCAGGCTGCTCTCGACGCTCTCGTTGCCCTCGTGGACAGCGGTTTCGGCGAGTAGAGACTAATCGTCGTCAGCTGCATCGCAGCACAGACTCGGAGCCCGGCATCTCACGTGCCGGGCTTTTTTCATGCGTGCCGAGGATGCTGGTGTGTTGATGCGCGGCGCGGTCTTTGGAAGGCAATGCCGCGATCGCATGCTATCCTTATGCGGTTTACCGTTTGACGACAGGAGACCTTCGTGATTGGACCCACCAAGCTCTGCCCCAAGGGGATAGCCCTCATCTTCGTCGACTTGGACGACACGGTCCTGGTCGATGGGACAAAGATCATGCCGCGGGTGGTCGACGCGCTCAACCTGGCGCGCGAGCGCGGTTGCATGGCGTGCGTCGCCAGTGGCAGGGCGCTGCACATGGTCCCCCAGATGGTCCGCGAGCCAAGGACCATGGACTACCTCATCTGCTCGAACGGCGCCCGCGTGCACGACACCATCGGGGGAGTGCTCTACGAGAGCCTCATGACGCCGCAGCAGGTGCTCGAGGCGATGGACCAGCTCGACCCGCTTGAGCCTGGCTGGAACGCGTTCGTCGGGGACCAATCGTACTTCGAGTGGCGGGGCCTGTCCTATCTGGTCACTGGTCACAGGGAGAGGCTGACGCAGTCCGATCCGCGAAAGGCCCTGCACACGGGTGCCGGGCTCTTGCTCCGCGATGCGGCGCGCAACGTGCGCAAGGTTGCGCGCTTTGGCAAGCGCGTCTTGTTCAAGCGTGACAACATGATGCAGGTCAAGCGCGTGCGCCCCTATATCGAGGCAACCGATGAGGGGATAGCCAAGGTCGGCTGCTCCCTGCCCAGCCCTGAGGCTTGCGAGCGCGCCATGGACATCCTCGACTACCTGGGTGACTTCGAGGTCGCGCGCATGAGCCCCTTCGAGCTCGAGATCACCGCCAAGGGGACGACCAAGGGAGTGGCCGCCCGATGGCTGATGGACTACCTCGATATCGACCCCGAGTGCAGCGTTGCCTTTGGCGACTCTGAGAATGATGCGACTCTGGCCGATGCCTGCGGCACCTTCGTGGCAATGGAGAACGGCGACGATCGAATAAAGCAGCTTGCCGACGACGTGTGCGAGTCGGTGTACGACGATGGCGTCGCGCGATGGCTCGAGCGAGCCATGGCCGAGGCGGATGGAGCAAACCATGTGTGATCAGTGTCAGAAGAAGCCCTTTGCCTTTGACATCGTGGCGGAGGACCCCAAGACCCACGCGCGTGCGGGAGTGCTTCACACGCCGCATGGCGACATCCCCACTCCGATCTTCATGCCTGTGGGCACCAAGGCGACGGTCAAGGGACTCCTGCCCCCGACACTGACGGAGCTTGGAACCAAGATCCTGCTGGCCAACACCTACCACCTCTCCATGCGCCCCGGCGCTGACCTGGTCAACGAGATGGGCGGCCTGCATGAGTTCATGCAGTGGCACGGCCCGATACTCACCGACTCCGGCGGCTTCCAGGTGTTCAGCCATGGCGATCACGTCAAGCTGTCCGATGACGGCGTGACCTTTAGGGCGGTCGACTACGACGGCGCCTACGTGCGCTGGACGCCTGAGGACAACATGGACATAGCCCGCAAGCTGGGCGCGGACATTGTGATGCAGCTCGACCAGTGCCCGGGCTACCCGTCGCCCAGGCCCTTCGTGGAGCGTGCCGTCGAGCTCTCCAGCATGTGGGCCGACCGCTGCTGGCAGGCGCACGAGGCGGCGGGCCATCTCACGTACCAGGGCACGCCTCAGGCGTTGTTTGGCATCGTCCAGGGCGGTATGGACCTCGACCTGCGACTGCGTTCGCTGCGCCACCTCGAGGAATGTGCCGACTTCCCGGGCTACGGCATCGGTGGCTACTCGGTAGGGGAGAGCCACGAGGTCATGTTCGAGACGCTTGCCCCGTTGGTGAGCGAGCACATGCCACGGACGAAGCCTCGCTATCTCATGGGCGTCGGGAATCCGACGACGCTGGTGCGTGGTGTGGCCTGCGGTATCGACATGTACGACTGCGTACTGCCGACGCGCACGGCGCGCATGGGCTCGGGATTCTCGAGCGAGGGACGCATCAACCTGCGCAACGCCAAGCACGCGCATGATGCGGGACCGCTGGATCCCAAGTGCACCTGCCCCGTCTGTACGGGAGGCTACACGAGGGCATACCTGCACCATCTGGTGCGCCAGAAGGAGATGGTCGCATCGATTCTGCTCTCGATGCACAACATATACTTCCTGCTCGATCTGATGAGGCGTGCCCGCGAGGCAATCGTCGCGGGCACCTACGGCGAGTTCCTCGACGCATGGATGGCCTCTCCCGCCGCCAAGGACTGGTAGGTTGGAGCTGGGACATCCCAAGAGACACGCTTGCCAAGAGCGATGGAGAGGTCGGGCATGATCGATCAGCAGGTGTTGGATGCTGCCGAGGGGTATGTGAGAGAGTACTTTGCCAGCGACGCTTCGGGACATGATGCGCACCATACGCTGCGTGTCATGCGGCTGGCGCGCCGCCTGGCAGGGGATGAGGGTGCCGACGAGGCCGTCGTATGCCTCGCGGCACTGCTTCACGACGTCGATGACGCGAAGCTGTCCCCCAACACGGCAGAGGGGCTCGACAACGCCTGCGACTTCCTCCGTGAGCATGGGGTTGGCGAGACTGATGCCCAAGCGGTGCTCACGGCCATCCGCGAGGTCTCGTTTTCGAAGAATGGCGGCAAAGCGCCTTCGTCGGTCGAGTCGGCGTGCGTGCGTGACGCGGACCGGCTTGACGCAATCGGCGCCATTGGCGTCGCGCGGGCATTCGCCTATGGCGGATCTCATGACCGCAGCCTCCATGATCCCGACGGAACTGACGCGCAGACGACGACAGCTCATTTTCATGACAAGCTGCTACTTCTCAAGGACATGATGTGCACACGTGCGGGCAGGCGAATCGCCGAGCGTCGAGACGCGGTCACGCGCGAGTTCTTACGGGAGTTTCTCGCCGAGTGGGATGGCGCGCGGTAGTGGCTCAAAAGCTGGCCTACGCGCCCTCACGTAGGTCTTGACCGGGGACTACATCTCGACTCGCGTCCATGGCGAACGCCACGACTACAATGCACGTAGGATGCGAATGCTTCTGCCACCACAACATTTTGTATATCGCAGTGCCAAATCTGACCGTATGTACACCATGACCGCAAAACAGTGGTATTGTATCAGGGTTAAACCTCCGAGGAACGGAAGTACAACCTATGGCACGAGACAAGAACTCGTCAGCGCCCAAGTCGGGCGTCGACCGTTGGAGGGCGACAGAAGGCTCTTCCAACCAAAAGAAGCGCAAATCGTCCGGCTCGACAGCCCAGCGCCAGCAGGGGAGGCGCTACCAGTTCACGCTTCTGGCGCTGCTTGTGGTGCTGGCCGGATGCATCTTTGCCTTCTATCCACCCGCAGAGCGCATCACCCAGGGACTTGACATCCGCGGCGGCGTGTCGGTGATCCTGTCGGCCACCAAGACCGATGGAACCTCCCCGAGCGCGGAGGACATGGCCACCGCGACTGCCATCGTCCAGAACCGCGTCAATGCCCTCGGTGCGGCCGAGACCTCCGTTCAGCAGCAGGGCACCAACTCGATCCTGGTGCAGATTCCTGGCGCCACCGATGCCAAAGCGGCCATCAAGACCATCGGACAGACGGGTCACCTCGAGTTCGTCCGTCTCGACGCCATCGGTGACGCCGACGCGCTGGTGCGCATCAACGCAGGTACCGAGGGTGTCAAGCTCAAGGAGGGCACCTACGAGGCGTTCATGGACGGATCCTCCATCAAGAGCTGTGCCGTCGCGCAGGCCTCGACTTCGGCCACGGGCGCCTTTGCCGTCAACGTAACGCTCGACAAGCAGGGGGCAGAGACCTTTGCCGAGGTGACCAGGGAGCTTGCTCCCACGCATGGCCAGATCGCCATCGTGCTCGACGGCGTGGTCAACTCCGCCCCTGCCGTGCAGAACGTCATCTCCGACGGCAACGTCTCGATCACCGGCAACTTCACCCTCGACGAGGCGAAGGCCCTCAAGACCGTCCTCGACTCGGGTTCGCTGCCCGTGACGCTGTCCTACTCGGAGAGCCGCGTGGTCGGTCCGACCCTTGGCCAGGACTCGCTGCGTCAGGGCGTCTTTGCCATTGGCATCGGTGCCGTCATCGTCGTTGCCTACCTGTTCTTCTTCTATCAGGGCCTGGGCTTGCTCACCCTGGGGTCGCTCGCCGTGTTTGGTGTCATCTACCTTGGCCTGCTCGCCCTTCTGTCACGCATGGGAGCCTTTGCGCTTACGCTTCCCGGCCTCGCGGGCGTGGTGCTGACCACGGGTTCCGCCGCTGACTCGTCGATTCTGGTGCTCGAGCGCTTCCGTGAGGAGATTCGCATGGGTCGCTCGGTGCGCGCCGCGACCATCGGAGGCACCAAGGAGGGCATCTCGACCTCGCTCGACGCCGATGCGGTGCAGCTGGTCACGGCACTGGCGCTGTTCTTCATGGCCGTCGGTCCCGTCAAGGGCTTTGGCCTCACCACGGCCCTCGGCATCCTCTGTGACCTGGTGACGATGTTCTTGTTCAAGGCTCCCGCCCTGCGCCTGCTTGGCCTGGGAACCATCCAAAAGCACCCCAAGTTCTGGGGCATAGCGGCAGATATGGCCGAGGCAGAGGAGCTGATGGAGGCACAGAAGACCTCACGTGCCTCTGGCAAGAAGGGGGGTGTGGCACATGCGTAACCACTTCTCCTTCGAGATTCCCTTCATGCGTTACCGCAAGGTGCTGCTGACCTTGTCCGCCATCATGTCGGTGCTCGCCATCGTGGGCCTGCTCGTGCGCGGCCTCACCTTTGGCATCGAGTTCCAGGGCGGCAGCGAGATCGACTTTACCAACACGGGCGAGATCACGATCGAGCAGATGCGTGAGGCTCTCGTCAATGCCGGCGAGGAGGACCCGACCGTTCAGACCACCACGACCGAGGGCGAGAACGGCTTCCTCGTGCGCTCCGGCACCACCGACCCCGAAGAGGCCATGCAGCACGCCAGCAAGGCGGCCGAGGCCCTCAAGCTGTCCGAGGAGAACTTCAACGTCACGACCATCGGACCCGACTGGGGTGCCGACGTGACCCGTTCGTCGCTTTTGGCCTTTGGCCTGGCCATCCTGCTCATCATCGGGTATGTCTCGATTCGCTATGAGTTCAAGATGTCCATCACGGCGGTTATCGCCCTGATTCACGACATGGTCATCATCCTGGGCATCTATGCCTGGACGCAGATTCCGGTCACGCCCAACGTGGTGGCGGCCCTGCTCTCGACCATGGGCTTCTCGCTTTACGACACGGTTGTCGAGTTCGACCGCACCAACGACAACGCCAAGACCCTGCGTGACGGCATCCATCGCACCTACTACGAGATCTGCAACTTCTCGATCAACGAGGTTGTCGTGCGTTCGATCAACACCACCATCACGACGCTGGTGCCCGAGCTTGCGATGTACTTCTTTGGTGGTGCGACGCTCAAGGACTTCGCCTTCGCCATGATCCTGGGTGAGATCCTCGGTACCTATTCAAGCTACGCGGTCGCTACGCCGCTGCTGGCGATGTGGAAGACGCGCGAGCCGCGTTGGGCCAAGCTCGAGGCGAAGTATGGTGAGAAGGCAACCCAAGTCACGCCCGTAGCGGACGTGTAGACATGGGTGGCCTGATAGGCAGCAAGCGCTGGGATGTGCTGCCGTCGAACGACGAGATCGAACGCCGACTCGTCGAGGCCCTTGGCATATCCCCGCTCGTTGCCCGCGTACTCACTGCACGCGGACTGACAGATGTCGACCAGGCGAGGGCGTTCCTTTCGCCCTCGCTTGAGCGCGATTGGTACGACCCGCTGCTCATCCCCGGCATGCATGAGGCTGCCGACCGTGTCGAGCGCGCCATAAATGACGGCGAAACCATCGCGGTCTTTGGCGACTTCGACGTGGACGGCATGAGCGCCACCTGCCTGCTGACGTTGGGCCTTCGCGACCTAGGTGGACATGCCTATCCCTTCATCCCCAATCGCTTTGGGGAGGGCTATGGCTTGTCCGAGGACGCACTCGAGCGCGTTATCGAGGGCTGCGACCCTTCGCTGATCATCACGGTCGATAACGGCATCGCCGCTGCGAAGGAGGTCGAGTGGCTCGTCGGGCAGGGAATCGACGTCGTCATCACCGACCATCACGAGCCTGGTGACCTTGTGCCCGTCGGTGTGCCGGTGACCGACCCCAAGCTCCTTCCCGACTGTCCCTCGCGCGAGCTTGCGGGTGCGGGAGTCGCCCTCAAGCTCATCGACGTGCTGGGGCATCGGATGGGCCAGCCCGAGCTGTGGAGGCGCTACACCGAGGTCGCCACGCTGGGCACCATCTCTGACATGATGCTTCTGGTGGGGGAGAACCGTGCCCTGGTGGCGGACGGTATCGCCCACATGCGCTTTACCTCGCGCCCCGGCATCCTTGCGCTCGCGGCGACCGCGGGTGTCGACATAACGCAGATCACCGCTGACGAGCTTCCGTTCTCGCTGATCCCGCGCCTCAATGCCGCAGGACGCATGGGGCTCACCGATGTCGCCTACGACCTGCTCTTCACCGACGATCCCGCAGAGGCGTCGGTTCTCGCCGCACGGCTCGAGCAGATCAATGCCGAGCGCCGCGAGATAGAGTCCGAGCTGACGGATGCCGCCATGGCAGAGGTCGCCCGCACCTACGACGGCGGACGTGTGGTGGTTGCTGCAGGTGAGGGCTGGCACGAGGGCGTCAAGGGCATCGTGGCGAGCCGGATCACCAATGCCTACCACGTTCCTGCGATCATGTTCAGCATCACCGACGGCATGGCCAGGGGCTCCGGCCGCTCGGTCGGTTCGGTGGACCTCTTTCATGCCGTAGAGGAATGCTCGGATCTGCTCGTGCGCTTTGGCGGGCATGCGGGGGCTGTCGGCGTCACCTGTGAGGTCGACAAGCTCGACGAGTTCACGCACCGCCTGGAGGACGCGCTGAGCGAGCTGCCAGAGGAGCAGTTTGTCGATCGCGGTGAGGTTGCGGCACTGGTCTCGCTCTCCGAGATGAGTGTCGAGGGAATCGACCAGCTGGATGTGCTGCAGCCATTTGGCCAAGGCAACAAGAAGCCCCTGCTTGGCGTGCGTGGAGTGTGCATGCGTAATCGCGCCCGCGTCGGCGCGACGGGAAACCACCTGCGCTTCGTTGCGACCGACGGGCAGTATTCGACTGCTGCCATCATGTTCAGGACGCCTGACATCGCACGTGCCGTCGCCTGCGACGAGGCCGTCGATCTCGTCTTCGAGGCGGTGAGCGAGACCTGGCAGGGCAGGACCAAGCCCAAGCTGATGATTCGCGACATCCTGTATCGCGATGACGACGAGGCCGTGCCCGAGGGGCAGGATTCTGTCGCCGACGACCTGTTCGCTCGTGCCGACGAGATTCTCGCTCGCGATGCCTATGCGAGCATCGCGCAGGCGACGCGATTCGTCACCAAGGTCGTGGGTGTCACCTTCGAGGGCCGTCAGACGGTCGTCTCATCGCTCAGCGCCGGCCAGGAGCTGACGGTCATACACGAGGCGGACAACCCCTACGACGAGAATGCGATTGCGTTGCGCACGCTCAGCGGGGCGCAGGTTGGGTTCCTGCGTCGGCAGATCGCCGCCGTCCTTGCGCCCAATCTGGATGTGGGCATCAAGTACCAGGCCTTCGTCAGCACCGTGACGGGAGGCGATGAAGGTCGCTCATATGGGGCGAACATCGAGGTCTCGCGCGAGGATGCCACGAGGGAAGAGGAGCAGGAGCAGGTGGCGCGGGCTTCGGCCGAGAGGGCGCGCCTTTCGGCATTGGGTCCCGACGCGCTGTCAGACGAGCTCCGTCACGCGATGATCGGGGAGCACCAGCTGCTTCCCGCGCAAGCGGCGGCGCTCGATCAGCTTGCGGCGGGAATCTCGACGCTCTGCGTCATGGCGACCGGCCGTGGCAAGTCGCTCATCTTCCATATGCATGCCGCGCGCGAGGCGCTCCTGCGCGGACGTGCCAGCGTGTTCGTATATCCCCTGCGCGCGTTGGTCGCCGACCAGTCGTTCCACCTCGAGCAGTCGCTGGGAAAGCTCGGGCTGCACGTGCGTGTTATCACGGGCGAGACGCAGCAGGACGAGCGCAGCGAGGTCTTCGAGTCGGTGCGCGATGGCCTGACTGACGTCGTGCTCACCACGCCGGAGTTCCTCACGATCCATGCGGACCAGTTTGCCGCAACGGGAAGGTTCGGCTTCGTCGTCATCGACGAGGCCCATCATGCCGGCACGGCCAAGGGTGGCAATCGAAGTGCCTACATGCAACTGCCGCAGGTGCGGGAGATGCTGGGCAACCCCGTGGTCCTTGCAGTCACGGCGACTGCTGCCGATGACGTCTCGCGTGAGATCTGCCGTCTCGCCGGCATCGCCGAGCAGAACGTCATCAT
The DNA here is from genome assembly GCA_017941705.1 of Atopobiaceae bacterium. Taxonomy (GTDB): domain Bacteria; phylum Actinomycetota; class Coriobacteriia; order Coriobacteriales; family Atopobiaceae; genus UBA1367. The sequence continues at coordinate 16,429 of JAGAVX010000153.1, forward strand.
CGACAGGAGCGTTCGCTCCAACCTGGGGCTGCGCGACTGCCGCGAGATACGCGACCGCGAGACGGCGCTCGTCTCGCTGGTGTCGAGCGGGCGCAAGTGCGTCATCTACGTCAACTCGCGCGAGCAGTCCATCAGGCTCGCCCGCATGCTGCGCAAGTCCATCCCCGAGCTTGGCCGGAAGGTGTCGTTCTACAACGCGGGCCTCACGCGCGAGGAGCGCCTGCGAGTCGAGGAGGCCTTCCGCTCGGGTGCGCTGACGTGCATCGTTTCGACCAGCGCCTTTGGCGAGGGCGTCAACCTCCCGGACATTCGCGATGTCGTGCTGTACCATCTGCCGTTTGGCTCCATCGAGTTCAACCAGATGAGCGGTCGTGCGGGCAGGGATGGCGCGCCGGCGATGGTCCACCTCCTCTTTGGCGAGCGCGACGCCCAGATCAACGAGTATGTGATCGGCTCGTCGGCGCCCTCACGCAACGACTTGGTGACGCTGTATCGCTCGCTCGTGCTGTTGGGCCGAGAGGCTGCGGCGGGCCAGCTCATCAGTGACGGCTCGTTTGCCCTGACCAACGCGCAGATTGCCGACCGCGCGCTTTCGGTCGACCCGCGGACGGGTCTTGACGAGCGTTCGGTGTCATGCGGTATAGCGGTCTTCCGCGAGCTTGGCTTCCTCGAGACCTCCGGGCATGGCACCGCTCGCAGAATCAGGATGGTCGCCGACCCACCGCACATGGATTTGGAACAGTCGACGCGCTATCTTGAGGGCTTGCGTTCACGCGACGCATTTGCGGAGTTCCGGGACTGGGCGCTCCATGCGGAGGCGGAGGAAATGCTTGGGCGCATCAACAGGCCCATCACCCCATCGTTTGGACGGGTGGTCGACGGGCTCTAGGAGAGGGGATTGCTGTGGGGGAAACGCTGAGGACGCAGAACGAGCATCAGCGCCGCGGGCCAGCCCCCGGCGCGGACAATTGGCGCGTGCTGCAGGTGACCTGTGCGAGCTACCTGGACTCGCAGGCTATGGACAAGATCAAGCGCGCGTACGAGTTCGCGCGCGAGTTCCACCGCAACCAGAAGCGGCGCTCCGGAGAGCCCTACATCAATCATCCGGTCGAGGTCGCCATCATCCTGGCCTCCGACCTGCACATGGACGAGGACCCCATCTGCGCGGCCATCCTGCATGACACGGTCGAGGACACCGACGCGACCCTCGACGACCTCAGCGCCCGCTTTGGGCAGACGGTTGCCGACCTGGTCGACGGCGTGACCAAGCTCACGCAGGTCCAGGTGTCGTCCATGGACGAGAAGCAGGCGCTGAACCTACGCAAGATGTTCCTCGCGATGAGCAAGGACATCCGCGTGCTCATCATCAAGCTTGCCGACCGCCTCCACAACATGCGCACCATGGCGGCGCTGCCTCCCGCAAAGCGCATCCTCAAGTCGCAGGAGACCATGGACGTCTACGCACCGCTTGCGGACCGTCTCGGCATCTCCTCGATCAAGTGGGAGCTCGAGGACCTCGCCTTCTTCTACCTGCAGCCCGAGGAGTACGAGCGCATCGCGCGCATGGTGCAGGAGTCCCGCGCCCAGCGCGAGGAGAAGACCTCGGAGGCCATCAAGATCCTCGAGGACGAGCTCACCCGTGTCGGTCTCACGGGGTTCCAGATCTCGGGCCGGCCAAAGCACCTGTGGTCCATCTACCAGAAGATGACGCGCAAGCGCAAGGAGTTCTCGGAGATCTACGACCTCATTGCCCTGCGCGTGCTGACCAACACCGTGGGCGACTGCTACTCGGTGCTTGGCGCGGTGCACTCGCTGTGGCACCCGATTCCCGGCCGCTTCAAGGACTACGTGGCCATGCCAAAGGCAAACGGGTACCAGTCGCTGCACACCACGGCCATCGGCGCTGAGGTCGGCACGGTCGAGATCCAGATCCGCACCTATGAGATGCACAACAAGGCCGAGTACGGCATCGCGGCCCATTGGCTGTACAAGCGCTCGGGCAACTCGCGCGGGCAGATGTCCGCCGATGACCGCTCCGTCGACTCGCAGATCAACTGGATCAGACGCACGCTTGACTGGGCGACCGAGGAGGAGATCGAAGATCCGCACGAGTTCCTCAACAGCCTGCGCGTCGATCTCTTCGAGCATGAGATCTTTGTCTTCACGCCCAAGGGCGAGGTCATGAGCCTGCGTCGTGAGGCAACGCCGCTCGACTTTGCCTATGCGGTGCACACGCAGGTCGGTCATCATTGCATAGGCGCCAAGGTCAACGGCTCCATGGTGCCGCTCACCTACAAGTTGCAGAGCGGCGACCGCGTCGAGATCATCACCAACAAGAACGCCAAACCGGGGCATGACTGGCTCAACATGGTGGTCACACCGTCTGCGCGCTCCAAGATCCGCAAGTACTTTGCGACGGAGTCCAAGGAGGACGACGCCGAGCGCGGACGGGGCTACCTTGCCATCGAGCTGCGCAAACATGGGCTGGGCATCTCGTCGCAGCGCGTGAGCAAGGCTCTCGAGAAGGTGGTCGGAACCACCGACTACCATGATGTCGAGACGATGCTCGCGGCTATCGGCACCGGCCACCTGTCGCCCAAGCAGATTGCGCATCGGGTGGATGATTTCCTTGCCGCAACGAGGCCGGCAAGCGAGGTCGAGCGCGAGGCACGCAAGGCCAACCGCAAGATGCTCATCGAGGAGGACAAGCCGCTCCTGCCGACGGTGACGCGGGAGCGTCGTCAGCACCGCTCTAACTGCGGTGTGGTCGTAAAGGGAGACCCCGATCTGCTCGTGCACCTCGCCCACTGCTGCAATCCCGTGGCGGGTGACGAGATCGTGGGCTTCATCACGCGAGGACGAGGCGTCTCGGTCCATCGTGCCACCTGTCCGAATGTCGCGTCGTTGCAGGCTCATCCCGAGCGCATGATCGAGGTCGAGTGGGATGCGTCTGGTGCAACCGAGTTCCAGGTCGAGATCGTGGTCGAGGCGACCGACAGGATGGGCCTGCTCAAAGACGTGACGATCGCGCTTTCCGAGGCGGGCTGCAACATTCTCTCGGCCGCGACGCAGACGGGTGCCACCGGCGTGGCGCGTCTCAGGTTCCTCATCGCGCTCTCGGACGCATCGAGGCTTGGGCAGCTGCTCGCCCGCGTGAGCCGAGTCCCGTCGGTCTACGACGCGCGGCGCATCATGCCGGGCGAGGGTGCCAAGCAGCTCAAGCGTCGGGCGTAACTAGAAGCTACGAGGGTCCTGCCGACTTGCCACGGGGTTCGGTCGACCGCTATATGGAGGGATGTATGGCCAGCAAGGACGAGATTCGCTGCTTTGTCGTAGGCGACCTGCAGACGAATTGCTATGCATACGTGTGTGACGGCGAGTGTCTGGTCATCGATCCCGGGGCCTCGGGCGCGCAGATCGCGGAGGCTCTCTCGGACGTGAGAGTGGTGCGCATAGTCGCCACCCATCGCCATCTCGACCATGTCGGCGGCATACGCGCACTGGTGGAAGCGACGGGGGTGCCGTGGTGCATCGGCCACCTAGATGCCGACGACGCTCCCCGTGCGGTGGAGATCTCCAGCCACATGTTCGAAGACAGGCCTGACGTCAGCAATCCTCCCACGCCCGACGGCGTGCTTCACGAAGGCGATGTGGTCGAGCTCGGGACGGCTCGGTTCAAGGTGATCGAGACGCCCGGGCACACGCCGGGCGGCATCGTTCTGCTGGGGGAGGGTACCGCCGAGGGCGTGGCCTTTGTGGGAGACACGCTGTTTGCCGGATCTTGCGGAAGGACTGATCTAGCGGGCGGCAGCTGGGAGCAGATGAGCAGGACGCTCGAGCGGCTTGCGCAGGTGATTCCGCCGAACACGACGATTCTGAGCGGGCATGGGCCAGCGACGACCATGGAGCATGAGCTCGGGACGAACCCCTATCTGCAGCCAGGCGCGTGGCGTCCGTCGCATGGGGAGGCTTAAGGAAGCCTCCGTGTCCTTTGGGGCTTGAAATGCGAGGGGACGCCGAGCGATGGGTCGCGCGCGGACAATTCTTCTAAGGTCTTTTGCGGTCGTGCTCGTTGCGCTGGGTGTGGCCCTGCCTGTTGTCATGCGTCAGCGGGCGAACGAGGCGGCGCTGCATGCCGTGCCGGAACATGCCGAAGAGGCGACGTTGCTGACAGCCGTGCCTGCATCGTCGGTCTGCTCCAATAGCCTGGACGTCGCGCTCGACGCCTACCTGGCCGTGCTGCATGAGTACGCGCTGTCGCGTGTGCATGTGGTTTCTTGCGATGTGCGCGAGCCGGCCGAGTTTGGTCCCTGGGATGCCCCCGAAGAGCTGGATGCCACGGAGGCGAATGACGACGGGCTGCTGACCAAGTGGAGCGATGGCTACTACATCGCACACGACTGGTCGGACTACGGTCTGCTCATCTCCTCGATGGTTCCCGGAGACAAGGTGACAGTCAACGGGAGCGTCATTACCGTGGAGGGCGTCTTTGACTATCCCCGAGAGGCCTATCTCGACGAGATTCGTGTCTTGACCGGATACGACGCGGTGGTGCTGCAGACCTGCGAGACGGGAACTGACCTCAATCGCATCGTCTACGGTAACGTGCGCTGACGCGCGTGGGGCATGCGTAAGCAAAGGATTTCCGGCATCGTGTCACAAAGGCGGCGAGACGTGATATAGTATGCAGCCAGTCACAAGCCCGAATGGCGGAATTGGCAGACGCGACGGTCTCAAAAACCGTTAGGGAAACCTGTGTGGGTTCGAGTCCCACTTCGGGCACCATGTAAGAGCGAGCTCCTGCAGGCAGGAGCTTTTTTGTGCGGATGCGGTGCATCAAGGGGACTGTCCCCTGGGTGCACCGGTACCATGTTGTCCGCATCGGTTGTGATGTTCTTTTGCGCACTTGCGCTCAAAGGGGAGAGCGGTTAATATATCTTCTGTTGTGGCTCTACGCCACGTGCAAAGCGGGACCAGATGGTCCCCACCTTGCGGCGCCTCCGGGTAGCTGTCTGGTCAGACAACGTATGCTTCCCGCCTCGTGCGGAACGTGTCTCCTGGGCAACTCCTGTTGTGCCGGGAGTTTTTTCATGCGGCGGACGTCGCACAAGAAGCGGCCCACGCCGCGCAAGAAGGGAAGGTGGAAGAGATAGCCAGGAACGAGGGTCCTCGCATCAACGACCAGATCACGTCGCGTATGTGCCGCCTTATCGGCGTCGACGGCTCGCAGCTGGGCCTGTTTGGCGTACCCGATGCGTTGCGCATTGCACGCGAGCAAAACCTTGATCTTGTCGAGATTGCTCCCAACGCGGAGCCGCCCGTCTGCAGGGTGATGGATTACGGCAAGTACAAGTTCGAGCAGGACCGCAAGGCCAAGGCCGCACGCAAGAAGCAGGTGCGCGTCGAGGTCAAGGAGATGAAGTTCCGTCCCAAGATCGATGTGGGCGACTACGAGACCAAGAAGAACCACGTTATGCGCTTCCTCAAGAAGGGTGCGCGCGTCAAGGTCACCATCATGTTCCGCGGCCGCGAGATGGCCCACCCGGAGCAGGGTCTCAACGTGCTCGAGAGGCTGGCCGAGGACCTCAAGCCCTACGCCACGGTCGAGCAGCAGCCCAAGATGGAGGGTCGTAACATGCACATGCTCGTTGCCCCGATCAAGGGCGCCTTCGAGGAGAAGGCACCTAAGGGCGACGCCGAGTAGAAGGAGATCTAGCATGCCCAAGATGAAGACGCATAAGGGGTCGGCAAAGCGCTTCCGCCGCACCGGCACTGGCAAGATCATGCGCGCCAAGGCTTTCAAGAGCCACATCCTGACCAAGAAGTCCCCCAAGCGCATCCGCGGCTTCCGCAAGGAGACCGAGCTCACCAAGGGTGACGCCAAGGTCGTCAGCCAGCGCATGGGTCAGTAGCGCGTCCGCTACGTTAGTTGTTTCTTAAGGAGTTGATTAGATATGGCACGTGTTAAGCGCGCAGTGGCGGGTCGCAAGAAGCGTCAGACCCTCGTCGAGCGTACCAAGGGCTACTATGGCGTTCGCTC
>JAGAVX010000154.1 GCA_017941705.1 Atopobiaceae bacterium
ATCTCGCCCACGGGGTAGGCGACGATGTCGACCTCGGTGCCCTCGGCCTCGGCGGCCTCGATCATCTTGCGGACGAGCAGGCTCGTGGACATGCCGGCGGCGCAGAACAGACGGATGGTGAGCATGTTGGGTTCCTTTCCCTTGTGACCCCTACGACTTGCGTCGCATGCTCGATAGGCATGCGTGCGCATTAACATTGAGTAGTTTATCCCATGTGACGACATTGGCATCTAAGCGAACGCCCATCGGTCATACTCATCGACAAAAGGATGCTTTCGACGATTCTTACACATTTCTGTAAGCTGCCTACAAGCTAAAGAGCCATACATGCCCTGGGTGGTGCATCAAAGATGCAAGAGATATTGTGACTGCCAACGAAAGATAGAGGCCCTGTCTACGTACAGACAGGGCCTTAGCATCAAGCGGGCGGCCACGCATGAACATAACCGCATGGGTTTACAAGTGAACCTAACTCTTCTTTGCCTCTTTTGCAGCCTTCTTACGACGCTTCTTGCGCTCCTGAGCGGTCAGGTTCTGTTCGTTCTCAGGGTCGGACGACCATGGCCCCTTGTAGTGACCACTCGGCCAGAAGCCAATCAGCAGCGCACCAAACCAAGGAATGCCCGCGTAGATGAAGCTCAGCATAATGCTCACATCATACGCACGCGAGGTCAGCAGCGCCATGAACCACCAGAGGAGGAAGTTGACGACAGAAAAGGCATTGATAATGCTGTGGTCGACGCCGATTGCGTGGACGAATGCTATGAATGTCGTAGCGGCAAATATTGCGGCAAATGAGAAATCATCCCACACCAGCCTGAACGCCTGATATGGACCATATAAAGGTAGAAAAGCAGTGAAGCCTTTCTTGCCGGCCTTCTCAAAGAGCATGTACCAGCCAACACCTACGAGCACCCTAATCGCAATTGCTACCAACAGCGCTGCATTCGTTCCGCCAAGCGCTTCGATCACGACAGACGAATAGGTTTCATAGAGTCCGATTCCAAACATCCCGCATTACCTCCCATTCGTCATGGACGAATCAGGTTGCTCTCCGCTCTCATCCACAGCGACTGGCGTCTCATCAATAACCTCTGCCGCAGCCGCCGCTGCCTTTGCCTTCTCGGCAGCCACGCGAGCCGTTTCCGCAGCCTGTATGGCCGCTGCACGCGCTGCCTCCTCTGCTTCTCGCGCCGCAGCCTCGGCTTGCTCTGCCTCTGCCTTTGCCTCCTCTGCGATCTTGCGAAGCCTGGCTTTCCGCTCCCTCTCGGTCTCGTCGGGCACATACTCCTCGCCTGCCGCAGCTGCCGCCTCCTTGGCCTCCTTGATTTCCTGTGACCGCTTGAAAATCAGATAGGGAGGCAGACCGTCAAGCGAACGATCGCGAATCATCTCGTTCTTGCCAAAGTACTCGATGGCCTCAAGCAGGTTGTCATTGGGCCTATTGCGAGACCAGATAGCCTGCTTGTTGATCTTTATGTTCTTGGCTTTCAGGACATCCTGAATAATGAACAAGGGCCTGCGCGTCAGCCAAGACGAGCCAAAGCATACGGCCTCGTCGATCATTCCCTCAGGAAGATCCTCCAGATACTGCTTCAATAGAGGGTCGAGCATGAAATTGTAGAGTGCCCCACCAATGAAGAGCAGATCGAGATGCTCGGTAATCTTGGCTCCCGGCTCGTCGATAGAGATAGCCTCGACTCCCGTTCCGCGCGAGAGCGCCTCCGCCATCGCCTCAACATGACCACCACGTGAGTAATACCTGATTGCTACCTTCATGTCATCCCTCCATGCTAGAAGCGCAACTTTGTAAGTATGACACACATCGATAGACTCTGCTTGAGAAACGGCAGGTTAGGGCAGAGCAAGAAATCGATACGGCATAACACAGCACGCACACGCAAAAGAATTCCCGTAACAAGAAGAGGACCGATGGTTTCCCACCGGTCCTCTCTTCAGGGAAGGCGATGCTTTATTGTGCTATGGCCTTATGCCTGCTCGCCAGCCTGCTCGTTGGCATACAGCTCGTTGTCAACCGCGCGGGCGAACGGGAGGTACAGGAAGAAGGAGATGACGAGCTCGATGAGCTGCATCAAAGCGCCCTGCCAACCAATGCACAGGAAGCCGGACAGGATGGGAGGCGTGGTCCAAGGAACCGTGACACCCATGGTGTAGGGAATGAAGCCAATGCTGGTCAGGATGTAAGCAAGAGCATTGCCGATGACCGGGGCAGCCACGAACGGGACGAACAGCTGCGGGTTCATGACGATCGGGGTACCGAAGAGGATCGGCTCGTTGATGTTGAAGATGCCGGAGCCGAGGCCGAGCTTACCAACCTGCTTCATCTGCTGAGACTTGGCAAAGAAGACCATGAAGATAACGAGACCCATGGTGATGCCGGAGCCGGTGATGGCCTGGAAGCAGTTGACGAAGGCGTCGGTGAAGATGTGACCGCCGTTGGCGGGCAGAGCGGCGATGGCCTCAGAGCGGCTCATGCCGGAGTCGACGAGCTTCTGGAAGATGTCGGCATTCTCGAGGTTGTTGGTTGTGGCGATCGTGGAGGACACGGAGCCGACGACGGTGGCGCCGTGAACGCCGAACCACCACAGGAACGGGATCAGCGTCTCGAAGACGATAACGCCAGCGAGGGAGTCGCCGAAGCCCTGGAGCGGGGTCTGCAGCCACTTGTAGATGAGCTCGATGGGGGTGACGCCAGCGATTGCGTCGCAAATGCCGTAGATCACGGTAGCGCCGGTGATCATGACAGCTGCGGGGATGAGGCCCGTGAAGGCAGCGGCAACGCCGTCAGGCACGCCGTCCGGCATCTTGATGCGGATGTCCTTCTTGATGAACCAGCTGTAGATGAGACCGGTGAGCAGGCCGGCGATGAGAGCGCCGATCATGCCCTGGCCAGCCAGCCAGGTCTTGTCAAGACCGGCAACAGTGGTGCCAGCCTCGGCGTCGACGATGACGTAGTCGGGGATGAGGATCAGGAACACGGCGATCGAGATGATGCCGGCCGAGATCGGCTCAAGACCCTCGTTCTTGGCCCACTGATAGGCAACGCCCAGAGCGGCGATGAGGCCGGTGATCTGGAACGTAGAGGTGTAGCCATGAGCGAGATAAGGAACCAAGCCGGATGCGGTAACCGCGTTGGCGAGGCTCTCGACGGGGAGCTGGAACAGCAGCAGGTAGACGGCGCCGACGATGATCAGCGGCATCGAGTAGACCAGACCGTCCTTGATGGCGCGGATGGCCTTGGTGTTAACGAACCACATTACCTTAGGCAGAATCTGATTCTGGAAAAACTCCTGCATGTGGTAACACCTTCCTTCCTTTGAGTTAACTTACTTTCCCTTACCCTTCCCTGTGGCGCCTTATGGCGCCGCGCAAAGCGCCCTCCCCCCGGGGAGGGCGAGTATTGCCAAAAACTTACTTGTTGGCCTCGATGAGCTTCTTGGCGAAAGCCAGGACGTTCTTGCCGTTGACCATGCCGTAGTCGGCCATGGGGATGACGTCGCAGGGGACGCCCTTGGCGGCGGCGGTCTTCTGCATCTGGGCCTTCATGTAGCCGACCTGGGGGCCGAGCAGCGCGCAGTCGACGCCGTCGAGGTGCTGGTCCATCTCGCCCACGGGGTAGGCGACGATGTCGACCTCGGTGCCCTCGGCCTCGGCGGCCTCGATCATCTTGCGGACGAGCAGGCTCGTGGACATGCCGGCGGCGCAGAACAGACGGATGGTGAGCATGTTGGGTTCCTTTCCC
>JAGAVX010000155.1 GCA_017941705.1 Atopobiaceae bacterium
GAGAGGTAATAGACGTGCGGGAGCGTCGCGATGCGCTCGTTCAGGGCTTGGGCGTTATCCACCAGCATGTCGTAGCTCGCCCAGTCGCGTTGGTCGCGATCGTCCATGTGAATCCTGGTGTGGTGCTTGAGCACGCGATCGAGCAAGCGATACTTGAGGGGCGTTCGCACGCGTGAGGTGTCAAACAGCGGATCACGCGTCAGTTCGTAGGCAGTCGTCCCATTGGTTGGCGCTGCCAGCGTCACTATCGCGGCAATGCGATCGGCCATCCCACCCGCAAAGAGCGGCGAGAGCTCGTCCGCTGGCGTTGCCTCACGCTCCTCCGCACTCCCATTGGCGAGCAGCTCGCACATGAGGCGTATGGTCGCACCCCCAAATGAGTGCCCTATGAGATAGAGCCTCGTATCGTCGTCCCAAGCGGGAATGAGCGGACAGCCAGTAAAATCGCGCCCGTAGCGCTCGTGCCCATTCTGCGCGCTATGCCCTGCCCCGTAGTCCGTCCTCCTGCCGGCAATCTGCGCGTAGAGCTCGCACGCACGGTCCCATGCACTGCCCTGCGGAGAGACGCTCGCCGCAAAGGCCTCCATACCGCGAGACCTCCACTCGGCGACGATGTCACCCGACGCGCCGCCCCAATAGGGGTCCCTCTCGTATTGCTCGTCGTACTCCCCATAGCCATTGAGGCCATGGCAGAAGACAAAGATCGGCCGTGTCATGCTGTCCCCCTCAGACCTGTTCTGATGAGCCCTTTCCGTATAGGATAACGTCTTGTGACGTCTGTTGTGGAGGCCATCGAGTCCAATTGCGGATATGGCGTCATCTTGGGCTATCGCCGGCTGTGGCCGTGCTAGAATAACGGCTGCACAACCGCGCCAATAGCTCAGTAGGATAGAGCAGGGGACTTCTAATCCCAAGGTCGGGGGTTCGAATCCCTCTTGGCGCACCAGAGCATTTCCGCAGGTCAGCGCATGTTTTCGCTGGCCTGTTCTGTTTTCGTGGTGCACCCAGGGGACTGTCCCCTAGCTGTACCCTACTGTTGCGCGAGTCCCGCCGCAAACAGGGCAGACACGACCGTCTTGGCATCCTCGATCACGCCCGCGCGAACCGCGGCAACCACCTCGTCCAGCGGAACCCAGACCACGTCGACGAACTCGTCCGAGTCGGGATGCGCGGGATGCTGCGAGACGCCGTCCGCGTAGAACACGCGCGTCTTCTCGTTGGTGAACCCAGGCGCGCTCGAGCTCACCGCGATCGGGATCAGCCGCTCGGCAACCAGTCCCGTCTCTTCGGTAAGCTCGCGTGCCGCGCATACGGCGGGGTCTTCGCCCGGGTCCAGCTTGCCCGCAGGAATCTCCAACGTCATGCGCCCAAGCGCCACGCGATACTGGCGCACGAGACACATCTTCCCGTCGCGCACCACACACACGCCCGACCCGCCATGGTGGAGCACGATGTCGCGCTCCCCCACCTCTCCGTCCGGCTGCGTGACCTCCCAACGCTCGGCCTCGAAGATCGGGCAGTGCCACTTGTTCTCGCGCACATCCACTCGCTCGACAAGCGATGGGTCGTCTTGCAGCAGAGCGCGGATATGGTCGAGACGCCTGTCATCCTGGGACGGCGGCAGCAGGTCAAAGCTCATGGGTTCTCCTTGGGACGTCTGCGAACCTCACCAGCATACCGCGAGTGACACAGCGGGGACAATCCATAGCCGTTAATCGTTGGGCCATACGAGTGGCACAGCGCTTCTCGTGATTTGTGCCAGCGGGTACACTCCCAAGCCCCAAATATGTACCCGCCAGCGGAACATGCAAGAGAGACCGTGCCAATCGGGTGGCCCGCCGCTGGCCACGGGTGGACCTCGGTGGCCCAGCGAGTCCCAAGCAGGTGAAACTACACCTGTGCCATCCGGACGCTCCCGTAGAGCCAAGTCTCTCCACTCGCGGGATCGCTCGTCACGCGCAGGCTCCCGCCCGGCTCCTGTAGGGTCATGTCGACGGCAGTCCCCGTCTTTCTGGCAAGATAGATGCCCACGGCGGAGGTCCCGCTGGCGCAGGAGTTTTCCCAAAAGACCGTGTCGCCCCCAGGAACGTATACGAGCGGCGTCAGCTCGTAGCCCTCTTCGCCCTGGGACAGGAACATCAGGCCCAGGCCATCTGTAGCAAGCTCGGCGCACCACGCACGCACGGCACGCTCGGCGGCAGCGCGGTCCCCTCGAAGCCCCGCGAAGACGGAGCTCGCCTCGATGACCACATGCGAGATGCCCACCATGCGCACGAGCGGAATCTGACCCGTCAACGAGCCAAACGTAAGCTCAGGCAGCTCCACGCCCTCGGCCGGCGGCATGCGCACCCCACCACGAAAGCTGCCGTCCTCACATGGTTGCAGGCGAACCTCGACCGGCTCCCTCACGCCCCACACACGCACAAGGACGTTCGTCCAGGCATCAGGGTCAGCAACATCCCACTCGCCACCCATACGCCAAAGGAGCAGCGCAGCGGCACTCATCGTGGCGTTGCCGCAAAACTCGCCTCCCGCCATGCGCATGCGCACCGAAGGTCGCCCATCGCCCGAACCGGCGTCCTCATGCGACACGAAGCCCACCTGCTCGACCGCCGGATGCCTCTGCATGATCCTGCGTGCCACATCGGGTTGTGCGTCCACCACAACGTCGCTCTCCACCAGGGCTGTGATGTTTCCCGTAGGGTCGAGGATGCGGTAGCGCACCCCGTCGACGACAAGCGCGTCCAAGTCGCCCATGACCTTCCTGCCGCTCCCCTACCGCTCGAACACCTGCAGGAACTGCTTGGTGCGCTCCTCGCGTGGATGCTCGAAGACCTCGATGGGGTCGCCCTGCTCGACGACCACGCCGCCGTCCATGAACAGCACGCGATTGCTCACTGCCTTGGCAAACGGCATCTCGTGCGTGACCACCACCATGGTCATGTGCTCCTCGGCAAGCTGGCGGATGACCTTGAGCACCTCACCGGTCAGCTCAGGGTCAAGCGCAGAGGTCGGCTCGTCAAAGAAGAGGATCTCGGGCTTCATGGCAAGGGCACGTGCGATGGCAACACGTTGCTGCTGTCCACCGGAAAGCTGGTAGGGATAGGCGTCGGCACGATCGGCGATACCCATCTTGTCGAGCAGCTCCATGGCAGTTGTCGTGGCCTCCTCCTTGCTGCGGCCCTGCACGTGAATCGGAGCGTCGATCAGGTTCTTGAGGATGCTGTAATGCGGGAAGAGGTTGAACTGCTGAAACACCAGCCCGCAGTAGCTGCGAAAGTGTCTGAGCCTATCCGCCGGCACATACACCGTCGTACCATCGCTGCCCGTATGGGCGGCCTTCTCGCCCATGTAGGTAATCTCTCCGCCGTCGATGGTTTCGAGGAAGGTGGCGCAGCGCAAGAGTGTCGACTTGCCCGATCCCGAGGGCCCGATGATGCTCACCACCTCGCCCTTGTCCACCTCAAAGCTGATGTCCTTGAGCACCTCAAGATCACCGAAGTGCTTCTCGATGTTGGTCATCTGAAGAATCATAGGATACCGTCTCTTCCCGCAGCAGTCGCTGCCATCCCCCGTCCGAGCGGGCAGGCACAGCCTACTTGTAGTAATCCAGCGCCTTCTCGATGCGCCCCATCACAAACTCGACGACGTAGTTGGCCACAAAGTAGAACACGCCGGCAATCACGAAGGGCATGAACGAGGTCTGGGAGGCCGAGATCTGCTTTGCCAACGAGAAGACCTCCTGATAGGCAAGGGTGAATGCCAGCGAAGTGTCCTTGACCAGAGTGATGACCTCATTGGTCACCGACGGCATGATGCGCTTGATGACCTGCGGCAGGATGATGCGCATAAAGGTCTGGACCTTTGAATAGCCCAAGACCTCCGCAGCCTCATACTGGCCCACCGGAATCGACTCGATGCCGCCGCGGTAGATCTCGGCAAAGTAGGCCGCATAGTTGACCACGAAGCCCAGAATGAGCGCGGGGAAGCGCCAGTTGCCGATGTTCATGCCAAAGAGGTAGAAGGGGCCAAAGTACCAGACCAGGAGCTGCAGCATGAGCGGCGTGCCGCGAATCACCGAGATGTACGCGTTGACGAGCACCCTCACCAGGCCAAAGCGTGACTTTTTGAGCAGTGCCACGACCATGCCGAGCGGCAGCGAGCCAACGAGCGTCAGCATGAAGACCGCAAAGGATCGCAGCATGCCGACAAGCATGGTCGAGAACATGGTGGATATCGTCATCGCAACTCCTTTGGCCGCGGGACAGACAGTGCAAGGCCGTGCTGCCAGATGCATGCTCGGGCAGCACGGCCGTCAGAGGCTTGGCTCTGCGTCGTCCGTGGGCGACGCGCGCTCGCGCCTAGATCATCGAGAGGTTCTCGTAGATCTCGGGGTACTTCTTGCCGATCTCCTCCATGGTTCCGTCGGAGGCGAGCGTCTTGAGGGCTGCGTTGACCTGGTCGCAGAGGTCGGTCTCGTTGGTGCGGAAGCCGATGGCGTAGACTTCGTCGCCCAGCTCCTCATCCAGGTACTTGAGCCCGTCCTGCTTGCTCATCTGGAAGTTGCCCGTGGTCACGTCGATGGCCACGGCGTCGATGGCACCTGCCTTGAGGTCGGTGACGGCGATGGTGTAGGTGTCAAAGACCTCGACGGAGGCGAAGGTGTCTGCAAGCTCCTTGCAGCCGCCCTCGTCCTTGGGGGTGTCGAGCATGTCGTAGGCGGAGGTGCCGGTCTGCACGCCAACCTTCTTGCCCGCGAGGTCTTCGAGCGACTTGATGTCGGAGTCGGCCAAGACCATCACCATCTGGGTGTTGATGGAGTACGGCTCGCTCCAGCAGTAGGAGTCCTCGCGAGCAGGGCTCTTGGTGAAGCCCGACCAGATGCAGTCACAGCTGCCGGAGTTGAGCTCGGCGTCCTTGGAGTCCCAGTTGACGGGGACTGCCTGGTACTCCCAGCCGTTGAGCGCGCAGACGGCCTGAGCGAGCTCGACATCGAAGCCGGTGGTGTCGCCGTTGTCGTCAATATACGAATACGGGGGGAAGTCCTTGTCAAAGCCGTGCTTGAAGGTCTTTCCGTCCCAGGTGACCGCGCTGCTACTGGAGCTCGACGAGCCACAGCCGGCGAGGCCGAGGATGGTAGGGGCCGCAAACAGCATGCTACCGGCTAGGAACTGGCGACGGTTCATCTCGAGCATGTCAATCCTCCTTCGCGCGTGACGCTCTTCCTACGGCGCCACAAGGAAACACTTTAGCGTGATGGAGTACAGGATAGCGCAGGGTCGTTACCACATGGGTCTCATCTGGGTAACGTCTTGGTTACAAGGCTTGGGTCTACTTGCGGTGGGGCTTTGCCGCCATGCGTTAGGTCAACCCCAATCGCATAGCGTGACCTCCCCTTTTGCCGTTGTCTCAGGCACGTCTGGCAGTAAGCCAAGGTGCTCGCGCGTCTGCCACAAATCATCAAACCGTACAATCCAAACCAAACAAGGCGCGCATTGGCGCACGTCAGGAGGAGGCTGCCATGGGAAAGTTCGTCATCAGGTCAACGGAGAAGGGTAGCAGGTTCAACCTCCTTGCCGGCAACGGTCAGGTCATTGCCACGTCACAGACCTACAAGTCGCTGAGCAGCTGCAAGGGCGGCATCGGTAGCGTCAAGGCATGCGCCCCCGTCGCCAACGTCGAGGACCAGACCCAAGAGGACTGGGAGAAGGCCAAGTGCCCCAAGTTCCAGATCTACCTCGACAAGTCCGGCGAGTTCCGCTTTAGGCTGCTGGCCTCCAACGGTCAGAACATTGCTGCCAGCGAGGGCTACACGCGCCTCGACAGTTGCCTCAACGGCATCGAGAGCGTGCGCAACAACGCTCCCGAAGCGCCTGTCGAGCGCGAGGAGTAGGGCTGTTATTCCGCAATCTACAGAAGACGCGTACAGGTGCATCAGGGGGACAGTCCCCTAGCTGCACGATGCAGCTAGGGGACTGTCCCCCTGATGCACCGTGCAGGTAAGAAAAAACCTCCCGAGAGGGAGGCTGAGAATTAGATGGTGGACCGGCAGGGGTTCGAACCCTGGACCTTGGGATTAAGAGTCCCCTGCTCTACCAGCTGAGCTACCGGTCCGTATTCTGTTTTGCGAGAACCAAACGATGGGGTGGGCGAAGGGACTCGAACCCTCGACCTCCGGGGCCACAACCCAGCGCTCTGCCAACTGAGCTACGCCCACCATTTGGTCACCTCGTGACGCGGCTAGATAATAATGACTCAAACACAACGGGAATGCAAGAGGGAATTTCAAAAACTTGCGAGATTCATGAAGACGCCTGCACCACGCTGGGCGTCGGATGCCATGGCATAAGGCCCAAGGGACAATCGTGATCCCTTGGGCCTCGCTTCATGGTCGGATTTCGTCCTCCCGGCGTATGCGCGAATTAGAACTGCACGGTCCTAGGCGGCTCGGTGAAGCTCGAGAACGTCGCCTCGCCGTCCTCGATGTAGTAGACGACCGTGTTGCCATCCCCTACCGCATACATCTTCTGCAGGCTAGGATATGCGTCGAGCATGGACTGCTGGGCCTCTTCGCGCGGATCCTCGACCAGCTTGCCGGTCACGCGAATCCACGAGCCCTTGAAGCCGCAGATCTCGAACTTGGGATTCGCGTCGAGCTGCTTTGCGACGTCCTTCTTCTTCCCCGTCTGGATGTAGAGCTTGCCCTCAAAGATGTGTGCCGTGCCAAACGGACGCACGCGCGGCTGATCGCCCTCGGTCGTAGCCAGATAGTACGTGCCGACTTCCTTCAGGAACTCGCAGACCTCATCGATCGCTGCCATGGTAAATACCACCTTTCTCGTATGAATTGCGACTGACCCCATTATGCCACACCCATATACAGGTGCGGCTACACGCTAACCGCGTGGGCTGACCAGCGGAGCCTCGTGCGCAAGCTCCTCGCGCATGAACGAGGGCATGCGACCCTCGCGTGCGGCGGCCGCGATCTCAAAGCAGGCGTCGGCAACCGCGTCGTCGGCACTCGCACCAATCTGCCAGCGGGCGTCGCGCCGAACCGACGGCACCGCATTCGCCACGGCGACCGAGTTGGGCACCGAGTAGAGCATGTTGAGGTCGTTCTCCTCGTCGCCAAAGGCGGCCACCTCGTCGAACTCGAACCCCAGGTACTGCGCCAGCAGGCAGACGGCCGAATCCTTGCCCCACCCCGAGGGGAGAAGGTCGATGTAGTTGGGTCCGGGATAGACCATGTTGAACTCGGGGCACGCAGCCACCAGCGCCTGGCGCACCTCAAAGCGCGGGGCCACGCCCGGGCCATGTCCCACGCGGATGTTGGCCTTGTAGTAGGGATGGTCCGAGACGCCGTCGACCAGGTGGGCCTTGTTCCAAAAGGCCAACCCGTACTTCTCGACCTCCTCGGCACTCGTCGAGACCAGCTCCACCTCGTGTCCCTTGTACAGGCCGAGCGCGTAGCCCTCGTAACGGCTGATGACCTCGGCGGCGCGAACGAGTGCGTCGTGGCTGTGATACTGGGTGTGGATGAGCTCCCCGTCGGCGTAGATGCGCTGCCCGTTGGAGGTGATGGCCGTCTGGTAGCAGGCCTCGTCCTCGCAGAAGAGCTTCTTGATGGCGCTCATGCGCCTGCCCGTCACCACCGAGAACTCGACGCCCGAGTCATGGAGCGCATGAACGCTCGCCAGGGCGTGCTCGGTCGCATGCTCGCGGCCCACGGCCACGAAGGTGTCATCGATGTCGGTAACCACAAGCTTGATCATGGTCGCTCCTTTGCCACAGATGGTCTGTCCCTATGAGAAGGGCACTTGGAGCGTACCATTGCTGCCCCAAGTGCCCTGTCGGTTCTGCGTCTCGTTGCCGCGCCCCTATACGAGCAGCTCAGCAATCTGGACGGCGTTCGTCGCCGCACCCTTGCGGATCTGGTCGCCGCAGCAGAAGAACGTGATTGCGTTCACGTCGTCGGGTGCCGAGGTGTCGCGACGGATGCGACCCACGAAGATGAGGTCCTGGTCGCTCGTGTCAAGCGGCATGGGATACAGTGCCGCATCGAGGTCGTCGACGACCTTCACGCCAGGAGCGGCGCTCAGGATCTCGCGCGCCTGCTCGGGCGTAATCGGACGCTCGAACTCGGCAGTGATGGACTCGGAGTGCGAGCGCATGACCGGCACGCGCACGCAGGTGCAGTTGACGCGCAGCTCGGGCAGGTGCATGATCTTGCGGCCCTCGTTGCCCATCTTGACCTCTTCGGAGGTGTAGTCGTCCTCGCGGCGTCCGCCGATCTGCGGGATGAGGTTGGCCGCCAGCTGGTAGGCAAACGGCGCGGACTCCCCCACCGGCTCGCCGGCCGCAACGCAGCCAAGCTCGCGAACCAGCTCGTCGAGGCCCGGCTTGCCCGCGCCGGATGCAGCCTGATAGGTGCTTGCAATGATGCGCTTGAGGCCAGCTGCCTGATGAAGCGGCCAGAGCGGCACCAGACCGATGATGGTCGCGCAGTTGGGGTTGGAGATAATCCCGTTGTGCCACTTGACGTCCTCGGCATTGATCTCGGGAATCACCAGGGGCACGTCGGCGTCCAGGCGGAACGCATGGCTGTTGTCCACGCATACCGCGCCACGCTTGACGGCCTCGGGCAAAAGCGCCTTGGCCGTGCCATCACCGGCGGCGCCGAGCACGATGTCGACGCCCTCGAAGGCGTCAGCCGTTGCCTCGACGACAGGCACCTCCTCGCCGCGAAACGCGACGGTCTTTCCCACCGAGCGAGCGCTCGCCAAAGGAACCAGGCGCTCCACCGGGAAGTCCCGCTCTGCCAGGCACTGCAGCATCTGCTGCCCCACGACGCCCGTTGCGCCGAGAATCGCTACAACCTTGCCGCTCATTGCACATCTCCCTTGCTCGGAATCTCGACCATCTCGTTCTCCACGAAGGTCTGGTAGATCACGTTGATGGCGCGATCGAAGTCCGTGTTGTTGACTCCCATGATGATACTGATCTCCTGGGAGCTCTGCGTGATCATGCGAATGTTAATCCCTGCTTCACCAAGCGCGCCGAAGATGCGGCCCGAGGTGCCGGCGCGGCGGTTCATGTTGCGGCCCACGACGCTGATCAGTGCGAGCTGGTCGACCACGTTGATCACGTCGGGCTTCAGCTCCTGCTGCAGGTCGTTGACGATGGAGTAGATCGTGTCGCGGACGTCGGAGCCGTTGACCACGACGCCAAACGAGTCGACTCCCGTGGGCACGTGCTCGATCGAGACGCCATAGCGCTCGAAGATCGACAGCGCACGGCGGAGGAAGCCCACCTTGTCGGACATGTGCGCCTTCTGGATGTGCACCGCCATGAAGTTCTTGCGGCCGGCGATGCCCGTGATGAGGTGCTCGCGCTCGTTGTCCTCGGCGGTCTCGCGAATGATGGTGCCGCGCTTCTCGGGCATGTTGGTGTTCTTGATCTGGATGGGGATGCCCACCTCGCGCACGGGGAAGATGGCCTCCTCCTGCAGGACCGAGGCGCCCATGTACGAGAGCTCCCGCATCTCGTCGAAGGTGATGCGGTGAATCGTGCGCGGGTCGTCGACGATGCGGGGGTCAGCGGACAAGAAGCCACTGACGTCGGTCCAGTTCTCGTAGACCGTCGCGTCAAGGCAGCGCGCCACGATGGCGCCGGTGATGTCGCCTCCGCCGCGCTTGAAGAGCTTGATGGTCCCGTCGACCGTGGCACCGTAGAAGCCGGGCAGGACGAAGCTGCCCATGCGCACGGCGGCGTCACGCAGGCGGATCTGTGTGCGCTCCATGTCGACCGTTCCGTCGTGGTGGAAGACGATCACATCAGCCGCGTCGAGGAACGGCATGTTCAGGTACTCCGCCATGAGGCGCGCGGTGAACCACTCGCCGCGGCTCACGATGTACTCGGGCGAGAGGCTCTTGATGACCGACGCGAACTCCTCGAACTTCTCGGAGATCGGGTACTTGACGCCCAGCTCCTCGGCAATCTCGACAAAGCGGTTCTCGATGTCCTTGAGCAGCTGCGTGCAGTCGACGTGATAGGCGATGTGGGCGTTTACCAGCAACAGGAGGTCGGTGATCTTGTTGTCGTCGTCAAAGCGCTTGCCCGACGCCGACACCACGACATAGAGGCGGTCCTTGTCAGACCGCACGATCTCGCGAACCTTCTTGAACTGTCCCGCGTCTGCGACGCTGGAACCGCCGAACTTTGCTACCTTGATCATTTGACGCTAATCCTCCTGTGGCACGTGTGCCATGAAACTGGTGGGGTCGGCGGCGAGCGCGTCGTCAAACAGCGCACGGGCCGCGACCGGGTCGATGTCACGCACAAGCCAGGCACCCTGGTCGTAGGGCTCGGCGCCTTGTGGCATGGGCATGGCGGTACGCAGGACGTAATCGCCTGCGAGCAGCGCGGGGTCGTACGCGAGCCCGCGCGAGAAATCGTACTTGGGACGCCTTCCGGCGGCAAGGTCGATCACGTCCTGCACCATGGCGTTTCCGGTGGGCAGGCTGCCGGCCCCCTGGCCGTAGAACTTGAGCGGGCCTACCGTGGCGCCCTCGAGCGAGACGATGTTGAAGTTCGACGGGACGTTGGCCTCGAGGGAGCGCGACGGCAGGGCGACGGGCTCCACGCTCGCCGCGTAGCGACCTTCCCACTGCACCGCACGCCCGAGCAGCTTGACGGTGCGCCCATGCGCTGCGAAGAGATCGAGGTCGGCCTTCGTGATCGTGCGGATGCCCGTCACGGGGATGTCCTCGACGCAAGCCGTGTCAAACGCCACGCCCACGGCGATGCGCGTCTTGTTCTTCACGTCGATGCCGTCGATGTCGGCAGAGGGGTCGGCCTCGGCGTAGCCCAGCTCCTGGGCGCGCGCGAGCGTCTCGGCAAAGTCCGCCCCATTCTTGATCATGGCATCGACGATGAAGTTGGTCGTGCCGTTCATGATGCCCGAAAGGCACGAGACCTCGTCGATGCGGCGGACCTTCTCGATGCTCGCGATCCACGGGATGCCTCCGCCGCAGGTCGCCTCGATCAGGAGGCTGGCACCATGCTCGTCGGCCGTGCGCGCGAACTCGTCAAAGTACGCGGCGACGACCGCCTTGTTGGACGTGACCACCGACTTTCCCGCCTGCAGGGCCTGCATGATGAAGGTATGCGCCGGCTCGAGCCCACCCATGCACTCGAGGACGGCCTCGATCTGGGGGTCGTCCACGATTTTCGTGTAGTCGGACGTCATGCGCGGGCCCTCGCAGCGGTCGGGCAGCTCGAGGATGCGCGTGACCTCGATGTCATCGAGGCCTTTGACGATGCGGTCGACGCCGCGGCCGACCGTGCCATAGCCCAGGATGGCAATTTTCATGAGTATCCAATCTTTCGTTTGTGTGACACGGGTATGGTACGTGCCAAAGCGAGGTTATGATACTTGCAAGCAGGACTTCCATCAAAACATACGAGGAGTGCCCACCGTGGAGACGTTGTATCACAGCACGCGCAGCTCAAACGAGCTTGTAACAAGCAAGCAAGCTATCCTGGCCGGAATCGCCCCCGATGGAGGACTCTACGTGTCCGACCAGCTGGGCGAGTCCAAGGTCGACCTCGGCCGCATCGCCGCACAGTCCTATCATGCCACCGCACGCGACGTGCTGGGGACGCTGCTGTCCGACTACACCGAGCAGGAGGTCGCCGCCTGCGTCGAGGGCGCCTACGGCGATAACTTCGACACGCCTGCCGTCACGCCGCTCACTCCCCTGGGAGCCGACTGGCTGCTCGAGCTCTACCATGGCCCCACCTGCGCGTTCAAGGATGTCGCCCTCCAGATGCTGCCCCGCCTCATGAGCGTGGCGCGCGAGGGCGACGGTCACAACGTCATGATCGTCACGGCCACCTCGGGCGACACGGGCAAGGCCGCCCTCGAGGGCTTTGCCGACGTGCCCGGCACCGGCGTCACGGTCTTCTATCCCGACGGCAAGGTGAGCGACATCCAGCACCTGCAGATGGCGACCCAGCGCGGCAACAACGTTGCCGTCGCCGGCATCCGCGGGACCTTTGACGACGCCCAGACGCAGGTCAAGCGCATCTTTGCCGACGCCGACGTCAACGCGCGCCTGGCCGCTGCCGGCACGGTGCTCTCGAGCGCCAACTCGATCAACGTCGGCCGGCTGGTTCCCCAGGTCACCTACTACATGGATGCCTACGCACAGCTGGTGCAGTGCGGGGCCATCGCACTGGGCGACGAGGTCGACTACTGCGTACCCACCGGCAACTTTGGCGACGTGCTTGCCGGCTTCTACGCCAAGTGCCTCGGCCTGCCCGTCGGCCAGCTCATCGTGGCCTCCAACACCAACAAGGTCCTCACCGACTTCATCGAGACCGGCACCTACGACCGCCGCCGCGAGTTTGTGAAGACCATCTCGCCGAGCATGGACATTTTGGTCTCGTCGAACCTCGAGCGCCTGCTGTACTACCTGACCGACGGTGACTGCGAGCGTGTGGCCGCATGGATGAGGAGCCTGTCCGAGACCGGCGTCTACACCCTGCCCACCGACGTGATGGACCGCATGCGCGAGACCTTCTCCTGCGGCTTTGCAACCGACGACGACACGCGCGAGACCATCCGCTCCACCTGGGAGGGCGAGCACGTGCTCATCGACCCGCACACCGCCGTCGGAAAGTGCGTCATCGACCGCCGCGCGAGCGAAGGCCGCCAGCGCGTGTGCCTCTCCACCGCCAATCCCTACAAGTTCAGCGCCGACGTGCTGGCCGCGCTGGGCACCGACACCACCGGCATGGACGGCTTTGCCTGCATGGACGCCCTGCAGCAGATGACGGGCGTCGAGGCCCCCGCGCAGCTTTCGGGCCTGCGGACCGCGGAGGTGCTGCACCCCGACGTGTGCGACCAGAACGAGATGGCCGCGTTTGTCGAGTCCGCGTGCGCGAGGATCTTCTGATGGGGATGAGCCCTTCCCCTGCCATATCCGTTCGCGTCCCGGCTACTACGGCCAACCTCGGAGTCGGCTTCGACGTGCTGGGGCTTGCCCTCGACCTGTCAGCCAGCTATACCTTCGAGCCGGCAAGCGAGCTGGTGGTGACCGGATGCGACCCGAGGTTCTGCGGCGAGGACAACCTCGTGTGGACCTCCTACCTCGCGGCATGCGAGGAGCTGGGCACTGCGCCGCAGCCGCTTCGAATCCACGAGGACTGCCCCATCCCGAGCTCGGGTGGCCTCGGCTCCAGCTCGACGTGCGTCGTGGCGGGCATCGTGGCCGCGCAGGCGCTGGCGGGCAGGGACATCGACCGCCCGTTCACGCTGAGCCTCGCGACGAGCATCGAGGGTCATCCGGACAACGTCGCACCTGCCGTGATGGGAGGCTTGGTCAGCTCGTACGTCGAGGACGACCAGACCGTCACCACGCGCTGGGTCGTCGCGCCCAACCTGCGCTTTGTCTGCATGGCTCCCCCGTATCGGGTGCTCACGGCCGACGCGCGCAAGGCCCTGCCGTCCATGGTGCCCATGAGCTCGGTCTCATGGCAGGTCGGAAGGTGCCTGGCAATGGTCAGCGCACTGGCATCCGGCCGAGCGGGCGAGATCGCCGCCTGCTGCCGCGACCGCATCCACGAGCCGTATCGCGCGCCTCTCATCCCCGACTTCGAGCGACTGCACGACCGTGCGCTTCAGGCGGGGGCCGTGACGTTTCTCATCTCGGGATCGGGCGCCACGATGCTCGCCATATGCGACGGCGATCGCAGGGCCAAGGCCGTCGAGCATGCCGCGCGCGAGCTGATGCCCGAGCTGTGGGTAAAGACGCTGAGGGCCAGCGAGCACGGCGTATCCGTCACCTCACCCCGCAACGGTGGTTAGGACTCCCGACCTAACCATGCCATGCCAACCCGACCGAAAGGAACACGCATGAACATCTGCTGCCTGGACATGGAAGGCGTCCTCGTCCCCGAGATCTGGATCGCGTTCTCGGAGGCGAGCGGCATCCCCGAGCTGCGTCGCACCACCCGCGACGAGCCCGACTACGACAAGCTCATGCGCTGGCGCCTGGGCATCCTGCGCGAGCACGGCCTCGGACTGCGCGAGATCCAGGACGTCATCGCCACGATCGACCCACTCCCCGGCGCCAAGGAGTTCCTCGACGAGCTGCGCAGCATCTCGCAGGTCATCATCCTGAGCGACACGTTCGAGGAGTTTGCCAAGCCCCTCATGGCAAAGCTCGGCTGGCCGACGATCTTCTGCAATTCGCTTGTCGTGGGCGATGACGGCATGGTCGAGGACTTCCGCATGCGCTGCCCCGAGTCAAAGCTGACCACGGTGCGCGGCCTCCAGTCCATCGGATTCGACACCATCGCGACCGGCGACTCGTTCAACGACTTGGCCATGATTCGTGCCAGCAAGGCAGGCTTCCTGTTCCGCTCGACCGAGCAGATCATGGCGGACAACCCCGACCTCCCCGCGTTCGAGGAGTTCGACGACCTTCTGGCCGCATTCAAGTCAGCCATGTAGCCGTTGGTCGTCGGGGCGTGCGTCGGGGACAGGCGCCGCTGCACGGTTGAGGCAAGAGTTACGCACATGCAATTCGATTGCCTCAGCCGTGCAGCGGCGCCTGTCCCCGACGCACGCCCCGACGCCCACTTCACCAGACGTTAGGCGAACTCCTCTACCCAGGCGTCCAGGTCCTCTTCATCATCCTCGTCCCGTAACTCCTGCTCGGCCAAACGTCGTTCCTTTGCCTCGTCAGTCGAGAGGATGAAGAGGTCCACCGAGTCGTTTGCCACCCTGCCGAGCGCCGAGCGAAAGCGCAGCTGCTGGCCAAAGGTCGCCTCGCCCGTAGCCACGAGGTGTGCGGCATGCACCACATCCTGCTCCGTCACGTCATGGGCGTGGCTGTGCTCGACCTCGCGCGTCACCTGAGCCAGCCTGCGCTGCGAGAGCGTCAGTGACGACTGCGCCTCCTGCGCGTCATGGTGAATGCCCACCGACGACTCGCTGATCTGCTGTATCTCGTCCTGCCGCCTGCGTCGGTCCTCTTCTATCGTTACCGGAAGCACCGGCATGCCGCCCAGTGCCGCTGGGCTGAGCAACGCAAGCATGGCAAGCGCCGAGGCCACTTGAGTCGCAGTCGGCAGCCATGGGCCCAACGCCTCGCGCATCGACATGCTGTCCTGGGGAAGGACCTCGATGCGTGGGGTGCCACCGATTTGCGGCTCGTCGGTCTGCAGCATGTCGGTCTGGCCCTCGTCCATCTCGTCCCTCCCCTCTCCTAGCTAAACCAAAAGGCAGCGCAGGCGACTCGTGTCACCCACGCTGCCCCCAGTCCTCTACGATAGCGCTACTCCGCGTCGTCTTTCGCCGCGTCCTCGGTCGCCTCCGCAGCGTCCTCGGTCGCACCTGCGGCGTCATCGCCCTTTGCCTCGTCGGCTGCAGTCGCATCGCCCTCAGCAGCCTCCATGTCGTCGACGACCTCTGTCACCGCGTCGTCGACCGTCCCCTGGAGCTCTTCGGGAATGACGCTCTCCTTCTTTTCGGAGGGATCAATCTTCTTGAAGCGCATGCCCTGACCGTTCTCGTTCTCGAGGAACAGGTGCCCATCCTCCTCGATCGTCATGGGTATGCTCTGATCCATGGCGGCCATCGTGGCCTTGCCCTTGCTCGCAACGTCCCAGGTACCCTCGATGACCGAGCCAAAGGGCTCCAGAGTACAGGTTCCATCCTCGTGAATCTCGGCGTAGACATTCATGCCGAGCGACTTGAGCAGGTCGATGTCCTCCTCGCTCACCGTCTCATCCTTGTTCTCGGTCTCTACGATCTCCCAGGTCCCTACGAAGTCAGCCTTGTACGCCTCCTTGTTGCCGCAGCCGACAACCACGAGGCAGGTGAGCAGTGCGCACGCCGCCAGAGCGATGACCTTGTTGAACTTCTTCATCAGCGTCTCCTTAGCTCGTATGTAGGCACGTGCCACCTCCGCACCGTGCACCGACAGTCAGCAACACCATACTCCAAAATGCTGGAAGCATGACCATAATCACGGCAGGCGCTGCCAAGTCGCCGCCGATAACCAATCGCGCCTCATTGCCAACTCGTAGGCCTATAAAACGTTCAACTTGTATCCATTGGTACGCTACACTAGTCCAGAACACCACACGCAAGCATGGCGCACAGGCGGACAGTCCGTCTGCGCACGAGGGGAAACCTGCACATGAAGCTCAATGACAACTCGCTGACGCCGCTGTATCAGCAGGTGCTCGAGGACATCAAGGCCGGAATATCATCAGGCACTTATCTGGCAGGAGAGCGGATACCTTCGGAGGCCGAGCTCTCACAGATCTACTCCGTCAGCCGCGTGACAGTACGACGGGCCATCGAGGAGCTTGTCGGCGAGGGCTACCTCACCAAGCGACAAGGCAAGGGCACCTACGTCAACCAGCGCAAGATGCTCCGCAAGATACGCCAGTGCAGCCCCGTCCAGAGCTTCACGAGCGTGTGCGCCGACATGGGCATGACCGCGGGTGCCGAGGTGCTGGAACGCCACATCGTGCCCGCGCGCACCGAGGACCAGCGCTTCTTTGGACCAAGCTGCGAGAGGCTCGCATACATCTCCCGTCTACGGACGGCAGACGACATCCCCATCATGGAGGAGCACGACCTTCTGCCCCTCCCCGAGTTCAGCTGCATGCTCGAGGAAAACCTCGACGACGTCTCGTTCTTTGAGGTCGTAACCGCCAAGTGCGGTCGCACGCCCGGCGGATGCGACTCGAGCACCATCGAGATTGCCCTTGCCGACGCCTCCATGGCCGCGAACCTCAAGGTCGCTGTCGGAAGCCCGCTGTTCTTCGAGCGCGCCCTGCTGACAGACGATCACAAGAGGCCTCTTTGCATCAGCAACAAGTACCTCGTGGGGTCGCGCTACATGTTCGACATTTAATAAGCACAGGCTTTTATACTTCGCCGGACTTCCCGCCAGTCAGCAAAAGACGACGGCGGACTTCCAGCACTTACACGCTGTAGCCTCTTCGAGTAGAGGCTGCGCTTTTGTATGCGCGTTTTTCTGAAGGCTCGAAAATGGGCACCTACAACGTGATTTGTAGGTGCAATTTAAGCGGCAAATACAGCAGTGCCCAGACGAAGGCTCCCAAAAGTACATACAACGTAAGGATTGGGCCATTCTAGGCGTAAAAAGATGCATACAACACGAATCGTATGTGTTGCCATCTTTGGCACGCATCATCAAACCTCACACCGTTTTCAGCACCTATATACAACTCAACTTGTAGGCACCAAATCAGAGCTCAAGACGTCGTTTTGGGCATTTGTATGCACTTCTCACCCCGTTGATGTGACAGCTTGGCAATACTCGGCTCAAAACGCACCTACGACATAACTTGTAGGTGCGTCCCGGAAAACCCTGCCAAAAAAGCACCTACAAGTCGCGCTGGCGTTTGACGTAGCCATCCATAGAGAAAGGCCAGCGTGAGCAAAGCTTCCGCTCGCGGGTCCAGCCGCTACGTTCAGCTAGCGATACTCGACGCTTCACGAGCGAGTACTTGATATAACTACTTAATACGTCTTGTTACGTCTTATTATTACTACAGACAACGGCGGGCGTATTCTTCCAAGCACGCACGCCTGACCACTGCGAGATGTAGCGATCCAAGGATGAGACCATGAGCACACTCTCAAGAAGGAACTTCATCAAAGTGGCAGGCGTGGGCTGTTCTCGGTCGCGTCGATGGGACTTATCGGCTGCGGCTGAGGATCTGACAGCGGCGCAGCCACCGACGGTGGAGACGCCTGGAGCGAGGGGGCAACGCTGCGCGTCGGTTCCGACTGCGACTACGCGCCACACAGCTGGATTCAGACAGACGACTCGAACGGCGCCATCGCGCTCTCGGACGGAAGCGGCTACGTGGGCGGCTATGACACCAAGGTCGCCCAGATGATCGGCGATGCCTACGGCTGGAACGTGACCTTCATCAAGGTCGACTGGGACGGCCTGATTCCCGCGCTCAACGCAGGCAAGATCGACTGCATCATCGACGGCATGGGTGTCACCGAGGAGCGCAAGCAGTCCGTCGGCTTCTCCAACTACTACTGGTCCAAGCGACCAGGGAATCATGCTGCTTGCCGACTCCCCCTTTGCCAAGGGCACCAGCCTCGCCGACTTCTCCGGCGCCAAGGTCGCGGCGCAGCTTGGCTCGATGTGGGAGGCCATGGTCGACCAGATCCCCGGCGTCGACAAGAAGGAGTCGCTCCCCCGACGTCAACACCATCATCACCGCGCTCAAGAGCGGCAAGATCGATGCCACCATCATGGGCGAGACCGAGGCCAAGAGCTGCATCAAGTCGAACCCCGAGCTGGCCTACATCACCTTCGAGGAGGGCAAGGTTTTCCCACCCGCTGCACCCCTACACCGAGGCGCTGTTCAGCGCCATCCCCATCCCCGATCCCGATGCCAAGATGAACCGCATCGTGCTCGAGAGATCCATCCCCTCCCCCGCCAACCCGCCCGAGGGCTGCAAGTTCCACACCCGCTGCAGCAAGTGCATGGAGTGCTGCAAGCACGTGGCTCCCAAGCAGAAGGAGATCGAGCCCGGGCACTACGTGGTGTGCCACCTGTACGACGACGTGCCCGAGGTGAGTGCGGCTCCCGTGGCAGCCGCACAGGACGCCGAGTAGACTCTGTGGCAGACGCGAGACGGGGACACGCATGAGCAGACGAACGCCGGACATGGACGACAACCACACGATCGTCGACATGTCCGGCGTTCGCTCACAGCGCGAGATGCTGCTTGGCAGGCACGCTGACAGCGATGCGACGAGGCATCCCTCGCGTGCACGTGGCGGGCAGCCTGGCAGCAAGCGTGACTTCTCCGACGAGCTGCAAGACGGCGAGGAGCACCTGATGGTGGTCCTTGGGACCCTCAAGGCCGCACTGGGCGTCTATCTCGTATACGTCATCGGCTTTGGAGTGGTAATCGCCCTGATGCTGGCCCTGTGGCGGTAACGGGCTTCCGCGGGGTCGCCTGCACCGTAGCCCCTAGTAGCGCCCGCTCATCTCCTGCTTGGCGCGCTTGAGCCCATCCTCGGCATGGCGCAAGGCCTTGCGATACCACGTCTCGCCGGCACGCACCGCAATTCCCAGACCGGTGGCGGAGCGCTCGTACCACGTTCGCGCCTGCTCGAAGCTCTACATGCAGCCTTCGCCTTCCTCATACGCACGGCCAAGGCGAAGCGCCGCGCTCCCCCAGATCACGGGATGCTCGTCCCTGCCAAGGGCATAGGCCCGCGAGAACCACTCAAAGGCCTCTTCCATGTCTGTGTCGCACCCCCTTCCCTCGCGCAGGAGGTCGCCCAGCTTGTAGCATGCCTCGGCGACATCGGCCTCCGCCGCCTTGCGGAAATGCTCGTACGCATGCGCCTCATGGTCAAAGGGAGCCCGCCGGCCCTCGAGCGCAGCGGCGATCTCCTCTGCCGTGACAGGCGCGTCACTCGCTGCCCCGCGATTCCAGTATCTCCCCTCGCAGCGGTCGTATGAGTAGACGTAACCCAGATTGAGGTCCCCGATGGGATTGCCCTTCCTAGACGCATGGAGATAGAGCAGCTCAGCGGCCTGAAAGCACATGATGCGCCTCTCGTGCTCTGTCATTGGATCGCAGGACATGCCCTCGTTGTAGTAGTCAGACCCGTACGCGAGCGCCTGGTCGCTGTCTGGGTCATCAGCGGGATCGTAGCGCCAGATGCAGTTGCGGCCGGTCGAGGTGTCCGTCGGCTCATGCTGCTGAACCGTGGTCCACACAACCGGAAGCCCATAGCTTCTGTCACTCGAGCCGCCATCGGCCGCCGTCGGCCAATCCCAGTCGAACACTGGGGCGTCAGCTCCCCAGCCGCCACCGTTTCCGTGCCAGTTAGTCATCGAGCCACACCCCCACGCCGATCTTCCACCAGCTGCCAAGCCTTTCCACACCTGTTACCTGCGCATACAGCCGCTTGCCCCCATCCATCAGGCGAGCGGGGATCTCGTTCACGTCTGCCGCCACGAACCCGACCCTTCTGCCCTCGCCATCGAGTACCTTGATGCACCAATGGTCGTAGGGGTTGCGCGAATCGCGCTCGAGCCGCAGGCGGTCCCCCTCGCGCAGGCTTTGTGCAAGCTCATCGATGTCCTTAATATGGCTCGTTCCTGCGACACGCGTCTCGGGAATCAGGCAGATGGGCTGCGCGAACGGCTTGGGCACTTCGTGCATGCCGCCGTTGCCCTGGTGCATCGCCGCAATGATGGCGCCAGCCGAGGTTGCGGAGATGGGTGCAAGACCCGCGCCCTCGGGCAGGGCTGTATCGGACTTGATGCTGTCAGTGCTCATCGGTATCCTCCCTCAGCTCGCGCAGGCGCTCATCGCATTCGTCGCGCAAGCGCTCCCATGCCTCGACAGCCCGACGCAGCTCTGTCGTACGCTTGGTGACCCACTCCGGATCGGCAAGCAGCGTGCCCAAGCGCATCTCTTCGCACTCCTCGAGCTGCTGGAGCCGCTCTGCCATGACACCCTCCTCGATACGCGCGAGCTCCAGCTCCTGCTCAAGCGTCTCGAGATCATGGGCATCGCTCAGGTCGTCGCACGCCGGATCGAGGTGACGCGTCGCCACTTCGAGCGAGCGAAGCGCCTGCACGTCTCCATTGGCATACGCCGCTTGCGCGATCTGGAACAGACCGGCGCGATGGTCCTCCGTGCTGTGACACACATCGGGGTGCAGCCTCTTGACCAGCCGGTGATAGAGGCGCTTGAGCTCACCGCTCTCGGCTCTTGTCATGACCCGCATGCCGGTGATGTAGCTCAGCGCGCGCTCGTAGGCGATTCTCGCCTCCTCGGCCTTGACCATCCATGTGGCAAGCTCGTCGTCCAGCGTCTGCTCGACCTCTTCCATCTGCGGCTGCTCGCCCCGGTTGACCCGAGCCTGGACCAAGGCGAGCCTGCGGCGCGCACGACGGGCCGAGAGCTCGGCCTCGAGAAGCGCCTGCTCCCAGCAGCCGATCTTGAGCGCGTAGTCGGCCCTGATCTGGGGAATCTGCTGCAACCGTATGTCATCCATGCGCACGACGATGCCAACCACCCGGTCGCGCACCGCGCGGATCTCCTCCTTGAGGCTGTCGAGGCGCTGTTGTGCCGTGGGCATTCCCATGCTCGTCTCCTTCGTTCAAATCGTTGCGTGAAGCCTATCGAATGGCTCGGACAAAAATCGAACGAGAGAGCGAGCGTGTCGTAGGGCGAGCATCAGGCGCGGCAAGCTCCTTCATCCGCACACGCAATTACTCACAACCTAGTAGGTTGTGAGTAATTGGCCGATTCTTTCCTGCGGTTTTTCTCGCGAATTACTCACAACATACTACATTGTGAGTAATTCTCAGGCGCATCTCTCCCCTGCGCTTAATGCCAAGCCTGTCCCCAACGCACGCGGGCGTGCATCGGTGCCTGTCCCCAACGCACGCGGGCGTGCATCAGTGCCTGTCCCCAACGCACGCGGGCGTGCACTGGTGCCTGTCCCCAATGCACGGACGGTAGCCGCTTGCCGAGAGCGATGCCGTCCCTGACCAGCCAGCGTCAATAATTGAAACATGCACTTCAAAGGCACCTCGTGCCAAACGCAACGCGAAAGGAGAGGACATGAAATACTTCCCGAAGGACTTCCTGTGGGGCGGCGCCGTCGCGGCACACCAGCTCGAGGGCGGCTGGGACCAGGGCGGCAAGGGTATCTCGATCGCAGACGTGATGACCGCCGGCGGCAACGGCATCCGCAGGCGCATCACCGACGGCGTCATCGAGGGCGAGAACTACCCCAACCACGAGGGCATCGACTTCTACCATCACTATCGCGAGGACATCGCCCTCTTTGCCGAGATGGGCTTCAAGGCGTTCCGCACCTCCATCGCCTGGACGCGCATCTTCCCCAACGGCGACGACGCCGAACCCAACGAGGAGGGCCTGGCCTTCTACGACGACATGTTCGACTGCTGCCGCGAGCACGGCATCGAGCCTGTCATCACGCTCCAGCACTTTGAGATGCCCTACCATCTGGCCACCGAGTACAACGGCTTTGTTGACAAGCGCTGCATCGACTTCTTCGAGCGTTTTGCCCGCGTGTGCTTTGAGCGCTACAAGGGCAAGGTCAAGTACTGGATGACCTTCAACGAGATCAACAACCAGGGCGCCGCCCCCAACGCGCACCACATGCTGCAGGAGGGCGCTGTGCTGCTCAAGGACGGCGACAACGCCGAGGAGCTCATGTACCAGGCATCGGTCAACGAGCTCATTGCCAGCGCCAAGGCCGTGAAGGCCTGCCACGAGATCGACCCGGACGCCATGATCGGCTGCATGATCGCCTTCTGCCCGCTCTACGCGCACACCTGCAACCCCAAGGACCAGATGGAGAAGACCTGGGGCGACCACAAGCGCTACTGGTACTGCGACGTGCACGCCAAGGGTCGCGTGCCCGAGTACATGTTCCGCTACTGGGAGCGCAACGGCCTCGACGTGACCGTGACGGACGAGGAGAAGGCCATCCTCGCCGAGGGTGTCGTGGACTACATCGGCTTCTCGTACTACATGAGCTTCGCCGTCCAGGCGCGCGACGACAACCCCGAGTTCAACTTCTACGAGCCGGGCATCCCGGGCATCAGCGACAACCAGGTCGACTTCGCGCAGAACGAGTACCTCAAGTCGAGCGACTGGGGCTGGCCGATCGACCCGCTGGGCCTGCGCTATGCGCTCAACTGGTTCTACGAGCGCTACGACCAGCCGCTGATGATCGTGGAGAACGGCTTTGGCGCCTACGACAAGGTCGAGGAGGACGGCTCCATCGACGACTCCTACCGCATCGACTACCTGCGCGAGCACATCCGCGCCATGATCGATGCCGTTGAGAAGGACGGCGTCAACCTGCTGGGCTACACCATGTGGTCCCCCATCGACATCGTCTCCGCCTCCACTGGCGAGATGGACAAGCGTTACGGCTTCGTCTACGTCGACAAGAACAACGCCGGCGAGGGCACGCTGGCCCGCAGCAAGAAGAAGAGCTTCTATTGGTATAAGCATGTGATCGAGACCAACGGAGAAGACCTCGGCTAGGCCTTTTGCCGTCACCCTTAGAGGCGCGCAAGCCCCGGCAACGACGGTGCCACCGGATTCAATGGTCCGGTGGCACCGTCGTTGCCGGGGCTTGCGCGCCACGTGCATGTACGCCGGTCAAGTATAATCTCGAGGTGTTGTATCTGCGGATGCAGAGCATGCTGGCGCGAGGTCAACGAGGAGACCGTCATGGCTGACAGAACGCAGAGAACGAGCATTTGCAGGGCGGGCGTGTCCCTCTCTCTGGCAGCGGCATTGGCCATGGGCGCCACGGCCACAATGGCCAGACCGGCCTTTGGCATTGACCAGGTCGACGCGGCCGTGGAAGAGCCCTCGTCACCTCAGGCCGAAGAGCAGGTCGTGGAAGTCGATCAGGACTCCCAGGCCATCCTTCCCGCAAGCGAGAGCGGCTCGTCGTACGATCCGCGCACCACGGAGGGCACCTCTGCCGTACGAGACCAGTTCTGGGGCACCTGCTGGGCCCAGTCCGGCATCTCGTCCACCGAGAGCTACCTCATCCACACCGGGAAGGAATCGACAGGCATCCAACTATCGGTCGAGGACATGCTCTGGTGGACCCACCAGAGCGCCTGGAAGCTGTTCTTCCGCGAGGAGTCGGGCTTTCCCGCGATGGCGACGGGCTACTTGTCGACGGTCGGCGTCAGGTCCGAGGCGGACATCCCCTACCTCGGGAAGCCGGACGACCTCAACGATGACGACATGAGAAACATGAGCTCCTCCAACACCTATGGCGAAGGCCAGAACCTGCGTCCCGCCAACTATGACACAGCTCCCGTCCTGTACGAAATCACCGACATCGTCTTCGTCAAGGAGCCTTCCCGGCAGGAAGTGAAGGACCTGATCACAAAGTACGGGGCCGTCAACGCGGTCTACAAGGCGTCGGACGAGTACTTTGACAACACGCACTCGACTGACTGGGGAAACGGCAGGTACGGCGAGAGCGGCGAAGAGATGTACGAGTCAAACCACGCAGTCTCGGTGGTGGGCTGGGACGACTCCTTCCCCAAGGAGTACTTCGCCGAGCAGAACGGAAAGAAGCCTGAGCACGACGGTGCCTGGATCCTCAAGAACAGCTTTGGCACCAGCTACGGATCAGATGACGGCTTCACATATGTCTCGTACGATGACGAGTTCCTCTTTAAGAACGACTCGCATGGGATGGGCTACTGCTATTCGATCGCCGGCGCCAGGAAACCCGTGGCACAGAAGCGCTACATGCATGACAAGTACGGGGCCGTCACGTCATGGCAGCCCGCAAGCGACGGCTCCTGCACCTGGGCGAACGTGTTTGACTTTGGCTCGGGCGAGCGGATGGCCGAGCTCAGCTTTGTGAGCTGGACCAAGGGCGGCACCTACGCCCTGTACTACGCGCCCGTGAGTGACGGCACCCCCTCTGCGGATGAGTCCGCCTGGATTCCGCTGGCGTCGGGCACGATCGACCACGCCGGCTACACCACGGTTCCCGCGACGTGGAACGCAGAGGTGCCCGCCGGCAAGGGAGCCATCGTGCTGAAGGTGTCGGGTGACGTGCCAAACGTGGGAATCGAGAACAACCTCACCAACGTGCGCGGCACGCCACTTTTCACCGTCGAAGAGCAGAACGCCCGTGGAAAAGGCTACATCCTCAAGGACGGCGGCTTCTCGGAGGCAACCATCGCCACCGAAATCTGGGGTCAGATGGAGACCCTTTACCCAATTCTCTCCATCAGGGCATACACGGTTGCGTACGAGGCGCCGGCCGACGACGGCTCGAAGGATGACGGCAGGCAGCCCAGCGAGGACGTGACGCCGGCACCAGCCAATGACAAGCAGGAGCAGGCGACTGGTGGCAGCACGAAGAAGAGCACGAAGTCCGCCTCGACCAAGGCGGCAGCGAAGACAACGCCTGCGAAGAGCCTCCCCAAGACTGGGGACGAGAGCCATGCGTCCGCCGCGGCCCTAGCCCTCGCCGGCTCGGCACTGGTCGCTGTCGGAGCAACTCGAAAGCGCCTGCGCGAGCTTATGGAAGGCAGATCCCGGTAGGCGCCATCAGGTCGCAGGCAGAGGACTGCCGAGCGCCCCGCGCCAGGCTTACGTCCACACTAGTGACTGCCCAAGACACGCAGGAGCCAACGTCCCGCCGTGTCCACGACCGCCTCGCTCGAACGTCCCACCTCGTGCACCGAGCAGCACTTGTCGGCAACCGTGAGGACCCAGCCCACGACCGAGTTGGGCGGCACGTAGCAGCATACGGGCCACATGTGATGCTGGATGGCCTTTACCTGCACCTCGTTGGCGCCATACTCCTCTGCGGCGATCCGCGCACCTTCGCTGGGATGCAGCCGCGCCTTCTTGTGGGAGGAGCTGAGGAAGACGAAGTCCTCGGTCATGCCGATGTCATGCAACAGGCTGGCGCGCACCACGTCCACCTCGCTCACGGTGATGCCGCGCTGCCCGAGCCACCGCGCAAGCAGCAGCGCATAGCCAGCCGTCTCCAGACAATGACGCGCGATGTTGCCACTTTTGCTGTGATGTGGCACCTTCCGCGCCTTCCTAAAGCGATCGGAGGAGATGATGTCTCCCCCGATCTCCATGATCTCTTTGAGCAGCGCCTCTTTCAAAGCAGTTCACCGACTCCATCAGGGTCAAGGGTTTGTTGAGCTCCTTATACCCAACGGAAGGACGCTGCGCCGCGTCTTCGCAGGCAATCCCCGCAGTTCTCCAGAATCACGTGGCACGCAAGTTCCCCGGGAGCGACTGTGCCGCCGAGTGCCTGGACTCTCGGCGGCACAGTCGCTCCCGGGGAACTTGCGTGCCAC
>JAGAVX010000156.1 GCA_017941705.1 Atopobiaceae bacterium
AACTGCGCCGGTAGTGCACGCCCTCATGCTGCATCCAGGCTTTGTCGACGCACAACTCATGCGCAACTCGTCGCTCACCCTCCCCCGTACCGTTGACGCCGAAATCCTCCGTAGCCCCGAGCTGCAGAAGCTGGCAAAGCGCGACGACGTGGAGCTTGTCACCTACCGCGATCTTTAGCCCGGCATCCCTACCAAGCGATGCGCTCGACCGCCCGACCCGCCAAAGACTGCAGCTCGTCGGGCTCAATCGCGTACGCTCCCAAATCGACGCCATCCAAGGACAAACCAAACGTCTCAGCAAAGACCCGCACACTAGGCTGTGTGACCACCGCAACGTCTGGTGTCTGCTTCCGCACAAGGTACAGGTAAACAAGCTCGTACAGGCCACCCATGGCCATGATGAGCTCATCGGGCTCGTTTGCCTCAAGCAGTTCTGGACGCTCCGGCAACACCTCCAAGACCGTCCAGCGGAATCCCTCGAAGATCGTCTGTTGCGTCAGCTCCCGGCTCGAGAAAACGTCGAGCATGAACCGGCGGATGCCGTCGCAGGCAAAATAGGTGGCAATGCTCACCTGCCCACGCAGGTAGAGGCGCTCGAGCGGCCCGACCCGCTGCGGATAAGCCTCGTCACACACCTCCACCGCAGCCCGCCGGATCTCCGACACGCACCACCCAACCAGCAGTTCCTTCCTAGAGAAGTAGCGTTGCACGAGGGAGCGTGAAACACCCGACGCCTCAGCCAAGTCGGTGTAGGAAGTTGCCTCAAACCCACGCTCAAAGAAGAGCCTCCATGCTGCCGAGCGAATGGCCTGCTCGGTCTTCTCGTTGCGTGCCTTTGGCATACCATCCTCCCCCGCATCTCGCGCCATCGCTTAACAGAATACACTCCCGTGCGTCCGCCTCGGCCTCTTGCTCATCGCGTATTATTGGTATATGCATATACCTTCAATGAGAGGAGCATCCATGAACCGCGTATGTGAGATTCTGGGCATCACGAAGCCCGTCGTACAGGCACCGATGCTGTGGATCACCAGCCCCGAGCTGGTGGCGGCAGTGAGCAACGCCGGCGGCCTGGGCGTGCTGGGCTTCAACGCCGGCACGGACGTGCGCCGCGACACCGCCGAGGAGACGGCCACCGACATGCGCAACGCGATCCGCCGCACCAAGGAGCTCACCGACAAGCCCTTCGGCATCGACATCGTCCCCGCCTCCGCCGACGCCAACGGCTTCTCCACCGGCATCATTGACATCATGCGCGAGGAGGGCGTGA
Source organism: Atopobiaceae bacterium (assembly GCA_017941705.1). GTDB lineage: Bacteria > Actinomycetota > Coriobacteriia > Coriobacteriales > Atopobiaceae > UBA1367. Next base: position 1,271 of record JAGAVX010000156.1, read on the forward strand.
AGGTCATGGTGCTCGCTGGAGAGTCCTTCGAGGAGAGCGACGTCGTGCCCTTCAAAGAGGAGGGCTTCACCATCATCGCCCGCCAGCTCAACCCCACCATCGCGACCGCCAAGCAGCTCGAGGCCTGGGGCGTCGACATCATCGTGGCCACTGGCTGCGACGAGGGCGGCTGCATGCCCTGCGGCTCCACCGGCACCATGATGCAGGTTGCGCTGCTTGCCGATGCCGTCGAGATTCCCGTCCTCGCCGCCGGTGGCATCATCAACGAGAAGTTCGCCCGTGCGAGCGCCATCCTGGGTGCCGAGGGTGCCTTCGCCGGAACGCGCTTCATCCTCTCCAAGGAATGCCGCGCCGCCGAGGCCACCAAGCAGAACCTCCTCGAGACCCCGCAGGACGACTACCTGATCTTCACGCAGTGGGGCGGCACCTCCAAGTGGCGCAGCACCCCCAACCCCGTGGTACGCGCCGCCGTGGAGGCCAATAAGGCCGGCGACCTCGATCCGGCGCAGGGCAGCTACTACCTGAGCGAGCTCAAGGGCGAGCTCGACGCCGGCGTCAACTCTGGCAGCAGCGTGACCTCACTCATCCGCTCCATCGACAGCTGCGCCGACATCGTGGCCGACCTCGCTCGCGGATACGAGTAGAGCATACGCTCCACCATGCCGCTGGCCTCGCACTGCCCTTGCGGTATGACACTCATGCAAGAATACCCTTCCACACCCCAGACTTAGCGGAAGGGTATTCTCTTATCTTTCCGCTAAGTCTGAAAGATGACCAGCAGAGACAACTATGTAAGGTTTGGCCAGCGCCTAGCTCTCCAGCTGCGCGCGCATCGCGTCGAGGAACACGCGACTGGCCTCGGAGAACGTTCGATGGCGCTTCCAGGCAAAGACCGAGCCAGTCTCAAGGCGCGGTTCGAGAGGGCGGAAGATGAGCTCGTCGCCGTCATAGCCACCGATGCCCTCGAACGTGACCGCAAGCGCGTCACCCGCAGCCACCATCGCGCCTGCGTTGCGCACCAGGTCGAGCGTCCCCACCTGCTTGGTGCGCCCGCGGTAGTGGCCGAGCCAGTTGCGCAGGGGGTTGGTCTCGTGCGCAAGGCTCACTTGCTGGCGGCTGAAATACGCTGAGCGCTTCGCCAACTGCGCAGGCGTGACGCCCTCCCCCTCTGCGAGTGGATCGTCCGCACGCATGAGCACACCCCACACATCCCGGTCGGGCAGCTCGCGTGTGTGGTAGTTGACAAGGTTAGCCGGTTGGCAGATGACGGCGAAGTCGGCCAGGCCCTTGTCCAACATGTCGGAAGCCTGCAGGTCGTCGCCCGTATGCAGATGGAACTCGATCTGCGGATGAGCCTCGTGAACCTCGGCAATCACCCGAGCCACGAGGCGCATGCCCGCCGTCTCGGCCGCCACGATATGCACGTCGCCCGCTACGGCCGCAGCGTCACGCTGGGCGAACTCGTCCTCGATGCGCCCCACCATCTCGAGCACCTCGGTCGCGCGGCTGCGCAGCTCGAGGCCCTCGGGCGTGAGCTCCACACGGTGGCTCTTACGGATGAACAGCTGGCAGCCCAGCTCCTTTTCCAGCGACTGAATCTGGCGCGAGAGCGACGGCTGGGCGATGTAGAGCAACTCCGCCGCACGCGAGATGTTGCCCTCATAGGCCACGGCCAGAAAGTAGCGAAGCGTGCGCAGTTCCATGTGACTCCCCCCTGTCCCTATGTCATGCACTCAGTGTATATCACGATGTTCTTCATAGGTAGTAGCTCTATACCTCAGCGTGTCATATAGTGAGGTCAACGAAAACGTAACCGATTAACTTACCGGCTGCGAACACTTCGAGAAGGGATGGGAAAGAAAAGAGCGAGACTCCGAAAAAGAGCTTGATGGACCGCCTGACCGATGTGGTCAACAAGCCGCCGTCACCCTGGGCAAATTTGGCATGCTGCCGCCCATCACCGCCGTTCAGAACGGCATGATCGCCGCCATGCCCGTCATCATGGTAGGCGCCGCGTTCCTGATCTTCTTCATCCTCGGTTCGCCTTCCGTGGGTGAGGGCGGCGCGCTGCTGCCCTTCCTCGAGCCTTACGCCAACGCGTTCGTCAACATGAACTCGCTGACGCTCGGTCTCATGGGCCTCTACTGCTCGCTCACCATCGCCCAGGCATACGCTGAGAAGCCGGGCGTCGATGTCAAGAGCGCCGGCCTGCTGGGGCTCGCCGCCTTCATCATCGTCACCACAGGCTCCGACGGCATCGATGCCAACAACTGGTCTGCCTCTGGCCTCTTCGTCGCCAGCGTGACCGTGCTGCTCTCGGTGTACATCTACGCCAAGTTCCTCGAGAAGGGCTTCACCATCAAGATGCCCGACCCCGTGATCGCCTTTGTCATCGGACTCGTCATCTACCTGCCCTTCTGGCGCGTCTACGAGAAGAAGTGCCTCGAGGAGGAGGCCGAGAACGAAGCTCAGGCCGCCTAAGCCCCCTTCCAGCAAGACCTTCCTTCCTGTGCCCCGCTCGAGCTCCTCGGCGGGGCTTTGCCGTGCACAAGCTCATTGCAGCCAAAAGACCAGCTCCGCCAGAATGCTGCTGAGATTTGCGCCTGAGGCAAGCGGTATGCTTATGCAGACCATATGCAAGAGGATTCAGAAAGGTAAGCAATGACTGGCGTCCCCTCATACGAGCTCACAACTGGAATGATCAATCTCATAGCCGAGATAGCTGAGCTTGTCGCGAAGACCACGCTGAAGATGGGACAACAACCAGACCATAAGCTAAGAAAGACCTACCGAATCCGTACCATTCACTCGTCTACCGCAATCGAAGGCAATACGCTTACACTCGCCGAGACGACTGGCGTCATTGAAGGCAAACAGGTCGTCGCCCCAAAGCAGGAAATCCTCGAGATTAGGAATGCCTTCGCCGCCTACGAACGCATCGAGTCACTGGATCCCACATCCGTTGACGACCTGCTAGCAGCCCATGGCATCATGATGGCGGGTCTCTCGCAAGATGCCGGAACTCTTCGCTCGCACGACGTGGGCGTCTTTGCAGGGCCCCTTCTTATTCACAAGGGTGTAGACCCAAGCGAGGTGCCCACACTCGTAGCGGAGCTGCTTTCCTGGCTTCAGACAGCCGGTGAACACCCGCTTATCAAAGGGTGTGCCTTCCACGGAGCGTTCGAGTTGATTCATCCCTTCTCCGACGGAAATGGAAGGACAGGCAGACTTTGGCACTCTCTCATTAACAGAAGGTGGCGACCCGTCCTAGCATGGGCTCCCGTAGAGTCTATGGTCCAAGCACATCAGATGGAGTACTATCAGGTGCTCGGATTCAGCGAATCGGGAGATCTCACACTCTTCATCGAGTTCATGCTGGAGATGCTTCGTGATGCGTTGCTTGAAATGCGGGGGAACAGTATTGTCGAAAACGTCCCCCCAAGCACCCCTCAAGTACCCCCCAAGTACGATTACCTCGTTGTCGCCCTCATGGAAGCACTTGGTCAGGAGTCGCTATCCGTCATCGAGCTTATGGACCGGCTCGAGCTTTCCGATCGCAAGCACTTCAGGCAGGCGTACCTTCGCCCCGCGATTGAGGCGGGCCTCATAGATCCAACCATCCCCAACAAACCAAACAGTCCGCGACAGAAGTACCGCAGGTGCGACAGTCGCGTCTGACACGCACGGGCGGCTGGCGGCATCAAAGTCAGCAGAGCTAGAGCGTCGCTTCCATGAGGGCGCGAACGGTGGCATCGCTCATGGGCAGGTAGGTCTCGAGCGTGCCCTGCATGTCCTTCACCTTCTCGAGCGAGGACGACACGATCTCGTACTTGGGATGCTCCGTCGTGTCAAAGATCACGTAGTTGGTGCCCTCGCGGTCG
>JAGAVX010000157.1 GCA_017941705.1 Atopobiaceae bacterium
CGCGGGTGCAGCGTGCGCACCACGAAGTCATGGGCCGCGTCGTAGCCCGCATCCACGTACAGGGCGCCAACCAGCGCCTCGTAGACGTTCTCGAGCGCCGAGCGCATGCCGCGCGCCCCGGTGCCCTTCTCGGACTCGCCGAACAGAATGAGCTCGCCCACGCCAAGCTCGCCAGCGACGTCGGACAGCATCTCGCCACTCACCAGCGCGATCTTCAGCATCGAGAGCTGGCCCTCGTCCATGCCGGGAAAGCGCATGTACAGGTCGGTGGCAACCATGGCGCCAAGCACCGAGTCACCCAGGAACTCGAGGCGCTCGTAGCTGGCCGACACGGCCTTGCCCTCCGCGGCGGACGGGTGCGTGATGGCGGATATGATGAGGTCCTCGTCGGCAAAGTGGTGGCCGACGATCTCCTCTATGCGTTTGACCCTCTTGTGAAGCTTCAAGGATGCTCCTACTGGGCGGCCTCGATGCCGGCGATGACGTCACCCACGGTAACGACCTTGTCAAGGCCGTCGTCGGGCATCTCCATGCCAAACTCGTCCTCAAAGGCGCTTACGAGCTCGAGCATGTCAAACGAGTCGGCCTCGAGGGCCTTGAACTCGGTGTCCTCGGTGATGACGTCCTCGTCGACGTCAAGGGTCTCGGAGATGATCGCCCTTGCCTTGGCAAAGATGGCGTCGTGGTCCATGTTCGCGTTCCCTTCGTTCTTTTGCGCCACACGGGTAGTGGCATGACTGTTGCAGACGCGCAGCGCGTGCCCCTGCATAAGGTAGCGCTAAGAAGGCGCCATCGCATGCGCGAAGGACGGCATTTGCAACGTATCCGCACGGATTCCTGATATGGCCAAGCCATTATGGCACAAAGCGGAGCCGATGCTTCAGGTGGCACGCTCGCTCCCCGGGAACTGCTGTGCCACTGCAATGGCACAGCAGTTCCCGGGGAGCGAGCGTGCCACCGGGCCTTACGCGGCTGCGATGGCCTGAGAGATTCGCTCCACCAGCTCGCCGCGCACAGCGGCTGCCGTTGCCAGCGTTCCGTTCTTGACCGCGTCAACCGAGGTGTCGCCATGGCCAATGAGCACGGGCGCCTTGAGGCCGAGCAGGATGGCCCCGCCCATCTCGTCGCCCGACAGGTCGTGGGCCAGCTCCTTGAGCGCGGGCTTGAGCAGCAGGGCCCCAGCCGCCGCGCGCTTGGACTCCTCCGTCATGTGCTTGACCGCGCGCAGGATGTACTTCGCCGTGCCCTCCAGCGACTTGAGCGCGACATTGCCGGTAAAGCCGTCGGTCACGATCACGTCGTAGGTGCCGGCAAGCAGGTCGGTTCCCTCGGCATTGCCGGCAAACCATCCATCGGAAGCCTCCGCCAGCGCCTTGTGGTACGAGAGCGCCAGCTCGGAGCCCTTGGTGTCCTCGGAGCCGTTTGAGAGCAGCGCCACGCGGGGCTCCTCCGCGCCAAGCACGACGCGGGAGTACGCCCGGCCCATCTGGGCAAACTGCACGATCGACTCGGGACGTACGTCGGCGTTCGCACCAAGGTCGAGCAGCACGGTCTTCCTGCCCGAGGCTCCTGGCAGAGCGCTTGCGATCGCGGGGCGCTTGATGCCCTTGATACGGCCGACACCAAGGGTCGCCGCGGCAAAGATGGCGCCCGTCGAGCCAGCAGAGAAGAAGCCGTTGGCCTCGCCCTGTTTGACGGCGGCGCACCCTCGGACAATCGTCGAATCCTTCTTTGTGCGAACGGCCTCCGCCGGATGCTCGTCCATCGCAATGGACTCCGTGCACACGAGCGCACGAGCGCGCTGGTGGTTGGCACAGAACGGAACGACCAGCTCCTCGGGCCCTGCGACCAGCACGCCCAGATCTTCGTCCTCCTGCAGCGCGGCAGCGATTCCGTCGAGAACGACCTGCGGCTCCTTGTCACCGCCCATGGCGTCTACGCAAATGGTGACCATGGCTACTCTTTTCTCCTCGTCATTGACGCACGCGCAAGCCGCTTAGCACCTGGCTTATGGCATAGTCCGCCCGCCTATAGGAAGGAGGCCGGCCCAAAAGGACCGGCCTCCTTGGCTTGCGTATCGTGCGGAGCGTTACTCGGTAACGACAACCTCGCGGTCCTTGTAGAAACCGCAGTTGGGGCACACGTGATGCGGAAGCTTAGGGGCACCGCACTGGGGGCACGTGGAACGTGCGGAAGCGGCGAGCTTGCTGTTGGCCGAACGACGGGTGTGCGTGGCGCCGCGGCCCTTCTTTTGCTTAGGAACTGCCATCTTGAACCTCTCTTACACCTAACCAACGCCCGACGGGCGTCGGACGGTCTTTCCTGCAGACATGCAGCGATGTACTATACCACACCTTGTGTGCTGTGCACGCGCAACAACTATTCTACACGCGAAAAAGCTTTGCCATGGGCAGCGGATGTGCTCCTGGGGACACGCCCCGGGGCAACACTGCCGCAGAGCACTGACTATATGCAAGGCAATCTCGGCAGTGTTGCCCCGGGGCGTGTCCCCAGGAGCACATCAACATCGCTAGCTAGTCGAGCTTGAGGTTGCGCAGCACCGCGAACGGATTGGACTCCAGACGCTCTTCCTCGATCTGCGTCGCGTGACCGCAGTCGTGCAGGTTGAGGTTCTCGCCGCATACGGGGCAAAGGCCCTTGCAGTCCTCGCGGCAGAGCACCACGAAGGGCGTCTCCATGAGCACGGCCGACTGCAGCGCCTCGGTGAGGTCGATCGTGTGGTCATCCCCCACCAGCGAGAAGTCGACGTCGTCCTCGTCGTCCCCCAGCGTCTCGGTCTCGGACGGGGCCTTGAAGAGGTAGTACTCGTCCACCTCGGCTGCCAGGTCGAACTCGGCATCCTCCAGGCAGCGGTCGCAGGTGCCGACCACGTGCCCGCGCACGATGCCTGTCGCAAGTATCCCCTCGCCCGCGTTCGTGAGCATCAGGTCGTAGTCGAGCCCGGACGGCAGCGAGAACTCGTGGTCGCCCAGCTCGTAGGAATCGTCATCCATATGACCGGCAAGCGGCAGCGTATCGCCCGCATTGGCAAGGCGATCGTCAAGAATCGCAGAAACCTGTTGCATGTGCTTTACCACTCAACCCTATTGGACGAGTTGCGGGCACCCGAGTTCTCGGAGAGGGTCTGGCGCACGCGGGTCACCGAGTTGGTGAGCGACTTGATGTTGTCCTCGAGGTGCGCGAGGACCGTGTCGGCATACTCCTCGGCGTTGTAGCGCGTGTCACGCTCGTACTGCTGGGCCTGGTCGCGAATCTGCTCGGCCTGCTGCTGCGCGATGCGAACGATCTCTTGGTCAGAAGCCAGGATCATGGCCTGCTGCTGTGCGTCTGCGATGATGGAGTCGGCCTGCATCTGCGCGCGCTCGAGCGTCTCGGCCTCTTCCTTGACGATGCGGCGAGCGTCGGCAAACTCCTGCGGGAACACGCGGCGAATCTCGTCGATGATCTCGTAGATGTCCTGCACATCGACGATCTTCTTGCCAGCGCCGCCAGTGAAGGGCGTCTTGCCCTCGCTCACAACCTGCTCGAGCTCAGAAATCAAGTTCTCAATCTCATCGCCTGGCTGCATAGCAACCCCCTTTGTTCTCTTGACGACCCTTATCACGTTGCGCGCCACAGTTGGGTCGCAATCTTCTTTATCCTATCAGATTCTATGATTATGTTGCCAACCCACAACCCATTCATACAACGCAAATGCGGCAATTACGTGGGCGTAAGGCAAGAAGGCGAGGACAAACGGTTGAAGCGGGCACAGACTCGTGGCCGCACCTGCCACCTTCGTCGCCTTTGCTTGCTATTATGTTCACATCAAGCCATAAACGAGCCCCTGGCCACAGGAGAGGACACCGATGAAGCGCGAAGACGAACAGCACGACGAGCAGGAGTTCTCTGACGAGCCGCTGACTGTGGTCAACGAGGACGAGGCTGTGGCAGAGGCCGAAGCAGGAAATCGGGCTGATGCGGAAGCCGATGTCAGCCCTGAGGCCGAGGCTGCGACAGCTGAGGATGCGGGACTCGACGACGAGCCCGTAGAAGCGGAGGGCGAGGAGCCCCCAGTCGAGCCGGCAGAGGCCGATGGTGAAGAGTCCGCAATCGAGCCGGAGGAGGCTGCGGACGAGCCAGCGGAGGCTGCGGACGAGCCAGCGGAGGCTGCGGCCGAGGAGGCTGCGGACGGGCCGGCGGAGGCAGAGGGCGAAGAACCTGCAGCTGAGCCAGCAGACACCGAGGGCGAAGGGCTCGAGGCGCCAGAAGAGGCTCTGGACGACACCGGCAAGCTTGCGAAGATCGAAGACGAGCAGGAAGACGCCCCAAAGAAGGCCTCCCATGCCGCCGAGGACGACCTTCCCGCCCCCCTCTCCCCTTCCTCTGACGACGAGCCCATCGTCTATGGCCTCGGCGATGGCGACACTGGCGAGGGCACGCAGAAGGCTAAGCCGCGCAAGCTCGCATGGCTTGCGGTGGGCGGGCTTGCGGCAGCAGCTATTGTCGCCGGCATCGCCATGAGCGCTGGCAGCGGTGGCCAAGAGGCTACGAACAAATCCAGCACACAGACCGTCAGCGTCGAAGTCGCCGACGACAAGGCCGCGGAGGAAGAGGAGCAGGTAGCGGACCGACCGCTTCTGCTCACGCAGGACTCCATCGCCGAAATGCTTTCGGCGCTGACCTTTGAGGATGGCGACGTAGCGATCACGAGCGAACCTGCATGGGTCGAGGCATCGGGTGGTCACATGGTCATCGTGCATGTGGTGGACCCAAACTACAGCATCTCGCCATGGGCGCTGGTCGACCTGACCGTCGAGCGTTGCGCCGCGCTGGCAGGCCAGCTGGCAAACGCAAGATACCAAGGCGATGGCGACGAGCAGCCCTTCCAAATCACCGAACTCACGTGGAACGTCATCACCCTCGACGGAGATTCGTATATGGCGGTGAGCTTCGTCCCGGGGTTCAACGAGGACGTGGTCAGTACATCAACGCTGCTTGGAAAGGCCGAGGGCTACACGCTATCCGACGGGCTGTACTACGCGCTCGGATCGGAGAGCGTCGGCTACGCACAGGCGGGCGGCACCGCCCCCACCGACGCATGGGGCGAGCCCATCGTCCCGACCGCCTATCTTGCCAGCTACGGCAATGGAGAGCCGGCCGAAGAGGCGCAATAGAGCCAACGTTGATCGTGTGGCACGCTTGCTCCCCGGCAGTCCCTGTGCCACAGGGCTCCCGGGGAGCAAGCGTGCCAGCCTTTACTGCAGACCGACGGTGTTGAGGTTCTGCGTCACCAGCTCGCCGTAGTCCTGCGGTGCAGCGGAGTTGGCCGCCTCGCCAAGCTTCTCGTTTGACGCCTGGGGCTCGGGGATGGGCACCGAGAGGTCGTTGGGGTCGAGGCCTGCGTCCACGCGCTTCATCATGTCGCGCCAGTCGGCAAACATCGTGCCGTCGTAGCTGACTCCATCGACCTCGAATGAGTAGCTCGGGCACACGGTCGAGTAGACCGTGTAGTCGCGGCCGCGGAACTTCATGACCAGCGGCAGGGCCTCTGCCACGGTGTAGTCGGTTTTGACGCACTCTGAGAGGCTCCCCACCAGGCTCGGCATCTCGACCGGGCTGGCCTGCAGGATCTGGCTGATGATCGCCTTCACGATGAGCCGCTGAGCGCGGGCGCGGGCAAAGTCGCCTCCGCTGGCACCATAGCGCTCGCGCGCGTACGCAAGGGCCGTTGCGCCATCGAGCCGCTGTTGGCCCGCCTCAAGCACGCCTCCCCCGCTCTGCTCGAACGTCACGGCCTCGGGCACGTCCACCGTAATGCCACCCAACCTGTCCACCACGTCCTCGAGCCCGTCAAAGTCGACTTCCACATAGTGGCTGATGGGAACGCCGCAAAAGCGCGAGAGCTCGTACACGGCCGTGGACGGCCCGCCGTAGATATAGGTGGCGTTTATCTTCTGCGGTCCTTCGGCGCCCGCAATATTGACGATCGTGTCGCGCGGGACCGACACCAGCGTGATGAGCGCCTCAGAGGGGTCGATGCGGGCAAGTATGAGCGCATCCCCGCGGCCGCGTGTCTCGTCCTCCCGAGCATCGGAGCCCACGAGCAGCACGTAGAAGGCCTTCGACTCGCTGGATTCGTCCGGAGTCGAGAGGGTCGCCGTAAGGGCCCCACCCTCGCTACCCAGAGACAGCGAGTGGTCGACGCGCGCCATCCAGACGGCAACCACGCTCAGCAGCGCAAAGCACACGACCACGGCGAGGGCTATCACGACTGGCGCCACCTTGCCGCTCCGACGCTTTCTGTCGTTGTCGAGAATCGAGCTCTGGTGCGCGTAGCCCTCTTCGGGCATCTCCCTGCTTTTAGTACGACGGAACGCCATGAGACTCCCCCCTCGCATTCGAATGACTCATATTCTCGCAATCACGCTGCGAGCGCGCAAGGGCGACCCAACACCACGCGTTGGCAATGAGGCCCGCGCTGATGCACGGGCCTCGGATGTGGCTATTCGAAGGTGCGGGCGGTTGGCGTATGGCGCACCTCGAGGGGCTCGGTCGCACCGGGCGCGGTAGTCACCCGGTAGCTCAGGTCGACTTGAGATGCGACCGGAACATCGACCACGAAGTTCCAGGTGTTCTTGTCGTACAGCGTCCGCGACGCGGGAAGCTTCGAGATGCTGTCTTCCTCTGGGTCGATCCACTCGCCGTTACGATACACATCCGTGATGCTCCCGCCCTCAGGAGCCATGAGCAGCACGTACTCGTATAGGCTCGTTGGGGAGCTTGCCACCGGGTTGCCGGTCAGGACGTATTTAACCTGCACGAGCGACTCCTCGGGCGTCATGGCGTTGCGGATGTGCGTGGTCACCTCGTAGGTGGTGGAGCCATCCTCGTTGGGAATGGGATCGCTCACGTCGGTCCACAGGTCCAAGAACCACTCGATCTTCGAGAAGCCCCAGTTGTTGAGGTAGACACCCAATTGTGGCTTGGCGGGATCGTTCGGAATGGCACCAGAGAAGCCGGCGTTCTTGATGACCTCCTGTTCCTTGGCGTCCTTCATCCAGAGCATCAGCCGGTGATCCTTTCCGGACTGCTTGATGACGTCAATGATGGCACCCAAGTCGACCGACCCCAGGTTGTCGACGACGTTGCGGAACGCCTTGGTGGCAACCTCGGCAAAGAAGGCATCCTGCGCCTCATTATTGCCCTCACGTAAGGCATAGATGTCGTGCATGATTACCTGTGCCGCGTTGTCTCCGTTGACCTCGATCCCGTCATCCGTCGTAACGCCACCAATCACGCCCAGCAGTCGCTGCAGCACCACAGGATCAAGTGCAATGACACCGTTGATGTCCTCATCCGTCGAGAAGGCGTCCCAGTTGGCAGCCTCGATGGCACCAACACGTTCGAAGTCGGGAATCGTGTTGACGACCGTGGTGTTGTTCAACACGTCCTGGCCTGCAAAGAACCTGAGCTCGTCCTCTCTGTAGTGATCGTGGGGGTCAATCATAAGCGGCGTCACCGCACGGATGAAGTTGCCGAGCTCCATGGTACCGTCGTTTTTGAACCAGATGGTGCCCCATGATCCAAAGAAGCCGCCGGTGGAGCGGATCTCGACGTTGTTCTGTGGAAGGATGAGATAGCGCCGGTTGACGCCCTCCGAGCCCACAAAGTGCCCGATGACAGCGGCCTTGGGGAGCGACTCGTTGAGCAAGTCGACGACCTCGTTAATCTGGTCAAACTGCCCGTGCTTGAGGCCGGAGATCTTGGGAATCGCAATATCGATGGAGGTGGAGAGGCCAGATGCAGCCTTGAGGATGTCGGCAGTGCCGGTGTTCTCATAGCCCTCGCGCTTGGTGAGCATGCCGAGCAGCTTGAGGGAATCGCCCGACAGGTCCTCGGCAGTCTCGGACAGGACGATGGCAGACTTGATGTCGCGCCCCGCCTGCGGAACAAGCGAAGCCAACTTCCAGAGTGGGCCAGAGGTCTGCTGCTTGAGCGTGACGCTCTTCTGGTTGATGACGGTCATGTCGTCGTACAAGCCGTTGAAGTCGAGCACCTCTGCGTGCTCCTGCACCAACGGGATAGTCTTCTTGAGCTCCTTGGCGGTGGCCATGGCGTCTTTCGCCTCACCATAGAGCTTGTAGCCTGCAAGGCCTCCAGCGCCTAACAGCACCAGCAGCACCACGACTATCGTCACGGCGACCTTACGGGCAACGCTGCGATGGTGGTGATGATGGCGGTGGTGATGGCCGTGCCTGCCGCCAGTGCCCTTTTTTGTATCGAGCCCATAGACGGGGGCGTTGCTATCTGCGCTGGAGGAACGCCTACGGCGCCTGATTTCACCCATCAGGTTCCCTTTCAGATGAAGGAGCAGTTACGGTTCTGTTGTAACAATCTGTACTAGTTTATAGGAGCTAGGTGGAGTTGTGTCCTCTTTACATAGAGATATCGTTTGTGGCAACCGCCACAAACCGATTTGCGGTCCAGAACGAGAAGTACCCCAGTGGCAACTCACATGCATCTTCCGACCACTCACAGCCTAAAACCCAGTCGTGAGCAAGAGGCATCGATTTGGCTTGAACAGCATCGCGGAGCGGCAACTTCGGCCGACTCTATTCCGCGGTGATGATCGACAACACAGCCCCAAAGACGGTTTCGTAAGGGTACACACGCGTTCAACCTTCTACAAAAAGGCGCTGACAGAACCGCCAGCGCCCCAGACTAAGTCGAACTAAGCCTGCCAACTCGCTATTTCTTCTCGGGAATCCTTGCCTGAAGCTTTTCGAATGCCTCCACGCAGTCATTATCCGCCTCAAGGAATTCATCGCCAAAGCTCTGGAGGCTGCCGGTCGGACTGGTAGCAAGACGGGTTAGCGTCAGATAGGCATCGTGCATGTCTTCGAATGCAGCGTAGGCGTTCTCGAGACCCTCGGGAGTTTCTTGCATCTTTCTGTACAGCTCGTTGACAGCAGCTTGATTATCTTCAATCTCACCAATAGTTGTCTGTGTTACAGGATCCGCAAACAGCTTCGCTAGCGCATCGTTAAAATCAGTCGCGTAATACTGCTGAATATCAGCGTCCCAGTTACTCTTCGAGCTCTCAAAAATCGCCGAATGCCAGACCTCGCGAATCGTATTCCCTAGCGTTTCTGCCTTTGCCGCCCCCGAAATCATCAGGTTCATCGAGTCGTTAAGGTCATCAATGTACTGGTTGTATGCCTGGCTGGCAGCGACTTCCTGCCTCACCTGCTCCTGATGTGAGAAATAGGCAGAACCGACGACCACGGCCGCAATTGCGACAACCGCGATGGCAATAACGGTCAGAAGGGTCTTGCTCTTGACATTCTTCTGCCCGACACCGTTTCCTGCCTGGGACGTCGCGTCCTTGTTTGCCTTGCCGTCCTCATCCGCGTCTGCGACGGGGGCAACGCCCGTTTGTGCGTCAGCATCAGACTCAGCATCGGTAACCGCATTTTCGTCATTCATCGCCACATCAGCACTGCGCCGCATTGGAAAGCCACAGTTTGGGCACACCTCGGCATCAGCCGGAATCATCGCGCCACATTCAATGCATTTGACTTCTTTGACCTCATCCGCGTCGTCAGTCGCAGATTCGACAACATTAATCGCGGCACCACAGTGGACGCACCTTTCCGCCTGATCTGATACTTCCTTACCACATGCAGGACAGTTGATAATTGCCATGTCTACTCCTTACTTCAACTTCCTGATAATGTATCACTTTGTGTAGTCTGTATTCAGAACCAGTTGGTCACCGGACGGCGTCTCCAGAGCCCAAAGAGCTCGATTACGGAATCTGTATATCATTGGGATGAATCTGGTATGACCGC
>JAGAVX010000158.1 GCA_017941705.1 Atopobiaceae bacterium
CGCGAGGGTCGCGTGCCTCTGCACACCCTGCGCGCCAAGATCGACTTTGGCGAGTCGACCGCCCGCACCACCATGGGTGCCTGTGGCGTCAAGGTTTGGATCTATCTTGGCGAGAAGCTCCCTGGCCAGCCTGCGCCCAACCCGGCGCTTGAGGGCACGAGCCGTCCTCGCCGTCGTAACAACGAGAGGAGGGGTCGCTAATGCTCGCTCCTAAGCGTGTCCTCCACCGCAAGGTGCAGCGCGGCTCCATGAAGGGTCAGGCTAAGGGTGGCACCAAGCTCAACTGGGGCTCCTTTGGTCTTCGCGCCGAAGAGGCTCACTGGATCACCAACCGTCAGATCGAGGCCGCCCGTGTCGCTATGACCCGTCGCATGCGCCGTGGTGGTAAGGTCTGGATCACCATCTTCCCCGACAAGCCCATCACCAAGAAGCCGGCTGAGACCCGCATGGGCTCCGGCAAGGGCAACCCGGAGGAGTGGGTGGCCGTCGTCAAGCCGGGCCGCATCATGTTCGAGATCGATGGCGTGAGCGAGGAAGTCGCTCGTGAGGCCCTTCGTCTCGCCCAGCACAAGCTGCCGATCAAGACCAAGATCGTCGCTCGTGCCGACCAGGCAGGGGAGGAATAGTCAACATGAAGTACAAGGAGATTCGCGAGCTCACCGATGAGGAGCTGGCCAAGAAGCTCGAGGAAGGCCGTGCGGAGCTGTTCAACCTCCGTTTCCAGATGGCCACCAGCCAGCTCGACAACACCGCTCGCGTGACCAATGTCAAGCGTGACATCGCTCGCGTCCAGACCGAGATGCGTGCCCGTCAGATCGCTGCCGAGAAGGCACAGAACTAGAGCGAGAGTGAGATAACAAATGGCTGATACCGAAATCAGGAACGCGCGCAAGGTGCGCACCGGGACCGTCATCTCCCTCTCCGGCGATAAGACGATCACGGTTCAGATCGAGTACCGTAAGCATCATCCCAAGTACGGCAAGATGATGACCATCCACAAGAAGCTCCATTGCCATGACGAGAAGAACGAGGCCGGCCTCGGCGACATCGTTCGCGTCATGGAGACTCGCCCGCTGTCCAAGACCAAGCGTTGGCGTCTCGTCGAGATCGTGGAGCGTGCCAAGTAAGTAAGGACCGCTTGCTTTTGCCATGTGTGCCGCACGCGCGGGCGCACCTCTGGCCAAAAGAGTTCGGAGGATGTAAATGATTCAGATGGAGACCATGCTCAACGTCGCTGACAACAGCGGCGCCAAGCGTGTGAAGTGCATCAAGGTCCTTGGTGGCTCCAAGCGTCGCTACGCCGGTCTCGCCGATGTCATCATCTGCGCCGTGCAGGAGGCAACTCCTGGCGGACAGGTGAAGAAGGGCGATATCGTCCGCTGCGTGGTCGTTCGCACCGCCAAGGAGACCCGTCGCAAGGATGGCAGCTACATCAAGTTCGACCAGAACGCCTGCGTCCTGGTCAACAAGGATGGCGAGCCCCGCGGAACCCGTATCTTCGGGCCCGTCGCTCGCGAGCTGCGTGACCACCGCTATATGAAGATCGTCTCGCTCGCTCCCGAGACGCTGTAAGGAGGCGTGAGACGAATGCCTAAGATGAACGTTAAGAAGGGCGATCAGGTTGTCATCCTGTCCGGCAAGGACAAGGGTAAGCAGGGCGAGGTCATGGTTGCCAAGCCTGCTGAGGGCAAGGTCGTCGTCGAGGGTGTTGCCATCGTCAAGAAGGCTCAGCGCCCCAACGCAGTAAACCAGCAGGGCGGCATTGTCGAGCAGGAGGCGGCCATCGATGCCTCCAACGTGATGCTCGTCTGCCCCAGCTGCGGCAAGCCGACCCGCGTTGGCCATGCCAAGGATGCTGAGGGTAAGAAGGTGCGCGTCTGCAAGAAGTGCGGCGCCCAGTTCTAAGCCTCAAACACGGCGTAAGAGCAGCAGCCCTCTCACATGAGAGGGCTGCTTTTGTATAGGGCAAGAAGATGGTGGGACAAACCTACGGTAGAGCGATGCATCGCGTTACCAGTCAATTTCCACTACCTTGAGCAGATGCTTTGCTTATATTGCTTCGTGTTTATATTGATGTCGACGAACCATGCTTGCGGTAAACGTGGATAGGCTAGAGGAGAAACACGCATGGACATTTTCGGAACCATTCAGATGGCGATTTCGGTAGTAATCCTAGGAGTGCTCTACTACAAGCTCTACAAGCAGGAGGTGCCGAAACCTGCATGGCTCCCCATTGCCATCGTTCCCGTCATCGGCGGCCTGATCGTGTATAACGTCTGCATCCCTGCCTATCTCATTGGGATGAACGGTATATTGCCTCAGCTTGCACAGAGTCCGCTGGCAGAGGGGGTGTTTGGCTTGTTTTTCTCCGCCTTCATCCTGGCCGCCTTTCCAGAGGAGGCGTTCAAATGCCTGATGATGCTGCTTCTCATCTTCATCTTCCACAAGCGGGTGCGTAACGTCTACGAGTACATCCTCATTGGCGCCGCGGTTGGACTTGGCTTCACCATCGCCGAAGAGATGGGCTACATCACCGACGGTGTGAACCCGATCAGAATACCTTTGGTGGCTGGCCACATGACGTTCAACATGATCATGGGCGCGTTCCTTGGTTCGGCACGCTACAAGCGGGAGAACGGCCAGCCTGGCGTTGTGATAAACATCATTGCCGGCCTTAGCATCGGCACGATTCTGCACACAGTTTTCGATGCGTTCACCGTTGCCAACCCTGCTTTCAAGCACATTAACTCAATGGGCCTTATCGATAACGTTTTCATAGCGCTGGGTGTCGCCGTCGTGATTGGCGCTATTGTGTTGCAGGTCGTTGTCTTCAAGAAGGCTGCTAGAGACTGCAAGTTGTGCTGTGAGATGACCTTTGTGGAAGGGCCCGAAGAACCTGTGAAGCAAGGAAAGCACAGTCGACGCTAGTCAACCGCCAAGAAAGGAACGAGCATGGGTAGGAAACACATCATCTGTGAGAAGTGGCCGGTTGTCGCCATGGTCCTCACGACACCCCTCGCTATGGTCCTTACGCTGATTCCGGAAGCCCTAGGCCTCGGAAAAGTTGCCAGCAACTTCGCCTCCTGCATCGCCGCCGTCGGCGTGCTGCTCCTCTTCAAATGGTGGTTCTCTCCTGAGTTCAAGGATGTCTTCACGTTGAGGACGAGCCTGGCAGAATTGGGCATCCTCTTGCTTCCGTGGGTGGCTAAGGTTGCGGCGACGCTTGTCTCAGGCTGGGTTGACTACGGCTTCTACTTCAACCCGACGTTGCTGAGCCTTTCCATGGCGCTCGCTGCGGGCTTCGTCGAGGAGACGTGGTTCAGGGGTCTTGCGGTGCCCATCGGCATGGGTTACCTCCCCAAGGAGAAGAGGGTCTTCACCACCGTCCTGGTCACCTCGATCATCTTCGGCGTGATTCATGTCGGCAACGTGTTCAACGGCGCACGTATTGAGATCGGGATACTTCAGGCTATCGCAACGACCTTCGCTGCGTTCTTCTTTGTCGCTGTGTTTCTGAGGACGGGCAACATCCTTGTGCCAATTGCCTTACATGCTGCGTGGGACTATATTTCGTTCACGACCGACCCTACCGTCGTGAATGGCATCATGATGAACGAAGGCATTTCCATTGGCCTGATGGTTGCGGTGGCGATTGAAGTCGCGTTCGGTTGCGCTGGTCTCTACCTCATCCGTCCGGCGGTGCACGACAAGATCAACCGCATCTGGAGTGAGATTTGGGATAGGTAGCCCAAGCTGCCCGTACAGCATTCGCAGGCTAATCGGCCCAGACGTGCTAGATCAGTTACGGGGCCTTGTTGAAGGTTTGGATTCGCCATGGAGACGTTCTAG
>JAGAVX010000019.1 GCA_017941705.1 Atopobiaceae bacterium
GGCATCGCCGACGAGAGCTACCTCAGCGACGTCACCAGCAAGGACACCTTGGTCGTGGACGTGTACAAGGTGGCTTCGGCGGAGTACGACGCTGCTAACGACACGTACAACTACACCATGATCGATGCGTTTGCTGGCTTGCAGGGCGATCTTGAGGCTGCACTCAACGGAACTGGTGACTGGACCAAGTTGTGCGAGTCGGCGGCCTCCCTTGCGCCAAACGCCACGCCAGTTGTGCAGGGGCATGTCATCGCAAGCGCTGGCGCGGGAAGCATCAGCCTTGCAGATGACGGCATCTATCTGGTGCTCGCCCATGGTAAGGCCGAGGCTGCCGGTGCTTCCATCATCCATGGCACAAAAAACGACTACACCTTCCAGGCGTCGCTTGTGGCAATGCCCACCAAGTACGACAAGAATGGGCAGATGTCCGGCGAGATCCGCACGGACGATTCGTATGGCGAGTGGCACAACGAGGCCAACATCATCCTCAAGTGGTCGATGAAGCCCGTTGGCAAGCCCGACGAGCCCGGCAAGCCGAGCAAGCCCGAGACCCCGACCAAGAAGGTCGTGCGTACCGGTGACGAGGACCACCTCTTCCCGTTCTACGTTGCGATGGGCGTGAGCGGTGTCCTGTTTGCGGTGCTGGCGGCCAAGAGCATCCGCGAGAAGCGTAACAGCCACAGCGAGTAGCGCCATCTCGCTGGTAAAAGAGAAACGTTGCCCCTTAGTGCTCTCACCTGTGAGAACATTGAGGGGCAACGCCATGACCCAAGAACGCAGACCTGCCCGACCCATAGGGCGAGTGTCTGACACGTAGAAGAGAGCGCAATGCCTGAAGCTTCGCACAAAGTACCGGTGGCTTCTCGCCCCAAGGGGAGCTCGCTGCCAGCCTTTTGCAACGTGCTGGGCATCCTGCTCATCGTGATGGTTTTCGTCCTCTGCCTGCCTATCATTGGGCCCGACCTCTTGGGCTACGAGGTGTTTGACATGGCTAACGGCTCCATGGAGCCCGAGATTCCCGTGGGTAGCGTGGTGTACGTGCGCTCTGCGGACCCCGTCGATGTCCAAGTGGATGAGATTGTCGCGTACCGGACCGCCGGTAACGTGGTCATACACCGCGTGGTGGCTAACGACGATGTCACGGCCCAGCTCACGACAAAGGGTGACGCCGGCAACGAGGTCGATCCGGATCCTGTCCCCTACGACAACCTGATTGGCACTGTCGCTATGCACCTGCCCTTCTGGGGTAATGTCATGGCCATCTACGAGAGCAACGTTGGCCGGATCTACCTGGTGCTCACGGTGGCGTGCGGAATCATGCTCAACATCGTCGCGGAGCGCCTGCGCGAGCGAGAGCGTGCACGTACCGTGGCATGGATAGCGGCGGAGCGAGCGGCCCGCGCGTCGGGAGAGCCCTTTGACGCGAGTGCGATGGCGGCTCAGCTTGGCTACTCGCGGTATGGCTGGATTCGCACTACGGCGATGATCGTGCTTGCGCTCATCTTCTTGGGGTCCGGCGGCGTGGTCCTGTTCGTGCGCCACAACTACCGTGTCTCTGGCGAGAAGTACGAGCAGGCCTCGCAGCAGTTCGTGCGGAGGGAAGAGGGTACCATCGCGCCGATCGTGATCGACTTCAATGCGCTGCGGGCGGTCAACGAGGATGTGGTCGGCTGGATCTACTGTGAGGGAACCGAGATCAACTATCCCGTGCTGCATGGCGAGAGCAACGACCAGTACCTTCGTCACGATTACACGCGCGAATACAACATCAACGGCTCGATCTTTGTGGATGCGGCCAACCGCGACGGCTTTGTGGACGCCAACACCATCATCTACGGCCATCACATGAACTATGGGGCCATGTTTGCGAATCTCGACTTTTGGGCGGATCAGGCCTATTACGACGAGCATCCCGTGATGTGGCTACTCACGCCCGAGCAGGACTACCAGGTTGTGCTGGTAAGTGGCCACCATACCAGCGCCTACTCCGATATGTACGAAATCTATGCCGAGCATGACGCCGACTTCCAGCGCTACCTTGCCGAGGCCGTCGAGCAGAGTGACTTTGTGCCGCAAGAGGGGGCTACGGTCAACGAGGGCCGCAACTATGTGATGCTCACGACCTGTGCGTACATCTTTGACAACGCGCGCTACGTGCTGCACGGCAAGCTGGTGCCTGTGGAGAGTGCCGGCGGCGTGCCTCTGGGGTAGTATCGGCAGCCTCCGTGGATGTTGTTGGACTTATGCGTGAATTTTTCGCGCCTCCTCGAGTATCGAACCTTCGCGACCTGCGCTTTTGTTACCGGTCTACTCGACAGGTGCCCGAAAATTCACGCATAAGTCCAACAACATCCACGGGGGTTCGCAAAATGGTCCAAAGAGGCGCCCGCGGACAGCGAAAGAGCCGTCCTTTCGCGTATCTATGCATATCTTTTGCTTAATGTTTCCAATGAGCGTCAATGTACGGGACAACGTTGCATCAATTTGTATGAGTAAGGTACGGTACCATCCGTACAAGCGCGGCATGCCGCATGACTCAAGCAAAGGAGGAAGCCAGATGAATATCGCTATGACACTGCAGGGCTCTCTCCGACGCCAGGACCGACGTACGACGCTGCGACGATAGCGCGTGTTGTTGTGGGTCCGCGGGGCAAAGAGAGCCTCAAGGCAACATAAAGGACCAAACAACACCCGGCGCCGCCGGGTTTTTTCGTGCCGATACGCTGCGACAAGGCAAGGTAGCTGCACGTATTCACCAGACAAGGCAACGAGGCGCAAATATGCGCAAACATGCAAAGAGTGGTAAACAGCGAGACAATCGCGGAAAGGAACGAATGATGAGCGATAAGAAGGAGAAGGTAGTCCTCGCATACTCTGGCGGTCTGGACACCTCTGTCATGGTTAAGTGGCTGCAGATCGAGAAGGACCTCGACGTTATCGCGATTTGCGCGAACGTGGGACAGGATGAGGCCGACCTCGAGTGGGTCAAGCAGAAGGCCTACAACATGGGCGCCATCTACTCGGACGCCGTTGACCTGCGCAAGTCGTATTCAAGCCGCGTTCTGACCAAGGCCATTGCGGCAAACGCCCTCTACGAGGATACCTACCCCCTGCTCTCGGCCCTTTCGCGTCCGATGATCGCCAAGTATCTGGTGGACTACGCCCACAAGCACGGTGCGCACTACATCGCTCACGGCTGCACGGGCAAGGGCAACGACCAGGTGCGCTTTGAGACCTGCATCCACGCGCTCGATCCCGAGATCGAGATCATCGCGCCGGTTCGCGAGTGGGATCTGCTGACCCGCGAGCAGGAGATGGAGTGGGCCGAGGAGCATGACGTGCCGGTACCGACCACCGCTGCCAAGCCCTACTCCATCGACGACAACCTGTGGGGTCGCGCCATCGAGTGCGGCGTGCTCGAGGATCCGTGGAACGAGCCGCCTGCGGACATCTGGACGATTACGGTCAACCCCGAGGACGCTCCCAACACTCCCGAGTACGTGACGCTGAGCTTTGAGCATGGCGTTCCCGTGGCACTCAACGGCGAGAAGATGAAGCTCCTGCCGCTGATCATCAAGCTCAACGAGATCGTGGGCGCTCACGGCTTTGGCCGCATCGACATGATCGAGAACCGCGTGATTGGCATCAAGAGCCACGAGTGCTACGAGTGTCCCGCGTCTCTGGCCATCATCAAGTGCCATCAGGCGCTCGAGACGCTGGTGCTCGACCACGACACCCAGCACTACAAGCATCAGGTCGACCAGACCTGGTCGACGCTCATCTACGATGGCCTCTGGTTCTCGCAGCTAAAGAAGGCTCTTGACGCGTTCATCGCTTCCACGCAGGAGTTCGTGACCGGTGACGTGCGCTTTAAGCTGTACAAGGGCAGCCTGACCGTGGTCGGCCGCAAGAGCGACTACTCGATCTACCAGTACGGCCTTGCCACCTACAGTGAGGGTGACACCTTCGACCGCAGTGCCTCCAAGGGCTTCATCGACATTCACAGCCTGCAGAGCAAGACGTGGTCGCAGGTCCAGGGCCCTGGCTCGCATCGTACCAACGAGGGTCACGACTTCGACCAGTTCTAAGAGCTATTTTACGGCCGGTGCATCTGGGGGACAGTCCCCTAGATGCACCGGCTGACATGATGCACCCAAGGGAATGTCTCTTGGGTGCATTTTCGCCTATCAACAAAGCAACAGCTACAATGCATACACACAGGTAAGGAAAGCTACGCAAGGAGACCCCATGGCACTGTGGTCCGGCAGATTCGAGCAGAGCGTCAGCGAGTTCACACAGCGTTTTGGCGCATCGCTCGAGGTAGACAAGAACATGTACCGCCAGGACATCGCGGGATCCATTGCGCATGCAAAGATGCTGGCGCGTCAGGGCGTCATCAGCCAGACTGACTTCGAGCACATAGAGGTCGGACTGCTCGAGATTGCCCATCAGATCGATCAGGGACGCTTTAAGTACGACATCAACGACGAAGACATCCACATGGCCGTTGAGGGCGAGCTGATCGATGACATCGGAGCCGCGGGCCAGCGCCTTCATACTGGCCGCTCGCGTAACGACCAGGTGGCAACGGACATTCGCCTGCACGCCAAGAGCATGCTGCTGACGCTCATGGCCGAGAACTACTCGCTGCGCAAGGTCATCTCGCGAGCCGCGCGCAAGTACTTTGGCGTGGTCATGCCCGGATACACGCATCTGCAGCATGCCCAGCCGGTGCTGTTCTCGCATCACCTGCTCGCGTACTTCTGGATGTTTACGCGCGACTTCAAGCGCCTGCACGACGCATACCAGGCAGCCGATGTGAACCCGTTGGGATCTGCGGCACTAGCGGGCACAACCTATCCGCTGGACCGTTTTTACACCACCGAGCTGCTGGGCTTTGACCATCCGTCGCCAAACTCGATGGATGCCGTGAGCGACCGTGACTACCTGCTTGACCTTGAATACGCATGCAGCATGAGCATGATGCACCTCTCTCGTCTATGCGAGGAGATCGTGCTGTGGAGCACCACCGAGTTTGGTTTCATCACGCTGAGCGACAGCTACGCAACCGGCTCGAGCATCATGCCGCAGAAGAAGAATCCCGACTTTGCCGAGCTCACGAGGGGCAAGACCGGTCGTGTGGTGGGTGACTTGGTGGGCTTGCTCGTTACGATGAAGTCGTTGCCGCTGGCCTACAACAAAGATCTCCAGGAGTGCAAGGAGGGTGCTATCGACGCGTTCGACACCCTTCGCGACTCGATGATCTGCATGGAGGGCATGATCGACACGTGGACCGTGCATGCCGACACCATGCTGCGCGAGGCGGGGCTTGGCTTTACCGCCGCTACCGATGTGGCCGATTACCTCGCAAAACGTGGCGTTCCCTTCCGTAAGGCGCATGAGATCGTGGGCGAGCTGGTGCTGTACTGCGAGAAGCACGGCAAGGGACTTGAGGACCTCACGCTCGACGAGTTCAAGAAAGCCTCGCCGATGTTCCGCGATGACATCGTGGGTGAGCTTGATCCCGAGGCCATCGCGCGCGCCCGCACCACCTATGGCGGAACGGGGCACGATGCGGTGCGCGAGCAGCTGCGCGAGGCGAGCCGTGTGCTCAAGCGCGACCGTCGCGTGGTCAAGGGCATCCGTGAAAAAGGCGGCGTGATCGAGTAAGCGGGTGCATAAAAAGAGGAGTGTCTCACTGAAGCATCTTTCTGCTGGTTAGGGGCGTGTCCCCCAAACAACAGAAATGTGCTTTGGGAGCCCTTCTGCGGTGTGTGCAGAGGCTAATCCTGCTGTTCAAGCAGGCGCTCGAATTCGTGCGAATCGACACCGAGGAGCTCGGCGGCACGTCCGCGCCCCAGCTCTCCGGACCGCACCAGCTCGACAAGAAGAGAGGCTCGGCCCTTTGCTTCACCCTCGGCCCGGCCTTTGGCCTCACCTTCGAGTCGCCCTTTGGCTTCACCCTTGGCCTCGGCCTTCTCCGCGATCCGGCGCTTCTCCAGCTCGAGGATCTCCTCGTACTCTGCCTGGTCGAATTCGGTAATGAGCATGGCGGCCACCTCCGCGCGCTTGCTTGAAAGATAGTCCGCGAGGACCCCCTCCTTGATGCACTGCCGCATGGCAACGTCGATAGCTTCTGCCAAGGGCATACTCTTATTGTAGCGACGAATGAGGCCCATGAAGTGCGCATAGTCCGCCAGAGTCTGACAGGCACCCATCAGCTCGCTGTTATGACCGTCGTTGATGTTGAATACGGTGGCGGTTATCTCGACCGCAGGCAAAAGCCGACGCGGCGACTCCTTATCCTTAAAGGAATCGGAGAGGCGTAGAACCACATAGTCTTCGATCTCTTTGTCCCCGTTATAAAAGATGCAGTAGTACGGAGTGGGCAGCTCTAACTGGCTCGAGCCGTACGGGTCAAGATGGTTCTTGTGGACGTACGACTGGTAAAGCTGAGCCAGATACACAAGACCACGCAACGGCATGTTGGGGTTGCGTGTCGATTGGTGCTCCCACAGCATCATCCTGCTGTCGAAGAAGATAGATACGTCGTTCTTCACGTTCATGTATAGAACGTCCTTCAAGGTGGTCAGCTCCAGCACCGACGTGTCGGTGTAGCTGCTGCCGGTCAAGGCGTTGTAAAGACTCAGGGCATTGACCTTGCGTTCTTCCGAGCCAAACAGGTCGCGAAAGACAGTGTCCTTATGCTGGCGATTTGCGGCGGTAGTAATGTTGGTCTCCATGGCTGCTCCGATTCGTCTGCTTGGCGTGTTCTAGAACAGTACACCTGTTCTATTACAAAAGCAAGAACAAATGTTCTATTTAGCAGTATCTGCGGTTTGCTTACAGCCAGGACAAGAAGCGATAATCGCTCGTGATCACAGCCAATCTTGCCAAGCCTGTCCCCGATGCATAGCGATGTTGGATTACCGCTTTCGACGTAACCGCCGATTTGTAATGTAGGTATAATCCCTCTGCCTGTGCGGTCTCTGCGATTCGATTGTGTATAAACGCAGAACTAAGCTGGGAGACTCGACGCGGAACAGATGCCAGAAGGGAGGTCCCTCGTGGCACGCATTACCATCTCTCGGGTTGCGGAGCTTTTTGCCCGCCGTAAGCGGCGCGAGACATACCTCCTTGTTCTGCGCTGTCTTGCGGTCTGTGTTGTCGTCGGGGGTCTCGCTTGCTCTCATGCGCATGGGTGTGGCGGCAACGCACGACGTGCCACCGTACGAAGCAGCTGAAGAAACGACAGCCGAGCTTCATCCGCTTGTTTGACATCAGCATCGTCGACGAGGAGGGTTCCGAGGTCGAAATCTCCGCGCCGGTCGACGTCCAGATGGAGCTGCAAGACGCAGGTCAGCTCGGTGAGGGCGTCAGCGCCGTGCATCTGGGAGCTGCCGGTGTTGAGGTGCTCGATGCCAGCGTCGAGGGTGACGTCGTGAGCTTTGTGGCAAGCGGCAAATGGCTCCAGCACTCGGGTGGCGGAGGCGGAATTCGCTTCTATACCGACAACAACAATGCCAACAACAGCATGTTCGAGATTACGCTTGCTGACT
Source organism: Atopobiaceae bacterium (assembly GCA_017941705.1). Classification (GTDB taxonomy): domain Bacteria; phylum Actinomycetota; class Coriobacteriia; order Coriobacteriales; family Atopobiaceae; genus UBA1367. Next base: position 7,560 of record JAGAVX010000019.1, read on the forward strand.
CCTACCACGTCCCCGACGACCCTTATGAGCTCGACGGCAAGTCGTTTGGCATCATGCGCCGGGATGACGCCACAAAGGGCAAGGCGATGATGGCAAGCTCGTCCGGCAACAGCCTTGACGCCCTTCCGCTGACGGTCATGATCCACAAGCAGGACGACACGGACAAGCTGTTCATCCCCGCGGACTCTGGTGCGACGATGTGGACCTTCGAGTGGGTCGAGGATGACAGGTACTACCTGAAGGCTACTGTTGACGGGGCTACCCAGTATCTTGCGGTCGGTCAGGATGGCCTAAGCCTGGTGTCGAGTCCTGAGGACTGCCACCCCATTACGGTGGCTCCGGGTACGGGAGCCCATGCGGGCCAGATCAGCTTGCAGGCGGGCGGTACGACGCTCACCTATGCGGGAAGCAAGGACGCGGGCTTCAACGTCCAGGGAGAGGCGGGAAGCGAGTGGCTCTACCTCGTGCAAGAGTCCGAGCTCACCGATGACTACTTCATGACCTATACGGCCACGAAGGTCAGCGTCTCGGACGAAAGCGTGACGTCGGGATCAAAGCTCGTCGTCTACACCCGCATCTGGAACAACGCCACGCACAAGTACGAGTTCTATGCCATTGACCATGATGGAAGCCTGCATCGTTGTTACGAGAGCGGTGACCAGATCCAGTGGGTCGGCAGCAAGGCGAACACGCTGCTTTGGGAGTTCACCGAATACAGGGACGAGGTCACCCAGGAGGTCAACCACTACTACGAGCTGTACAACCAGTATGCCGAGAAGTACCTGGCGCCTCTCGCAGCCAGCGGACAGGTTCTGTCTGACGATCCCATTGGCATCAATCTCAATGGTCGACGCGATGGTAAGTACTACACGAAGATCGTCGCGTGGGATGACGCAAACTATGCGTACTCGGGCCTAAAGGACAGCGAGGACAACAGCGAGGTGCTCTCGTGCCCCATGTCGGAGGCCACTGACTTCTACTTTGCCGTGGTGGAGGAAAAGCAGGCTGACGAGGAGCTGGGCACGGTGCTGTTGAGCAAGGACCTCACAGGCGTGGACGAGACCGAGACCGTCATGGTCGAGTATCCCTACCAGATCTTCTATTCGCTCAAGAGCGACACCACAGAGCGGCAGGTTGATGCCGAGCCTGGCACGGCGAGCCCAAAGGTCGTGTACAAGGACACCAACAAGCAGGTCAGCTATAAGAGCGAGGTTACCGTTGGCGGTACGCAGTACGGCAAGGTGTTCCTGCTCAAACCTGGCGAGGTTGCTGACATCCAGTTCCCCGAGGACGTAGAGTCGTATCGGATCGTGGAGTGCGGCGTCAGCTCTGGCGAGGAGGGCGTCTACGACCATGTCTATGTGAACGGCAACGAGCTGGCGGGCACGACCCGCAGCGGGCACTACAAGGATTACGAGGTCGAATTCGATGACCCCATGACGAACGCGATGGTTGCCTACGAGAACCATGTCAATGAGGGTGCCCTGAGGACTCTGACGCTCACGAAGAACATCTATGAGGCAGACGGGGAGACTCCCATCACGTATGCGGGCGACGATGGTGACCCAAGCAACAACGACCAGACGACCTTCGACTTTAGGCTTTCCCTTGGCTCCGAGTTCGACGAGAAGCTGACGCGGGCCAACATGTACACCTACCATGTCAAGGACCCCGAGGGCTACTACTGCGTTTGGACGCAAGCCAAGGCAAGTTCGCGCGCCTAATAGTCGAAGGCACCGAGAGCGGAACGACTGACTTTGACACCCCGAGCGCTGCCGACAAGGAAAGGGCGACCTTCGCGACGTCGTTGAACGGCGCTATTGCAAGCATCCCCAACGGCTTTACCATGGAGATGCTTGCGGTGCTCGTGGGGACTCAGTACAAGGTCGAGGAGCTGGCGAGTGAGCTTCCGGATGGATATGGGATCCAGGGTTATGTCTTGGACAATGCGGTGACTCCCGAAGGCAGGCCTGACGTCAAGAGCGACCCGATCGTTGACACCGTTGACGAGGGCGAGGACCCGCATGTCGAAGTTCGCAACCTCAAGGGGTTTGGCCTGCGCGTAAACAAGACTTGGATGGACCAGGACTACATGGCCGATCGCGAGCCTACCTACTTTGCCGTGTACACCGAAAGGGACAACAGGCTGGAGCTGGTAGAGGGGTCTGTCCGGCAGCTGGCCTTTGACGAGGGCACCCTCTACTGGTACTACCAGACACTGCCCGTTGCCGGCACGATGTTCGAGGACTATGCCATCTACGAGGTGTCCGTGGTCAACCCGGTGGTCGATGAGGACGGCAACGTCACGAGCTACAGCAGCATCAACCACGTGGTCGATTTCGGTCAGCAGGAAACGGGGGCTCCTTTTTTCAGCGCATGCGGTACATGCCTCCATGGGGCGGTCGCCCAATTTGTATGCGTCTTTTTTCGGACCTCGCTTCTTATGCACCTACAAGTGCTTTCGTATGTAGCTTTTTGCCGCTAGATTCGATGCCCGCCGACTGAGGGGCCACAAAAGTACACACAAAGCGGTATTTGGGCTCGTAGGAGCACAAATGGGCACCTACAAACAACTTTGTAGGTACGGGCCCATTTCCCTGCCGAGCGCCGCCTGACGTGGACACCCTTCAGGCAGCGCCCGCGTGCGGGAAGACGCACTTGCGCGCTGTTTTGCGCAAGCGCTTGTCATGCGCAGAAATCCGGAGTGCATAGAAAACGATTTGTAGGTGCGTAA
>JAGAVX010000159.1 GCA_017941705.1 Atopobiaceae bacterium
CGCTTGTGTGGTCTAGGGGCGTGTCCCCGGGACCACAGTCATCCAACCTTCGCTAGAACCGCACCATGAATGGCCCAGACTCGCCCTCGTGCGGTGGGATGTCATCCTTCTCGTCGATGACGTAGCGGATGGGATAGTTCGCGTACTGGCGGTCAAAGAGCGTGAAGTACTGGGCGAGGTGCCCGCTTGGCCCCTGCAGCTCCATGCTCACGCTGCCATCGGGTTCGTTGCGCACCCATCCCGTCAGGTCAAGCTCGTTTGCCACCATGCGCGCCGTCCACCTAAAGCCGACGCCTTGCACCTCGCCCACAAAGCGCATACGGAGTCTCCTCACGCGCGACGCTTCGGGAATGGCGTGCTGTGGGCTGCTCGGGGTGCTCATGCTTCGTGGCTCCTTGCGCTTTGGGCATACGATGAAGCGATGCCGCTTCGTCAAATCATGACAACTCGGTCATACAATAGCATGCATATGGCTTGGTTATGACCGGACTCACATGGGAGAGGGGCAAGCCGTGAACCTAACAAGGAGAAGCCTGCTGTCGCTCTTTGGCCTAGGCGGCGCTGCGGGTCTTGCTGCCTGCAAACAGAGCCAGGATCAGGCTGGTCAAAAGCCTGCGGAGAGTAAGCCGCAGGAAGCTCCCGAGGAGCCCGAGGTCGACCTCGACGAGTTCGAGGATCTTGCCCTTGACATGGCCGCCTGGCACTATGACGAGATCAACGACTGTTACTACCAGCTATCCCTTCCGTATTGCATCACGCCCGGTAGCGAGCAGTACGAGTCCCTCGCCATATTTGTTCCTGGGCCGTACTTCACGTCAAAGAAGAAGGGCGACAAATTCGAGTGCACAGTCGACGAGACGGCGCAGGTGGGATCGTTTACTCCCGCCACCGCCCCCATCGCGATGCCGGTCAACTCGTCTTTGTGCAGTGCGCAAGAGTGTCCCACGACCTACGAGTACGATGGTCTCGGCCGCTACCTGCAGGCGGGCATCGTGTACGTCTACGCTGGCTTCAGAGGCCGCTCGGGAGGCTACGAGTCTACCACGCAGGGCTACTTCTCGGGCGGCGCGCCATGGATTGCCGCCGACCTCAAGGCGGCGGTGCGATACCTCCGCTACAACGCGGGCGTCCTGCCTGCCGACACGGATCGCGTCTTCATGTTCGGCGTGGGTGGCGGCGCCGGAGTGGCGGCGCTGCTCGGGACCAGCGGAAATGCGTCTGCGTACGAGCCCTATCTCTCCGAGCTTGGCAGCGCCACGCATGACGCGGAGGGCAACGACCTTTCCGATGCCATCGGTGGTGTGGCAGCATGGTGTCCCATGGGATCGTTCCAGACGCTTGATGCGGCCTACGAATGGATGATGGGGCAGTACTCGTCCGATGGCTCGCGTGCAGATGGCACGTGGACCAAGCTGCTGTCGACTGATCTGGCTGAGGCGTACGGCGAATACGTGAACTCCCTGGGGCTCGTCGACGAGGAGGGCACGGAGCTCCGTCTTGACCGCATAGAGGACGGCTCGTATGCGGGAGGTACGTATTACGAGCATCTGGTGAACGAGATTGACAAGGCAGCCGAGGACTTCTTTGGCCGCACGGACTTTCCCTACGCGTCCCTGCCACTCGACACGAGCGAGCGTTACTTCCCTGGCAATCCGATGCTGGGTGTGGGTGGATCAACCGAGACGGAATCCAAATCCCATGATGGGGCGGATTCCTCGGACGCTGTGGATAACTCCTCGGATCCATCGGGCGTGCGGCGTATCGAGGCAACGGTGTACGAGACGCTGGAGAGCTACATAACCACGCTCAACGGGGGCAATCGTTGGCTCACCTACAACTCCAGCACCGGGGAGGCCTATATCACGGGGCTGTGGGGCTTTGTGATGGCCTGTCGCAATCCCGGCAGGGATGTGTGCGCGTATGACATGGTGGACCGCTCTGGTCTCGCGAACCAGCTGTTTGGCACCGATGAGCAGCCATCGCTGCACTTCGACTCGATGGTTGCCGAGCTCGTCGAGGGACAGCACGACCGTTATGCGAAAGCAGAGGGATGGAACGAGGATTTGGTCGCCGAATGGCGCGGAGACCTCGTCGAGAAAGACTCGATGGATGTGACCGTGGCGGAGCGCGTGGCGATGAGCAACCCGATCGTGTTCCTCAAAGGGCAGTCAGGCGACAAGAAGGTCGGAGTCGCCTCGCACTGGCGCATCAACACCGGTCTCTTCCAGTCAGAGACGACATTTGCCGGTGAGGCGAACCTCGCGTTGGCGCTGGCGGCCCACAAGCGTGTCAAGGACGTTGCGTTCGAGCCGGTGTGGGGTGCGGGTTATGGACTCGCGGAGCGCGCGGGTGACCCCGAGGACAATCTGGTTGCATGGATTCTCTCCTGCTGTCCAGAATCCAGTGAGAAAGAGAACAGTTAAAAATACGCTATATGTGTTTACAATGCAATAGCTAATCGACTAACAAGCATAAATGGGCTTCTTTCGTGATAGAATGAGAACATCGTCACGAAGGGAGGTGCGACATGTACCAGGTAGGAGAGTACATCGTCCATCCAGGGCAAGGTGTCTGTAAGGTCGATGAGATCGTCTCCCAACCACAGGAGACGTACATGTTGCTCCCTGTTGGGGCACGCCATCCCATGCGCATCAGCTTTCCGGTGGCAAGCGAGAGTCGCCTGAGGCCAGTCCTCACCAAAGGTGAGGCCGAGGCCCTGATAGGGGAGTATCCCCAGATGGACACCGACGACTTCACCGAGCGCAGCGTCGCGCTCGAGGAGGAGCACTTCAAGAACAAGATTCGCCGTGGCACCTGCAGGGACTCCGTCCGTGTGGTCAAGACGTTCCGCAGGCGCATCGCCGAGGTTCGTGCGCGCAACAAGAAGCCTCCTGTGGTGTATGAGCGCATCCTCAAGCAGGCGAGCGAACGGTCGCTCTCCGAGCTTGCCATTGCTCTTGGCATCACGCCCGAGGACGTGCGTGCTCTCTTTGAGCAGCAGGGTGACGGCGACTTCTCCCTTAACTAAGGCATCGTCCCACCTTCGTGGTGCCAACGATTCAGCGGGGGCCGTTCCATCACCCTGAGCCGTTTGCCGTGCGCATGGGTGACGGCTCTTGCGACGTGTCAGGTGAGCCGTTTCGATCACAAGCCGCGCCGAGGTATCGGTGTGTGTGAGGCATGCCGCGAGGGGCACGTCCTGTTTCAATCTGCGCTCAAGCGTGTGACGGTACGGGGGAGACTCGCACCATTCGGTACAATTGCCAAACTACGTAATAAAGCATGCAACAAGTGAGGTCAATCATGGCACCTTCTTCCGATGCGCCTAACGATCGCGCGATCATCACCGTGCTGGGTAGCGACAGGCCGGGAATCGTCGCGGCGGTAACCGGCGCGCTTGCCAACCACAGCATCAACATCCTCGACATCTCGCAGACGATCCTGCAGGGCATCTTCACGATGACGATGTTGGTTGACATGGCTGCCTGCAACGCGGACTTCACGACAGTGCAGAACGAGCTCTCCGAGCTCTCTGGCGACCTCGGCGTACAGATCACGCTTCAGCGTGAGGAGGTCTTCAAGTTCATGTACCGCCTCTAGGATGAGGAGCTTCATGGCAGAGAACAAACGCCCCAAGCGCAACTTTCGCCTTCTCAATCGCAGCGAGACGTCGGCCCTGAGCCATATCGTCGACGCCTACCCCATGCCTTCGGTCGGATTGGGCATGCCGCCTGTTTCGGAGCAGCTCTACGACGGCATGAACCGTGTGGACAAGGTGCCGCCCGAGCTCTATAAGCGCTACGACGTCAAGCGCGGCCTGCGCAACGCCGACGGGTCCGGCGTGCTGGTCGGCCTGACGACGATCTCGAACGTGCATGGCTACAACAAGGTCGACGGGAAGGTCATCCCCGACAAGGGCGACCTCAAGTACCGCGGCTACCACATCGCCGACCTGGTGGAGGCGTCGCAGCGCGAGAACCGCTTTGGCTACGAGGAGGTCGCGTACCTCCTCCTCTCGGGGGCGCTCCCCAGCGTCGCCGAGCTGGACGACTTCAGGGCGCGCATCGGCTCGAGGCGCCAGCTGCCCGAGGGCTACCTGGCCCTGTTCCCGCGCGTCACGTACAGCCGCTCCATCATGAACGTGCTGCAGCGCGCCACGCTGCTGCTCTACGCGTTCGACCCCACCCCCGACGACACCTCCCCGGTTCACGAGGTCGACATCGCGCTCTCGCTGCTCGGGCGCTGGCCCCGCGTGGCGAGCATCGCCCATGCTGCCTACGCCGCCGACGAGAACAACGAGAAGCTCGTCGTCCCGCCCGCGCAGGAGGACTACTCGATGGCCGAGACGATCCTCGACGTGCTGCGCGGCGACGAGGGCTTCACGCACGACGAGGCCATGCTGCTCGATGTCATGCTCATGCTCCACGCCGAGCACGGCGGCGGCAACAACTCGACGTTCACCACCCGCGTCCTGTCCTCATCGGGCACCGACGCCTACTCTGCCTACGCGGCGGCCCTGGGCTCGCTCAAGGGGCCCAAGCACGGTGGGGCCAACTACAAGGCGGGGGAGATGATCGACGACATCGCCGCGCATGTCGGCGACTGGGGCAGCGACGACGAGGTCGGTGCCTATCTCGAGCGCATCCTGCGCCGCGAGGCGTTCGACCGCACGGGGCTCATCTACGGCCTCGGGCATGCCGTCTACACCATGACCGACCCGCGCGCCGAGATCGTCCGCGAGTATGCGGCGAATCTGGCCGAGAAGCGCGGTCAGGGGGACAAGCTCGAGCTCATCAAGCGCGTGGAGCGCCTTGGCCCGCAGCTCATGCGCAGCGTCCGCGGCATCAAGAAGCCGATCAGCACCAACATCGACATGTACACGGGCTTCGTGTACGAGATGCTGGGCATCCCGCAGGACATGTTCACGCCGATCTTTGCCATCGCGCGCATGGCGGGTTGGGCCGCACACCGCATGGAGGAGCTCTATGGGTCGGCGCGCATCATCCGTCCCGCATACAACTCCTATATGGAGGACATGCAGTACGTGCCTCTCAAGGACCGTTACTAGCACTGTGCGTCAGGCATCTTGAACGAGCGCCCCAATCCGTGTGGATCGGGGCGCTCGTTTCTCGCGAAGGCTTACGGGATCGGCATATCGCCGGGCATGTCTCCTAGCTTTCCTCGCCCTCCTCATCGTCTTTGAGTGCGTCAAACTGCGCGGTGTTTCCGCCGATGAGGTCTTCTGCGGCTTCCCTGAGCGAGGTCTCGCGCTCACGCACCATGTCTGCCGAGAAGATGTCCACATCCTCCTCCACGCGCGGGCGCGCGACGTTGCGCTTGGCGTGCAGCGGGTCGCTGGCGTCGCTCGAGGGGATGCGCTTGAGCGTGGTGGCTGGCTTGACCTTTGAGAACAGGGGGACCGTCTCGAAGATGATCGACGAGTTCTCGAGGCCGTACCAGCGGTCGGGAGAGCCGCACTTGCTGCGGATCGCGTACTTGGCATTCATCGTGCGGTAGTCGCGCGGAGAGAGGTTGGACTCGGGTGCCAGCACCTTACGAAGCATGCAGAAGCGGAAGTCGCCCACATTGCCCGGGTTGCGATAGATCGAGTAAGGGCGCGGTTGCGGGGCCAGCTCGCCGCTCTCGATGAGGTCGGCGACGATTTGGCGCAGATAGGTGTTGATGCGTTGGTTGACCTTGAAGCCTAGCTGCAGCTGCACCTTGAAGACGAAGTTGGTGCCAAAGGTGTTTACCGTGTAGGTGTTGGTGTAGGGCTCGTCAGTCACGTGCACGTTGATGAACCAGTAGGTGCGGGCACGCTTGGGACGCTTGTCCAGAATCGAGTAGAGGATGTCGCGGTCGAGCAGGTCGGCGGACGAATCGTTGGTGAGGAAGACCAGGTTGTCGGCACGTACGTGATGCGTGTTGTCGTCGCGAAGGCGTGAGAGCTGGTCGAGGTAGTCGCGTATGGGAAGGTAGACGGTCTGCGTGCGCTCGATCGCCGTGCCGCGTCTCCAGACGTACATCACGTATGCGAGTGCGGCCGACAGGATGATCATCACGTAGCCGCCATCGAAGAACATCGTGCAGCAGGAGATGAAGAACGAGAGCTCGATGGCACCGAACACGAGGGCAAACACGATGGCGAGCAGCGGCTTGCGAAGCACGCCCGAAAGATAGCTCACCAGAAGCGTGGTCGTCATGAGCATCGTGACGGTGATCGCAAGGCCGTAGGCCGCTTCCATACGACCAGACGTCTTGAACAGCAGCACGATGAAGATGCAGCCCACCCACATGAGGTTGTTCACGAGAGGAACGTAGAGCTGGCCCTTGGTCTCGGAGGGGTAGTCGATCTTCATGTGCGGCATCAGGTCGAGGCGCGTTGCCTCGGAGACCAGCGTGAACGAGCCCGTGATGAGCGCCTGGGACGCGATAATGGCGGCCACGGTCGAGAGCAGGATGGCAAAGGGGCGCATTCCCTCGGGAAGCATCTGGTAGAAGGGGTTGAGGCTGGGCAGGCTTGCGAGCTCGGCGTTGTTGGCGTTCGCCAGGCACCAGGCGCCTTGTCCCAGGTAGTTCATGATCAGGCAGACCTTGACGAACGGCCAGGTCACGTAGATGTTCTTCTTGCCCACGTGACCCATGTCGGAGTACAGGGCCTCTGCGCCGGTGGTGCACAGGAACACGAAGCCGAGGATGCGCAGTCCCGCATGGTTGTTGGGCGAGGCGAGGAACATGAGGCCGCGCAGGGGGTTGAGGGCACGCAGAACGCCGGGGTTTCCAATGAAGTGCACGAAGCCCGCGCCTCCCAGGAACAGGAACCAGAGCGTCATGATGGGGCCAAAGAGCTTGCCGATGCTGGACGTACCCGCCTTCTGCATGAAGAACAGCACGCAGATGATGGCGATGGTGATGGCGACGACCTTCATCTGGTCATCGCCGATGAGGCGATAGCCCAAGGGGATCGACCGCAGTCCCTCGATGGCGGTGGTGACCGTGACTGCCGGTGTGAGGATGCCGTCGGCGAGCAGTGCCGCGCCGCCGACCATGGCAGGCAGGATGAGCCAGCGCCTGACCCGCTTAACCAGGCTGTAGAGGGCGAAGATGCCGCCTTCGCCATGGTTGTCGGCTCGCATGGCCACGATGACGTACTTGACGGTCGTGACGAGCGTAATGGTCCAGATGACCAGCGAGAGGGCTCCCAGGATGAGCTCCTCGGTCACCGATGGGAGTCCACCGTTGCCGTTGACGATCGCCTTCATCACGTACATGGGTGATGTGCCGATGTCGCCATACACGACACCCAGGGTGACCAACATCATGGCCGCGCTAAGGGGGATGTCTGAGGTGTGCGACCGTGATCCTTCCTGAGGGGAGGCGGTGGCTGTAGAATCGCTCATTGATGCTCCTACCACACGAAATAAAGAAAAGCCGATAGAAAAATAAAGGACGCCTAAAGATTCGTCTCAAGTAATCTATCACTTTGCGTGTGTGCGGGCATGCGAGTGGGTGCCGTCTGCATGCATGCTTCAACTAGACCGGCTTTCGAGCCTGTCCCCGATGCACGCAAGCGTGCAATGGTGCCTGTCCCCAATGCACGCAAGCGTGCAATGGTGCCTGTCCCCGATGCACGTCTGCCGATGCTATGCGCGTGGGGTCCTTCGCACAAGGAAGCACTTGTGTATGCGTGGGTTTCGCGAGAAGTCCTCGGGGATGGTCTGGGCGGTGATGTCCTCGACCGCGACGCCGGCCTTTAGGAGGGCAGCCTCGTCGATCCTGAACGTGCGTAGGTTGCACGAGAAGACGCAGGTACCGTCCCGCGTGAGCAGGCGTGAGACGCCTATGAGCAGTTCGGCGTGGTCGCGCTGGACGTCGAACGAGGACGTCCTCATGCGTTGGGAGTTCGAGAACGTCGGGACGTCACAGAAGATGAGGTCCCAGCGGTTCTTGGTATGGCGCTGCTCGCTGACCCACGCCAGCACGTCTGCCTGCACATACTCGTGCTCCTTGCCCACAAACCCGTTGCGCTCCATGTTGCGCTGAGCCCAGTCGAGAGAGGGACGCGAGAGGTCGACCGTCGTTGTGTGGCGCGCTCCTCCGTCAGCCGCATAGCAGGTGCCAGAGCCTGTGTAGGCAAACAGGTTGAGGAAGCGTTTGGAGCCCTTGGTCTGCTTGGCCATCTCACGCAGCATCGCCCGCGTGTCGCGATGGTCGAGGAAGATTCCGCAGTCGAGGCGCGAGGAGAAGTTGACCTCAAAGGTGAGGCCGCCCTCGTCGACCAAGTGGGCGCCTGGGGGCAGGGCTGGGCGACCCGAGGCCCCGCGTCCCGGCCGCTGCTTTGCCGGGTGCCGCGCCTCGTCTGCGTATTGCGAGCCGCCGCGTGCCTTGGTTCGCACGCGCACGAAGGTGTCTTGCGGCTTGACGTCGAGGACGGCTGGTGCGATTGCGAGCACATCGAGCAGGCGTGCGGTTGCGAGGTCCTGGTCGACCTCCTTTGGCGGTGCGTATTCGTAGATCTGCAGCCAACGTCCAGGCGTCTGCGATCCCTCGAACAGGTCGATCGATACGGCGTAGTCGGGGAGGTCCGCATCGTAGATGCGATAGCAGCTCACGTCCTCGCGCGCAGCCCACTTGCGCCGCTGTCGGTAGACCTTCGCGATTCTCCTGGCAAACTGGTCGCTGGCGGGAACGAGAACGTCTATGGTTCCCTTGCCGGCGAGCTCCACCTGCTTGGTCGCAGCCTGGTCAAGGGACCCGTACGACCGGATGCTTGCGTCATCCTTGCCCGCGATGACGTCCAGCGCAAAGCCCGGCTTACCCAAAACGAGATCGGTCAGGTGGTCCTTCGTGAGAACGGCGGCCATGGTTTGGCTGGGCAACCGTGCGACGCCGCCCGAGAGGTGGGCGATGGTTGCCGCCTTGTCGGCGAGGGATTCCGCATCGACCCAGGACAGGTCCGCGCAGAGCGCCACCGGGATGCTTTCCTCGGCAAGCGAGGGACAGTCAGCTAGCCGGAGCGGCTCGAGGTCGATGCCTGCCGCCCGCAATGCCTGGCGAGCGGCCGCCTCGTAGCCTGCCCGCGTGTCCGAAAGGACAAGCCGTACGCCGCACGTGCCATTGGCAGCATTACGCGCTTCGCCCGTAAGGTCGTTCCATGCATCTGCGTCGTGCTGGGCCCAGCCCTCGAACCCCCATCGTCCCCTCAGCAGGCCGGGCGCCTGGCCGCGTGCCCATGCGGCGGCCTCCACGGCGAGTGTCCCACTTCCCGAGAAGGGGATGACGACGGTGGGGAGATCCTCCTTGCACACGCGAGACCAGCCTGCCATCGAGAGCAAGGCCGCAGCATAGTCCGGACGCAGCGAGGGGAGCGGTGACTTGGCGCCACGAGCCGTCTCGTACCCACGCCTAAACAGGGGCTCGCCCGACAGGTCGATGCCGACCGTGACGCGGTCGCGAGAGATGCGCGCCTCGATGTGCAGGTCAGGACTTGTGGTATCCGTGACAGGACGGGCTCCGGTACGTGCCAACAGCCGATCCGAGACGGCATCCTTGGTGCGCAACGCCACGAACTGAGTGTTGCGCAGCTGCTGGTTCGTTCCCCGTGCACCGATGGCAAACGTTGCGCCTGCAGGAAGGTGATCCTCCCACGCGACGTTGCCGATCGTCTCGTATAGCTCGTCGGCATCGCGGGCCCCTCCGCGGGCGACTACGGCAATCACACGTGAGGCAAGGCGCGACCAAAGGCAGACCCGATAGGCATCGACGACCGTTCCCTCAAAAGAGACTTGGCCCTTGAGGGGTCGAACGTGGGGAACGCGCATGGTCTGCAACTCGTTTGCGAGGAGGCGTTCGAATCCCGCTGGGCAGGTGGCAAAGAATTCCATAGCAAAAGGCCTTACGAATGGGGTCAGAGGTGTCATTCATGGTAGCAGGACAATTCGGTCACCAGACAAAACCCGCACCGCATTGGGCCGCATGCGCAAAAGGTGGCCGTGCGTGCGAGCAACACTCCCTCTCGCCGCTTTTGCATGCCCTTCGACCATTTGGATGAATGAGAAGGAGTAAGCACTGGCTATCATCAGAGCATGCATGTAAATGCGCGGGTATGGCCGCGCGTCGAGACGAAGGGAAGCCGTATGGACAGCAAGGTTCAGGCCACTATCGATCTTTGGGCCGAGAAGTGCACCATTCCCGATCTTAAGGAGGAGCTGGACGCCCTCATCGCCGCCAATGACGAGGAGAAGCTCTTTGACGCCTTCTATCGCAGCCTCGAGTTCGGCACCGCCGGCCTGCGTGGCACGCTGGGCGTCGGCACCAATCGCATGAACGAGTACGTCGTGGGCCAGGCCACCAAGGGCGTCGCCGACTATCTGAACGCCCACTACGAGAACCCCACGCTGGCTCTCGCCCGTGACTCCCGCCTCAAGGGCGAGGAGTTCCAGAAGGTCGCTGCCGGCATCCTGGCTGCCAACGGCGTCAAGGTCTTCCTGTTCCCGCGCATCGAGCCCGTTCCCACGCTGTCGTTTGCCGTGCGTCACCTCGGCACCTCCGCAGGCATCGTGCTGACCGCCTCCCACAACCCCGCAGCCTATAACGGCTACAAGGTCTACAACGACAACGGTGGCCAGATCACCGACGAGGCTGCCGCCGAGATCAGCGCCAACATCGCCGCCGCCGACTTCTTTGGCCTCGACTGCATGGACTTTGACGAGGGCCTGGCCAACGGCATGATCAACTGGATCGATGACGAGGTCGTCGACGCCTTCATCGCCGCCGTCAAGAAGGTCTCCGTTCCTGGCTTCAAGGCTGACGAGTCCTACTCCGTCGTCTACACGCCGCTCAACGGCACCGGCATGGAGTGCGTCACCAAGATCCTCAAGGAGATCGGCGTCGACAAGGTCTCCGTCGTTCCCGAGCAGGCCAACCCCGACGGCCACTTCCCGACCTGCACCTATCCCAACCCCGAGTTCCGTGCTGCCCTCGAGCTCGCCCTCAAGCTCGCCGAGGAGGTCAAGCCCAACCTGGTCGTGGCTACCGACCCCGACGCCGACCGCATGGGCACCGCCATTCCGCATGACGGCGAGTACAAGCTGCTTTCCGGCAACGAGATGGGCGTCCTGATGATGGACTGGCTCATCAAGATGGCCGAGGCCAACGGCGAGGATCCCAAGGAGAAGGTCGCCGTCACCTCCATCGTGTCCTCCACCATGCCGGACGCACTGGCCAAGGACAAGGGCTTCGAGCTCCGTCGCGTCCTCACCGGCTTCAAGTACATTGGCGACCAGATCGATCAGCTCAAGGACGCTGGCGAGGAGGATCGCTACCTTATGGGCTTCGAGGAGTCCTACGGCTACCTCGTTGGCACGCATGCCCGTGACAAGGACGCCATCGTGGCCGTCGAGATGTGCGTCGAGATGGCTTCCGACTACGCTTCCAAGGGCATGGACCTCTATGAGGCCATGGACGCTCTGTACCAGAAGTACGGCTACTACATCAACGGCATCGTCAACGCCAGCTTCCCGGGTGCCGCCGGTGCTGACAAGATGGCTGCCCTGATGAAGAGCCTGCGCGAGGAGCCTCTGGCTGAGATCGCCGGCCTCAAGGTGGTTGGCATGACCGACTTTGCAACCGGCCCCGAGATGCCGCGCGTTTCTGGCCTGCAGAAGGAGGACCCGCAGTACCTGCCGCCCGCAAACGTCATCGAGTGCCAGCTCGAGGACGACAACAAGATCATCTTCCGTCCGTCTGGCACCGAGCCCAAGATCAAGGCTTACCTGTTTGCCAAGGGTGCCACCCGCGCTGACGCCGAGGCCATCGAGGCCAAGCTGCGCGCCGCCGCTGAGGAGATCTTTGCGTAAGACTTGCCGGGCATACTGAAGTCGCCTTGAGCGAGGGGCCTGCGATCAATGATCGTGGGCCCCTTTCCCTTGGCTGTCGCGTGCATTGGTGCCTGTCCCCGATGCACGGCCGTGTGCATTGGTGCCTGTCCCCGATGCACGAAGAAGTGGGTCCGAGAAATGCTCCCGGACCCACTCAAGCAGTGCTATGAGAGTGCAGGCTTATCCGCTGTAGTCGCTGCTGTACTCATCGCTGGCCGATTCGTCATCATAGCCGCTCTCGTACTCATCGCCGCTCGAGCTACCCGAACCAGAGCTCGCGCTGAGTGCATAGGCCGTATCGGTCTTGCTGGTGATGGCGCCCAGCGACCATGAGTGCGAAGAGGCTGCCACAGACGTGGGGTCGTAGACGTTGACCGAGTTGTCCGAGTTGAGCTGGGTGATGAGTGCCCAGTGCGCAAGCGACGACCCAATGCCGGAATCAGCCTTGAGCTTGATGATGACGGGCTCGCTGTCTGCGATGGGGGTGTAGACGCCGTCGGAGGAAGCCTCGACGCTTGTCGCCGAAAGGCCAGCATCGGATGCATGGTTGGAGAGGAACGAGTCGTCCATGCCGGTGGTCCCGTTGGCGAGTTTGGCGGACGTGATGGCTTCTGCAATCGTGGCAGGATCATAGTTGTTCTTGCCCGAAAGGCCCATGGACGCCATCGACAGCGCGACAGGGCCGGAACCGGTTACGCCCAGAATGCCGTCAGCGTATTGCATGTAGCCCCAACGCGAATCAAAGGTGTAGAGCTGGGGATACTCGCCCTGCGTCACCGACTCGCCGTAGGCCTGGGTGCTGCCGTCGTTCTTGATCGAGTTGGCAACGAACTCGATTGCGTCAGGCTCGTTGATGGCAAGGTCGATGAGGCGGCTGTCCGTGATCTTGTCGGCGTTCTTCGCAATTGTGGCAAACGCCTCGTTGCGGTCCAGGATGGCGCCCAGCTTTGCCGTGTCCTCGGAGGACACGCCATAGGCCACGCGCTTGTCGTCCGGGTTGACCTGCTCGGTCTTTTCCTTCTCCTGGCTCTTGCTTGACTTGCTGCAGCCCTTCACGCAGCTGCTGATGCCAAAGACGAGGGCTATGACCAGCAGGATGCCCACGACGCCCGCAATGATGAGACGAGGGTTGATGCTGCGTGAGGTGGTCTGCCTCCTGCTGCTACCTACCCGGTAGCCCGTGTCGCGGCCTTGCAGCGGCTTGCGACCGTCGCTGTTTGTGCGAGCCTTCCGCTGTCGGTTTGAGCTCGTTGAACGACGACGATTGTCAGAACGAACGCTAGTCATGGATAATCCTTCACTCTTTCATGCCCGTAGTGAGAATCTTGTGCATGATTCTTCCAATGCAATCCATACTACGACAGGTTTGCCTCGCCAAATCATGCCAGTACATCGAATGGTACTGCATATTCGGCATTTTAGGTAACGCAATCGGTGAGGTTGTGCCAGTGACGCCTCTGTGAGCCATGGACGCGGCTCCGCGCTCGCGAACAAGCGTCTGCGCTTGGCGAGCTAAGATCATCCTGTCGCCCAATGGCCTCGCGTTTGGTGGCTGGGTCACATACGCTATGCAGATGGATGCCGTTCTTAATCAATCGTGCCGAGCAATCCCTCAGGCCCGCTTGCCACTTTGGCCGTGCGTACAAGGACGAACTTATACACGAGCAATCGTTCGTCCTTATGCATCTGTATGTCAATTGTTTGCAATACATATAAGTTAGTACTTGTAATTGCGCACTTCTGTGATAAGAATATGCATGAACAGACGACGGTTATATACATTTTTGGTCACCAAAGGAGACCAGCTATATGAAGTCAAGGGATAATCCGAAGTTTTTCGAAGCTGAGTAGATTTACCCGATCAACGCACTTTGACAGCCGAATATCGAATGCTTTTGGGCGCAATGGGGCGCATCGTGGATGCGACGGCGGCA
>JAGAVX010000160.1 GCA_017941705.1 Atopobiaceae bacterium
GATGGGGCAGGTTGCCAGACTCCTTTACGAGAAGCAAGGCTCTCACCGAAATGGTCGGCAACCCTGCCCGCCAGAATCTGCATTGCATCCATAAGCATTCGATAAAAGGCTTAAGAATGCAACGACTTAAAGATAGGAGCCTGATGGCCGAGTATCGTATAGAGCACGATTCGATGGGGGAGATGCGCGTTCCCGCCGAAGCGCTCTGGGGCGCCCAGACGCAGCGTTCCTACGAGAACTTCCGCATTGGCACCGAGACCCAGCCCGAGGGGATCATTCGGGCTTTTGCCCACGTTAAGGTCGCGGCTGCCAAGGCAAACGCCAGTCTGGGCGTGCTTGACGAGCGCATTGCCGGGCTGATTGGCGATGCCTGCGACGAGGTGCTGGCTGGCAAGCATGCCGACCAGTTCCCCCTGAAGGTCTGGCAGACGGGTTCGGGCACACAATCCAACATGAACATGAACGAGGTCCTGGCCACGCGCGCAAACCAGCTCGCGACCGAGCGGGGCATCGAGTTCGAGGGCCCGATTCACCCCAATGACCACGTCAACCGTTCGCAGAGCTCCAACGACACCTACCCGACGGCCATGCATGTGGCGGCAGTGCTTGCGGTCACGCAAGAGCTTCTGCCGGCATGCGAGCAGCTCGCGTCCACATTCGAGCGCCTGGAGCGAGAGAACGAGGGCGTGATCAAGAGCGGGCGAACGCACCTTCAGGATGCTGTGCCCATTGCCTTCAGCCAGGAAATCCATGGCTGGCGTGGTCTGGTCGAGACGGGAGCGAGCCAGGTTCGCGACTCCCTTGCCAACCTCAGGCTTCTTGCGCTGGGCGGCACGGCGGTCGGTACGGGCCTGAATGCGCCCGAGGGCTTTGACGAGCTGGTGGCGCGCAAGGTGAGCGAGGAGACGGGCGAGCGGTTCCTGACCGACCCCAACAAGTTCCATGCGCTCACGTCAAAGGACGCGCTGGTCTTTAGCCACGGTGCCATCAAGGCGCTCGCGGCGAACCTCATGAAGATCGCCAATGACGTGCGCTGGCTGGCCAGCGGTCCGCGCCTGGGTCTGGGCGAGATTGCCATCCCCGAGAACGAGCCCGGCAGCTCGATCATGCCGGGCAAGGTAAATCCCACCCAGTGCGAGGCGGTTACGATGGTTGCCGTCCAGGTGATGGGCAACGACGCAGCCATCGGCTTTGCGGCAAGCCAGGGCAACTTCGAGCTCAACGTGTTCATGCCGGTCATTGCCTATAACTACCTGCAATCGGTGCGCCTGCTCGCCGATGCCATCCGCTCCTTTGACGAGCATTGTGCGTGCGGCATCGTCGCCAACCGCGAGCGTATGCATCACAACCTGCACAATTCCCTGATGCTGGTCACCTGCCTGAACCCCTACATCGGCTACGAGAACGCGGCGAGGGTCGCGCACAAGGCCTATCAGGAGGGGACGAGCCTCAAGGAGGCCTGTGTCGGTCTTGGCTTTTTGACCGAGGAACGCTTTGATGAGATATTCAAGCCCGAGGAGATGGTGTAGCCAGCGCCTGGCGTACCAAGGCCGCCTTGTGATGCATCCGGGCGGCACACGATGAGGAGATGAGTGGACATGGACGATATCAGTGCCCGCAGCTTGGCGCTGCACGAGCGACTTCGCGGCAAGATCGAGGTGGTTTCGCGCGCGACCGCGCAGACCAATGACGACCTGGCGTTGCTCTACACCCCTGGCGTGGCGCAGCCGTGCAGGGAGATTCATGACGACTATCAGAAGTCTTGGGAGCTGACACGCAGGGGCAACCTCGTTGCCGTCATCACCGATGGCACGGCGGTCCTTGGCCTTGGGGATATCGGTCCCGCGGCGGGCATGCCGGTCATGGAGGGAAAGTGCCTGCTCTTCAAGGAGTTTGGCGGCGTTGATGCGATTCCGATCTGCATCGACACCCACGACGTGGACGAGGCGGTACGCACCATCTACCTGATCTCGAAGAGCTTTGGGGGCATCAACCTCGAGGACATCGCGGCTCCGCGCTGCTTTGAGATCGAGCGGCGCCTTAGGGAGCTGTGCGACATTCCCGTCTTCCACGACGATCAGCACGGCACGGCCATCGTCACGGCAGCCGGCCTGCTCAATGCCGTCAAGCTGACGGGAAAGCGGATGGGCGAGCTCAAGATCGTGATGAGCGGTGCGGGCGCCGCCGGCCTGGCAATCGGCACCCTGCTCATTCGCATGGGCTTTGGCAACGTGATCGCCTGCGATCGCAACGGGGCCATCTATGAGGGGCGCGACGGGCTCAACGAGGTAAAGCAGGCATTCGCGCGCATTTCCAACGTCCGTGGCGAGCAGGGGAGTCTTGCGGACGTGATCAAGGGCGCGGATGTGTTTGTGGGTGTGTCGCAGCCGGGGCTGGTGACGCCCGAGATGGTGGCCACCATGAACGACGGCATCGTCTTTGCCATGGCCAATCCCATCCCCGAGATCATGCCGAGCGACGCACTTGCAGGCGGCGCGAAGGTGGTCGCGACGGGTCGTTCGGACTTTCCCAACCAGATCAACAACGTGCTCGTGTTTCCCGGCATCTTCAAGGGTGCGCTCGCTGCGCGTGCGCCGCAGATTACCGAGGAGATGGAGATCAAGGCCGCCTATGCCATCGCCGGCCACGTGAGCGACGATGAGCTTGCGGCTGACCACATTATCCCCTCCGCGCTCGACAAGACCGTAGCCGACGTGGTTGCGCAGGCGGTTGCGAGTTGCGTGTAGCGTTGCGCCAGGTGCACTCGCCGGTGCAGGATCCAAAGACAGGTGCGTGCCCCCGCCACTCGAAGGAGTCGGCGGGGGCACGCTTCTGTATGCACGACCGTCAGTTGACGAAATATGACCGAACAAGAGCGAGTGTGACTGTAATTGAACGAAAAGAACTGCCAATCAGACAATAACGCTCAAAAATCTTCGTTTTGTGGTTGTAAATGACCGAAATTGGTGCTATATTGCTTTTCAAGGTTCAGAAACGGTCAATAACGGTAGGGGATGCTACGTGATCGCAGAAGAGCGTTGGTCGATGATAGTTGATATGGTCAACAGCAAGGGTGTCATGACCGTCGGCCAACTCATGGAAGCGCTGGATGCTTCGGAGTCGACCGTTCGTCGCGATCTCCTCCATCTCGACAAGACGGGGCGCCTGCGTAAGGTTCATGGTGGTGCAACGAGGATGTCCACGTCCGAGTTCGTCACGACCGACCAGTCGATGTCGGGTCGCAAGGAGCTTCACGCCAAGGAGAAGCGGGCGATAGGCAACTACGCCGCGACGCTCATCCAGCCGGGCGACTTCGTGTTCATCGATGGTGGTACGACAACCGAGTGTCTGGTCGATGCCATCACCGAGGTGAATGCGACCTATCTCACCAATTCGCTGCCCCATGCCCAGAAGCTTCTGGCCAAGGGCTGCCGCACGCTCCTGCCGGCAGGTGAGGTCAAACCGCTGACAGAGGTCCTCGTAGGAACCGAGACCGCTGACAGCATTCGTCGCTATCACTTCACCATCAGCTTTTGGGGCACCAATGGTGCGGGGATCGACTCGGGGTTCACCACGCCCGAGTTCAACGAGGCCGCCATCAAGCGGATTGGGATCGAAAACAGCAAGCATCCCTATGTCCTGTGCGACTCAAGCAAGTTCTCCAGCATTGCACTTGTAACGTTTGCCGAATTTAACGATGCAATTGTTGTTACTGACAGCATTTCAGACCCCGCACTGAGGGAAACTGGAAACGTAATTGAGGCTTTGGCCCGCAGATAGCGGTAAAAGCCAGACAACGGATTCATTCTGGCCACCGATGGTCGGGTGAACATAGAAGGATCGTGTAGGAGTAGTAGGGGAAGGTAAGGAAAGGGGAGCAGTCGATGAAGATTACTGACTTGCTCAAGCCGGAGGGCATCAAGGTTGGGGCCAGCGCCTCAAGCCAGATGGATGCCATCGACCAGCTTGTCGCTCTGCAGGACGCAAGCGGCAACATCAATGACCCGAAGGGCTACAAGGAGGGCATTCTTGCCCGTGAGGCGGAGTTCTCGACCGCAGTCGGCGACGGTATCGCCATTCCGCATGCCAAGGTCGCTGCTGTCAAGCAGCCGGGCCTTGCGGCCATGACCGTTCCTGGCGGCGTTGACTGGAACGCTCCGGACGGCGAGCCCGCAGACCTCATGTTCATGATCGCGGCTCCCGAGGGCGAGGCCAACACGCATCTTGAGATGCTCGCCAAGCTTTCTGCGCTGCTCATGCATGCCGACTTTGCCAATGCACTGCGCCGTGCCCACGACGCGACCGAGTTCCTGCAGATCATCGACGAGGCCGAGGCTGCCCGTGACCTCGAGCAGGCCCAGAAGGCCGCCGCTCAGGTGCAGGCCCGCGCCGCCAGCGACGATGGTTGGCCCAAGATCCTGGCCATCACCGCCTGCCCGACCGGCATCGCGCACACCTACATGGCCGCCGAGAACCTCGAGAAGAAGGCCCAGGAGATGGGCATCGTCCTGAAGGCCGAGACCCAGGGCTCCGCTGGTGCCAAGAACATCCTGACCGCCGAGGAGATCGCGCACGCCGAGGGCATCATCATCGCCGCCGACAAGAACGTCGACCGCGCCCGCTTTGCCGGCAAGCAGGTCTACAGCACCAACGTCTCCGCTGGCATCAACGATCCCGAGCGCCTCATCAACATCATCATGAACCACGAGGCTCCCGTGCAGGAGGGCACTGTCGTGGAGGCCTCTGCCGGCTCCGAGACCGAGAGCGTCGGCTCCCAGCTCTACAAGCACCTCATGAATGGCGTCAGCCACATGCTCCCGTTCGTCATCGGCGGCGGCATCCTGACCGCCCTTGCGTTCCTGGTCGACATGGGCGCTGCCGGAACCGGCGCCTACGGCTCCAGCACCTTCATCGCCGCCTTCTTCAAGAAGATCGGCGAAGAGGCCTTTGGCATGATGCTGCCGATTCTCGCTGGCTACATCGCCATGTCCATCGCCGACCGCCCGGGCCTCGCCCCTGGTGTCGTGGGTGGCCTCATGGCCAAGTCCGGCATCAACTTCGCCTTCCTGCAGACCGCTCCTGACTTTGACAGCAGCGTGTGCGTCTCCGGTGGCTTCATCGCCGCCCTGGCTGCAGGCTTCCTCGCTGGCTACCTGACCAACTTCATCAAGAAGGCCTGCGACAACCTGCCCGACTCCCTCGAGGGCATCAAGCCGATTCTGCTGTACCCCGTATGCGGCATCCTTCTGACCGGCGCTGTCATGTATGTCCTCAACCCGATCTTCGGCGCCATCAACACCGCCATGAACAGCTTCCTGGGCGGCATGCAGGGTGCCAACATCGTCCTGCTCGGCGCCATCGTCGGCGGCATGATGTCCATCGACTTCGGCGGCCCGTTCAACAAGGCCTCCTACGTCTTCTCCACCGGCCTGCTCGCTGACGCCGCACTGGGTGGCCCCGGCCAGGTCGTCATGGCTGCCTGCATGGCTGGCGGCATGGTTCCTCCCATCGTGATCGCCCTCTCCACCACCTTCTTCAAGAACAAGTGGAGCAAGGCTGACCGCGACGCGGGTCTGGTCAACTACATCATGGGCCTGTCCTTCATCTCCGAGGGCGCCATCCCGTTCGCAGCGGCTGACCCCGCGCACGTCATCCCGACCTGCGTTATCGGCTCCGCCATCGCTGGTGGCCTCTCCGCGATGTTCGGCTGCTACAGCCCCGCGCCTCACGGTGGCGCTTGGGTGCTCCCCGTCATCGGCAACCCTGCGATGTGGCTCGTCGCCATCGCTGCCGGCTCCGTTGTGGGCGCCCTGATTCTGTCCCTCTGGAAGAAGCCCGTCGAGGAGTAAAACGCTTCCCGATGCGGTCCCTCCCTCCCTTCGTGCCCGGGACGACTCTGGTCGTCCCGGGCACGCCCTTTTGCCCGCCCGCCACCTGGCTGCACCGGCGAGGTGGCGGGCGGGCTGAGCTATTGTCAGCAACCTTGTTCATCGCATGCTGTGGCACCAATCACAGGGCGGCTTCGCCCCCGTTCGGGTATCCTTATGCGAATCGATTTGACTGCGACGACAAGGAGGACCCATGTCTTGGTTTGAGACGTCCGTCCTGTATCAGATCTATCCTCTGGGACTGTGTGGCGCCCCCCATGAGAACGATGGGGTGCTGGAGCACCGCATCCTCAAGCTCGTTGATGACGGCTGGGTCGAGCACATCAAGAAGCTCGGTGCCGACTGCGTCATCCTGAACCCCGTCTTTCAGAGCCTGACGCATGGTTACGACACCACAGACTACCTGACCGTCGACTGCCGCCTGGGCACCAACGAGGACCTGCGTACCGTTGTCGACGCCTTCCATGCGGCGGGCATCAAGGTCCTGCTTGATGGCGTGTTCAACCATGTCGGCCGTGACTTCCCGGCCTTCAAGGACGTGCTCGAGAGCAAGGGCGGCTCGGAGTGCTCGGGCTGGTTCAACATCAACTGGGGCTCGAACAACGAGTACGGCGACGGCTTCTCGTACGAGACGTGGGCTGGAGTGCCGTACCTGGTAAAGCTCAATCACAACAACTTTGACCTCAACTCGTACTGCGCTGACGTGATTCGCATGTGGGAGAACGAGTTTGACATCGACGGCCTGCGTCTGGACGTTGCCTACTGCCTCGAAGAGGGCTTTCTCTCGTTCCTGCGCGACGTGGCCAACAAGCTCACTGCCAAGCGTGGGCAGAAGTTCCTGCTTCTGGGCGAGACGATGTTCGGCGACTACAATCGCTGGATGGGCGACGACATGTGCGACACGGTCACCAACTACGAGGTGTACAAGGGGCTGTGGTCGTCGATGAACGCGGCAAACATGCATGAGGTCGCCTACGCTCTGAAGCGCCAGAGCGGCAACGATCCCTGGGACCTGTACACCGGACGTCACCTGGTCAACTTTGCTGACAACCACGACGTGCCGCGCATCGCGACCAAGCTCGAGGACAAGCGCCACCTCTACCCGCTCTACGGCATCGTCTTTGGCATGTGCGGCGTGCCGTGCGTCTACTACGGTAGCGAGTGGGGCATCGAGGGCGAGCAGCACTATGGTGACCATGAGCTTCGCCCGGCCCTCGCTGCGCCGCGGTGGAACGAGCTGACCGACTACATCTGCGCCCTCGCCCATGCAAAGCGCGAGAGCGAGGCGCTGTGCTGGGGCGAGTACCGCGAGGTCATGGTCAGTCCGCAGCAGCTGCTCTTTGAGCGCAAGAGCGAGAACGAGCGCGTCTTTGTCGCCATCAACGCCGCTGCCGAGCCCTATACCTTCCACTTTGACGCCCAATGCGGCCGCGCGGTGGACCTCATCACCGGCAAGGACCACGACTTTGGTGGCGGCAGTGAGGTCGAGCCCTTCTCGGCCCACTTCTGGAAGTGCGAACGCTAGCCGATGGCGCACCTCATAGATTGATGCACGCAACGGGCCGTGTCGTTTTCCTTTGGGTACGACGCGGCCCCTCTTTATGGGCCTGCAGCTACGTGGTCGCCTGGCCGTCCCAGGCGCCTGCTTGCCCTCGTGTCACGAGCCAGGGCTGTCCAGCGTGACGGCTCTGGCCGTACAATGGTGATGCCGTGACATTGCCAAACGAAAGGGGTCATGACATGAAGGCCATCCAGCGAGTCGCGCGATTGCTGCTTGCAGCGGTACTGATGGTCTGCCTCCTGGCGCTCACACCCTCGCTCGCCCTTGCCGACAAGGAATATGAGCTCGCCTCTACGCAGATCTGGGCCAGGGTCGAGCCATCGGGCGAGATGCGGGTTACGGAAGTGCGCACCCTCGATCTTGACGGGAACTTCCATGGGTTCTTCTGGGACATCGACACCGGCTCCAGCGAGCTTGGTGACGTCAGCGTGCACATCGAAGAGGCGGGTGAGGAGGACGAGAACGGCAGCTTTGTGCCGTACAGCTTCTCATCCAACCCCAAAGACACGACCCCGGGCGTCTGGACCATGAAGGAGTCGTCTTCAAGCACCCGTGTGGACGTGCACTACGACAAGAGCGACACCTATGCGACCTTCTACGTCATCTACACGATCGACGGCGTCGTGAGAAGGTGGAGCGACACGGGAGAGCTGTACTGGCAGTACGTCGGTGACGAGTGGGACCATCCGTCAAAGAACGTGGAATGCTACGTTGCCTTTGCCGGGGCGCCTGCCGGGACGAACATCGTCGCAGGCGAGAACCTGCGTGCCTGGCAGCATAACAGGTCGGCACTGGGAAGCATCGAGGTCCCTTCGGGTCTCGTGCCCGCGTGGGAGGACATCGTGGCGGGTGATCCCGGAACGTTGGTGATGGCCATGCCCGAGGTGCGGACTGGCGAGTTTGCCGAGGTGCGCGCTGCGTTTCCGGCTGAATGGCTGCCCGAGGCCAAACTCCAGCAAGGCGAGCGGCTTGCCGACATCCTTGCGGAGGAGGCGAAGTGGGCCGAGAAGACCAACAGGCGCATCAAGACGGCTGGCACCTTCGCCATGGTCAAGGAGTGGGCCTATAGCATCCTTGCCGCGCTCAACGTCGTGATGGCGGCCATCACGACGTTGCGATACCGGCGCTCACACAAGGCCTCCTTCGACGACAAGTACTTTAGAGACGTTCCCACCGACGACCATCCGGCAATTCTGCACTATGTGTATGCGAATGGCTGTGGCGACGGGCCCGACTTCACAGCCTCGCTCATGCGCCTTTCCGACATGGGCGTGATCGGGCTCCAGAAGACGATCACGTTACGCAAGCGCCTCGGCCGCAAGCCCAAGGAAGAGGAGGACTGGCTTCTCACGCTCGATGAGGCTCGCGCGCAGGCGTTGAGCGATCCCATCGACAAGGCGACGCTCGACCTTGCCTTTGGATATGTGGGCGCCCGAGCGGCTGCGATCGATGACCTTAACGAGCGGCCTGGCAATACCGTGCGCATGTCCGACTTCAAGCGTGTGGCCTCAAAGGACGAGGAGGACTACGAGAAACGACTCGACGAGTGGAAGGACGTGGTGAAGGACTGCTACAAAGAACGCGGATTTGACGCGGATGCTTCCGGTGACCTTCCGACCCCCATGCTCGCGCTTACCGTGGTCAACGTCGTGGCGCTCTTCTTTGCCTTCATCGACCTCTTCGTCTTCTCCGAGGCGTCGCTTATGATGGTGGGGGCCTTTGGTGCGGTGCTGGTGCGGGCCATCGTGCTCGCAGTGACGTTTGCGCTGCTGATGGTCGCCCTGTTTGCACAGCGCTCCATCTCGACGGAGGGAATCGAGGTCAGGTCAAAGCTCAAGGCGCTCAAGAACTGGCTCGAGGACTTCACACGCCTGGAGGAGGCGGTGCCAAACGACGTGGTGCTCTGGGATCGTCTGCTGGTGGCAGCGGTCTTTCTTGGCGTGTCTGACAAGGTGATCAAGCAGCTCAAGCTTGCCGCTCCGCAGGTCTACGACAACGACAGGTTCTACACCACAAGGATGTGGTGCGACACCGGAGTGGGCTCGCGCTCTCCGGCGAGCAGCTTTAGCAGTGGCTTCTCGAGCGCCGCAAGTGCCAGCGGCAGCGGTGGTGGGTCATCGTCCGGCGGCGGTGGCGGCGGAGGCGGCGGAGGAGGCGGCGCATACTAGCCGGCAGTGATGTGCGCCGGATGCCCTCCCTCACAGTCGAGAGCGAGGCCTTGCAATGCAAACGAGTGGGCCCGAACGGCGTGTGGTTGGCGTTCGGGCCCACTCC
>JAGAVX010000161.1 GCA_017941705.1 Atopobiaceae bacterium
CATGATGGCCGACCCCATGGTCATCATGCTCATCATCGCGGCTATCATCTCGGCCGTTACGGGCATGGCGCAAGGCGAGGCTGACTTTGCCGACGTCTTTATCATCATGTTCGTCGTGATCCTCAACTCGGTTTTGGGTGTCGTTCAGGAGTACCAGGCCGAGAACGCGCTTGCCGCCCTGCAGGAGATGAGCGCCGCGCAGTCTAAGGTCATCCGCGACGGCCGACAGGTCACGGTGCCCTCCGCCGAGCTCGTGCCTGGCGACATCGTGGTGCTCGAGGCCGGTGACGCCGTCCCGGCCGACTGCCGCATCATCGAGAGCGCCTCGATGAAGATCGAGGAGAGCGCGCTGACCGGCGAGTCGGTTCCCGCCGACAAGATCGCCAAGATCCTCGGACTTCCTGCGGGTACCGACGACGTGCCCCTGGGCGACCGCAAGAACATGTGCTACATGGGCTCGACCGTGGTGTACGGCCGTGGTGTCGCCGTGGTCGTGGCCACGGGCATGGAGACCGAGATGGGCAAGATCGCGGACGCCATCGCCCAGGCGAGCGATGAGCTCACCCCGCTGCAGATCAAGCTCAACGAGCTGTCCGGCGTCCTCACCAAGCTGGTCGTGGGCATCTGCGCCGTCGTCTTTTTGGTTGGCATGTTCCGCAACGGCGGACTTGCCTTCTTCAACGACATGAATTTGGTGCTCGACACCTTCATGGTTGCCGTCTCGCTGGCCGTCGCCGCCATTCCCGAGGGCTTGGTCGCCGTCGTGACCATCGCGCTCTCCATCGGCGTCACCAAGATGAGCAAGCGCAACGCCATCGTCCGCAAGATGAACGCGGTCGAGACGCTCGGCTGCACGCAGGTCATCTGCTCGGACAAGACCGGCACCCTCACCCAGAACAAGATGACGGTGGTGCGCCACTACTCCGAGGACATCGATCGCCTGGTGCGCTGCATGGCCATGTGCTCGGACGCCAAGTGGGACGTGGCCGCTCAGGAGGCCGTGGGCGAGCCCACCGAGGCTGCTCTTGTGGCCGACGCCGCAAAGCTGGGCTTCATCTCGGGCGACCTCGATGCCGCCAACCCGCGTGCGGGTGAGGCGCCGTTCGACTCCGGCCGCAAGATGATGTCCGTCGTCAACCTCTCGCCCATGGGCGACTACGTGCAGCACACCAAGGGTGGCCCCGACGTGGTGCTGGCCCGCTGCAACAGGTTCCACACCGCCGAGGGCGACGTTCCCATGACTGACGAGATTCGCGCCAAGATCATGGAGCAGAACAAGGCCATGGCCGACGACGCGCGGCGCGTCATGGCGGCAGCCCGCGTGAACCACGGCAAGACCGCCCCTGCCAGCTATGAGGCTGCCGACCTCGAGAAGGACATGGTCTTCATCGGTCTGTGCGGCATGATCGACCCGGTTCGTCCCGAGGTCAAACCTGCCATCAAGGAGGCCCACGAGGCCGGCATGCGCGTCGTCATGATCACGGGCGACCACATCGACACCGCCGTGGCCATCGCCAAGGAGCTGGACATCGTCGAGAGCCGCGATCAGGCCATCACCGGCGCCGAGCTCGACAAGATCTCCGACGAGGACTTCGCCACGCGCATCGAGGACATCGGCGTCTACGCTCGCGTCCAGCCTGAGCACAAGACCCGCATCGTCGACACCTGGAAGAAGAAGGGCATGGTCGTGGCCATGACCGGCGACGGTGTCAACGACGCCCCGTCGATCAAGAAGGCCGACATCGGCATTGGCATGGGCATCACCGGCACCGATGTCACCAAGGGCGTGGCTGACATGGTTCTCGCCGACGACAACTTTGCCACCATCATCGGCGCCGTCGAAGAGGGTCGCCGCATCTACGACAACATCCGCAAGGCCATCCAGTTCCTGCTCTCGTCCAACTTGGCCGAGGTTATCTCGGTGTTCGTGGCATCGCTCATCGGCTTCACCATCCTCGAGCCCACTCACCTGCTGTGGATCAACCTCATCACCGACTCGCTGCCCGCACTCGCCATGTGCATGGAGGCTGCCGAGCCTGACATCATGAAGCGCAAGCCGCGTGACTCCAAGGACGGCATCTTTGCCAACGGCATGGGCGTCGACACCCTCTTCCAGGGCGTCGTCATCTCCGTTCTCACGCTCGTGTCGTACTTCATTGGCGTGCGCTATGCGGAGGCAGGAAGCGAGCCCGCGCTCGTCGGCATGACCATGGCCTTCCTGACCCTCTCGATGGTCGAGATGTTCCACTCGCTCAACATGCGCAGCCGTCGCGGCTCCGTCTTCTCTCTGCCCACGCAGAACTTCTGGGCATGGGGCGCCTTTGGCCTGTCGCTGGTGCTGACCTACATCGTCATCGAGACCCCGCTCTCCGAGCTCTTCAACTTTGCCGAGCTTGACATGTCGCACTACGGCATCGCCATGGCCCTTGCGTTCTCGATCATCCCGATCATCGAGATCTACAAGGCCATCATGAGGTCTATCGAGAAGTAGCGCATAGGCGGACACCTCGCCATTTGCCATTATCCGGCGGCTCACCTTGGGCCGCCGGTTTTTTGGTGCCTTGCGCGGGGCCGGCAGAGCCGGGAGGACCGCTGTGACGGAGTTTCGGGCGGCCGACCGAAGGCCAATTGCCGGACCAATCGAGTGGCCTTTTGCGGGTCAGAGTGCTATTGCCAACGCGCGTCTGAGGAAGGGCTTGGTCTGTCTCGTGACCCTGCAGGGGCCTCTGTGCCGCTAATATGGATGTGACACCTGTTAGGGGTGCCAGTCCGATACGGGGAGGCGACATGACCAAGAAGGGCAAGGCGCGTAGGGTTCGCGAGATGCGCGCAATCAGGGCGACTGACTCGCTGCCGGCGCTGTCGGTGCTGACGGACCTGCCTTCATTTGACGAGCTGAGCCCAAGCGATGGACAGAGGCAGGCCTACGCTGAGGCATGTTCGCGTGCTGAGAGCGCTGGAGGCCCCGTTGACGAGCTCGTGTTGGGATGCGTCGTGCGTCTGGACCGCGGGTATCCTGCGGTCGTGACAGACGGCGGAACCTTTCGTGCGGAGTTTGCGACGCGCCTGACCAAGGGCGACTTCAATAGGGTTGCCGTGGGTGATTGGGTATGTGCGCGCCGTCCCCAGAGCCACGAGATGGGCCTTATCGAGGAGATCCTGCCCCGCGAGAGCGACATAGCCCGATGGCGGGGGAGCAATCGTGGCGAGCGACAGACGCTTGCTGCCAACGTGGACCTCGTGATCGTGGTCCAGCAGCTCAGTGATCGTGAGGTCGACTTCTCCCGCGTGGCCCGCTCGGCAGTGATCGTTCGCGACTGCGGGGCCGAGCTGGCGGTCGTGCTGAGCAAGGCGGATCGAGCCGGGGCAGATGGGGTGGCGCGTGACATCGACGCTCTGCGCGAGGTGTTGGGGGACGACCTGCGCATGGTCGTGACGATGGCGGGAGCCGCAGAGGATGCGGAGACCGATGACGTGCGAAGGGCCTCCGAGGGCCGCGGGGTTTCCTTTGGCGAAGCTGGGGTGCATGCGCTCGTGCCGCCCGGGGTTGTGGCTATCGTGCTGGGTGAGTCTGGGGCAGGCAAGTCGACGCTGCTCAACGCCCTGCTTGGTCGCGACGTGCTTGAGACGGGGGCGGTGCGCGAGTCCGATGACAAGGGTCGTCACACGACGGTTGCGCGTCGCATGGTGAGCCTTCCCGACGGTGGTGTCATCGTCGATGAGCCGGGACTGCGCAGCCTGCCGCTCATCGGGCATGAGCGGGGCTTGGCATTGGTATTTCCCGATATCGCGGGTCAGGCGGCCCTATGCCGCTTCCGTAACTGCACGCATACGCATGAGCCGGGATGTGCTGTGAACGAGCACGCCGACAACCTAGGCTATGCCGGGCGCAGACTTGACGCATATTTGTCACTTGCGCGGGAGATGCGCGAGTCGAGGCAGCTCATTGACCCGGATGTCGTGATCTAGCGAAATCGCAGCGCCAGACCGCTGACGGCAAATAAATAATCAAAACAAATCAGAGGGAGCCGACCATGATGGGGGCTTCCTCTTTTGTGCCTGTCATAGTTAAATAATCAAATAGTAAAGCAAATAAGCGCATAACCATAGCGTTTATAGATTTAACCGAGGTGCGACTTAGCTGCGACTTTCGTGCGACCGAGAGCGTAGTCGAATTCAGAAAGACGTCTCGCCACCTTAGCTCGTCCCCAACAATGGTTCTTGTCACCGTTGGCTCAAGTCCGTTTGTCGGGCTTTGGCTCGTTTTCGTTGGGAGGGATGCTATGTCACTGCGCTTCAGGA
>JAGAVX010000162.1 GCA_017941705.1 Atopobiaceae bacterium
ACAAGGCCATCGACCTGGTGGACGAGGCGGCAAGCCGTCTGCGCATGGAGCTCGACTCGATGCCGGCCGAGATCGATGCCGTCGACCGCCAGCTCACGCAGATGCAGATCGAGGAGCAGGCGCTGATGCGCGAGGAGGACGACGCCTCCAAGGAGCGCCTCGAGCACCTGCGCAAGAACATCGCCATCACGCGCGAGAAGCTTGACGGCATGAAGGCCGACTGGGAGAACGAGCGTGGCGCCATCGATCGCGTCCAGAGTCTCAAGGCCAAGATCGAGGACGCAAGGGGCGAGGCCGACCGTGCGGTGCGCGACGGCAACCTCGGCAAGGCCGGCGAGCTTCGCTATGGCACGATTCCCAATCTCGAGAACCAGCTCGCTGAGGCGCAGGCCGAGCTTGACGCCAAGCAGCAGGCGGGCGGCGTGCTCAAGGAGGAGGTCACGACCGAGGAGATCGCCGAGGTCGTCAGTGCCTGGACGGGCGTGCCGGTGTCCAAGATGATGCAGGGCGAGATGGACAAGCTCAAGCATCTCGAGGACGAGCTGCACAAGCGTGTCATCGGCCAGAACGAGGCTGTCTCGGCCGTTGCCGCCGCTGTGCGCCGCAGCCGTGCGGGGCTCTCGGACCCCGATCGTCCCATCGGCAGCTTCTTCTTCCTCGGGCCTACCGGCGTGGGCAAGACGGAGCTCGCAAAGGCGCTGGCAGAGTGCCTGTTTGACGATGAGCGTGCCCTCGTTCGCATCGACATGAGCGAGTACATGGAGAAGTTCTCCGTGCAGCGCCTCATTGGCGCGCCTCCCGGATACGTGGGCTACGACGAGGGCGGCCAGCTCACCGAGGCCGTGCGTCGCAAGCCGTACAGCGTCATCCTGCTCGACGAGATGGAGAAGGCGCACCCCGATGTGTTCAACGTGCTGCTGCAGGTACTCGACGACGGTCGTCTGACCGACGGTCAGGGTCGCGTGGTGAGCTTCAAGAACACGATCATCATCATGACCTCCAACGTGGGCAGCCAGTTCATCGCGGCGGCCAACGCCTCGAGCGATCCCGACGAGGTTCAGCGCCAGGTCAACGACGCCCTGCGCGCGACCTTCAAGCCCGAGTTCCTCAACCGCATCGATGACGTGGTCGTCTTCCACGCACTCGGCCTGAGCGACATCGAGAAGATCGTGGACATCCAGCTGCGCGACGTGCGCGAGCGCCTTGCTCGCGAGCGCATCACGCTCGAGCTCACCGAGGCTG
Source organism: Atopobiaceae bacterium (assembly GCA_017941705.1). GTDB lineage: Bacteria > Actinomycetota > Coriobacteriia > Coriobacteriales > Atopobiaceae > UBA1367. The sequence continues at coordinate 1,243 of JAGAVX010000162.1, forward strand.
CTGTTGGCTTGCTGGCCCTTGACGGGCTGGACCCCGTCTACGGCGCTCGCCCGCTCAAGCGCCTGATCCAGCGCCAGGTGGTGGACAACATCGCCGGCCTGATCATCGACGGCAAGCTGCACGAGGGCGAGGGCGTGCTGGTTGATGTGGGTCTGGACGGGGCATCGCTCGTGGCGACCCCAGTTCCTGCGGCGACGGCACGCGCTGCCGAGACGGACGCTCCGGTAGAGCCCGACGTCGTGGAGTAACGAACCTGCTCGATGGCAATCGCTGGTCCCGTGCGGCACCAGGCTGCACGGGACCACTGTTGTCTTTGTCTTCCTAAGGGTGCGCCTAGGGACTGTCCCTAGGCGCACCCTAATGCCGTCTGGGCGTACCCTATATGCATGCTCTATAATGACGTCTAAATGTAGTTCAAACGGAGGAGCTGGCCATGAGGTGTCCCCATTGCGGAACCCAGATTGCCGACGGCTCTACGACGTGCAGCGCGTGTGGAGCCAACCTGACGACCATCGACATAGATTCGACCGTTGAGGAGCTGATGGGACAGCTGCCGACGGTGCGTGCCCAGCGTATCGAAGAGAAGACGCGTGTGCTCATGGACAGGGCGGAGGAGCCAGAGGAGGAGGCCGCGCCCTCTTCCGATGCAGATGATGAGACACGTATGATCGACGGCGAGACCCGCGTGATCGCCGGAGACGGGACGGAGGGCGAAGATCCTTCCGCAGGTGATGGTGGTGCGAATGAGCATCCCACCATCAAGCGGGACTTTGGAGGCAACGTTCCCGGCATCATTCCCGTCGATGAGACCGTGCTGCGCCCGCGTGCCAAGCAGGCAGGTGACGACCACCTGTTCGTGCGCAACACGCGTGACTACGACCACGACGCGCAGTCATCCAACACCGTCGCCGCTTCCGAGAACTTTGACACCATTACCGAGAAGAAGTCCAAGCGGGGCTGGCGTCGTGATCCCTACGAGCGCAGTGCGCGCAGGGGACGCACTCCGGGCGAGGGTAACAGCACGAGCAAGCTTCGGCCGCTGCTGGCGCTGTTCCTTGTGGCGATTGTCCTGGGTGGCGGAGGAGCCGTGCTCAGCTACGGCCTAGAGTTGTGGGGTGGTAAGTCTGTTCCCAGCCTGGTTGGCGACTCGCAGGGCAGCGCCGAAAGCGAGCTCGCTGAGAAGGGCTTTGTGGTTCGCGTCGAGGCGCAGCCTGCCGACGATGCAATTGGCAAAGTCCTCTCTCAGAATCCCAATGCCGGCACACGCGTTCCGGAGGGGACCGAGGTCACCATTGTGGTCGCCACCAATCGGACAATGCCCGATGTCGTTGGCCTTACCGAGGATGAGGCGCGGGCGGCGCTCCAGGATGCCGGCGCCGAGCTGATCGAGACGCAGACGCGCCCCTCGAGCGAGCCGGATGGAATCGTCCTCGAGTCAAACCCAGCCGCAGGTCAGGCCTTCGTCTCGCGGGAGAGCATTACCTTGGTCGTGGCTGGTCCGTTTACTGTCCCAGACGTTATCGATCAGACTGAGGAAGGTGCCAAGGCCTCGATTGAGGCTGCCGGGCTGGTGCCCGAGGTTGAGTACGTGACGTCGGACAAGACGGTCCGTACGGTTGTCGAGACGGTGCCTGGACCTGGCGAGGCGGTGCCCGAGGGCTCCGTGGTCCAGTTGAAGGTCTCGTCTCCATACCCGAGCAGTCCGTTGCACCTTGCCGAGTACTTCAAGCACTCGTCGCAGGACGCCGACGCTTACCTGCAACGCGAGGGATACGGTTTTGTCAACGGCTTCATCGACGCAAACGGCAATGCGCTGGCCGTGTACTCGTCGGACGAGAACGGCAAGGTGACGTTCTCGTCGCAGCCCTACATTCGTTCCATCACGCTGCCGGAGCAGGATTCGTCCAACGTTCTCTCGACGGGCGTGCCCATCGCGGGCATGCGCTTTGACCTGCCGCAATGGCAGGTGCCCGAGGGGCATGATCGTGCTGCGGTCGAGGGCCTGGCCCAGGCATTTGGCTTTGAGGGCCTCGCCGACTTCTGTGACAACACCAGCATCACGCTTCCGGCGGGCACGACTCCGTCAACGGCGACCTTCTCATGCGCAAGCGGAAAGATGGACGACCTTGCCTGGACGATCGTCATCGTCGACGAGGGCGGAAATCGCCGCGCGTCGGCCACCTGCGCAAAGGAGGGGCTGTACGCATCGTCTGACGTGAGCAAGTTTGGCGGTAGCGTCTGTCGCTTCGTCGCATACCAAGAGGTGTATACGCGCGCCGAGACCAAGGTGAACGTGGGCAAGAAGGAAATCAAGGACCAAAACCAGAATCAGGACCAGAACCAGGGATAGGGCCAGTGGCACGGCAGTTCCCGGGAAGCAAGTGTGCCACGGTGCAACAGGGTAGGAGGTAAGGCCTCAAATGACTGGGCCTTCTAATGAGCGCGATGAGCAGGCGAGCGTAGAGGCAAAGGGTGCGGCTGTGCGGGCGGCAGGCAATCCCACGAGGACGCATGCCGAGAGCGAGTTCTATCGCGCTGCAAACGAGGATGACGACGGATACGATCCGTACTCGGATAGGCCTGCGCCGCGCGAGCCGCTCTTCGAGCGCGACCCCTGGAGCTAGCCGCATTCGCCCGCCCCGTGCATCGGGGACAGGCACCTCTGCACACGGGCGTGCATGGGGGACAGGCTTGGCGCGC
>JAGAVX010000163.1 GCA_017941705.1 Atopobiaceae bacterium
CGGACAGCTCTTGCGCCCCGGTGCACCGAAGGGACTGTCCCCTAGGCGTCCCCAGATGTCACGCTATCTACGCTTTACACCCAGTCGACCACGTCGACCCAGCTGAGCAGGAAGTCCTGCTCGTGCACGCGTCCGCGCGAGAGCTCGGCAGCGGCCACGATGGAGCACCAGCTCTGCACGTAGGCAACCGTGCAGCCCTGACGCTCGCAGTAGCGATGCAGGTACTTCTCGGCGAAGTCGTCCTCGCCATTGAGCTTGATGTGCAGGTAGGTGATGGCGCAGTCGGCTGCACCATTGCCCTGGGTGGCATGCGCCCAGTCAAGGATGACCGGCGCGCCGCCGTCCTCGGGAACGATGATGTTGGACGGCACGAAGTCGCCATGGCACAGCTTGGAGTGGTTGGGCATGCCCTCGAGCGCGTGGAGCAGCTCGTAGCGCTGCGCCTCACCGATGATATCGCCAGCGGCGTTGATCATGCGGGTGAGCTTATCCTTCTGGCGACCCATCAGCGGGCTCTTGTGGGCGTGCACGTCGAGCTCGAGGCTGATCAGCTGGTCGAGAATCTCGTCCTCGCGCTCGGGATTGGCCTTGAGCTGCTCGCGCAGCGTGGTGCCCACCACCTTCTTGGTGGAAATGGCCCAGTTGACGCCAGCCTTGCTCACCTCGACGAGCTCGGGTACGTTGATTCCCGCCTGCTCGGCACGAGCCACCTTGGTCGCCTCGGCAAAGATGTCGGCAGCGGGCTTGTTGCCGTTGAAGACCTTGACCACCGTATCGCCGCAGTCATAGACGATCTTGTTGTGACGCTCGACGATGACCTGCTTGTCCCTGGGAAGCTTCATCTTGGTATCCCCTTTCTGCGGATGCGACTAGTCCTCGTAGCTCGATGCCGGACGGTCGTAGTAGGCGTCCAGATACAGTTCCTTGATCTCGGAGATGAGCGGGTAGCGCGGGTTGGCGCCGGTGCACTGGTCGTTGAAGGCCTGCTCGCTCATCTCGTCGAGGGTGTCGAGGAAGTACTGCTCGTCCACGCCAAACGCGGCGATGGTCGGCTTGACGCCCACATGCGCCTTGAGCTCCTCGATGCCAGCGATGAAGTTCTCGAAGACCTCGTCGTCGTTGGCGCCGGTGAATCCGCAGGCACGGCCGAACTCTGCGTAGCGAGCCTTGGCATGCGGGTACTGGTACTGGCTGAAGGTGCCCATCTTGGTCGGACGCTCAGCCGCGTTGTAGCGCATGACGCGCGTGAGGATGACGGCGTTGGCCCAGCCGTGCGGGATGTGGTGGAAGGCGCCCAGCTTGTGTGCCATGGAGTGGTTGACGCCCAGGAAGGCGTTTGCAAAGGCCATGCCGGCCAGGCAGCTCGCGTTGGCCATGTGGTCGCGGGCCTCGAGGTCGTTCGGGTTGTCGTAGGCGCGGGCCAGGTACTTGAAGACCAGCTCGCCGGCACGCAGCGCCAGGCCATCGGTGTAGTCGGAGGCCATGATGGACACATAGGCCTCGAGAGCGTGCGTGAGCACGTCCACGCCAGAGGCGGAGGTCAGGCCCTTAGGCTGGGTCATCATGTTGTTGGTGTCGACGATGGCCATGTTGGGAAGCAGCTGGTAGTCAGCGAGCGGCCACTTGATGCCGGTCTCGGCATCGGTGATGATGGCGAACGGCGTGCACTCGGAACCCGTGCCGGAGCTGGTCGGGATGGCCACGAAGTAGCACTTCTGTCCCAGCGTCGGATAGGTGTAGACGCGCTTGCGGATGTCCATGAAGTTCATGGCCATGTCCTCGAACTTGGCCTCGGGATGCTCGTACATGAGCCACATGATCTTGGCCGCGTCCATTGCGGAACCACCGCCCACCGCGATGATGGTGTCGGGCTCGAAGGACTTGATCTGCTTCACGCCCTCCTCGGCGCACTGCAGCGTCGGGTCGGGGGCAACGTCGTAGAAGCAGGCGTGGGCAATGCCCATGGCGTCGAGCTTGGCCTCGATCTGCTTGGTGAAGCCGCTCTTGTACAGGAAGGTGTCGGTCACGATGAAGGCACGCTTCTTGCCCATGATGGTGCCCAGCTCGTCGAGGGCAACCGGCATGCAGTCCTTCTTGAAGTAGACCTTCTCGGGAACGCGGAACCACAGCATGTTCTCTCGCCTCTCTGCGACCGTCTTGATGTTGATGAGGTGCTTGACGCCCACGTTCTCGCTGACGGAGTTGCCGCCCCAAGAGCCGCAGCCCAGAGTGAGGGACGGTGCCAGGTGGAAGTTGTACAGGTCGCCGATGCCACCCTGGCTGGAGGGGGTGTTGATGAGGATGCGGCAGGTCTTCATGGCCGCCGCGTGCTGGGCCATCTTCTCGGTCTCGGCAGTGTTGATGTAGAGGGAGCTGGTGTGACCGTAGCCGCCGTCGGCAACGAGGCGCTCGGCCTTGGCGATGGCCTCGTCAAAGGTGGCGGCGTGGTACATGGCCAGGACGGGGCTCAGCTTCTCGTGCGCGAACTCCTCGGAGATGTCGACGCTCTCGACCTCGCCGATGAGGATCTTGGTGCTCTGCGGAACCTCGACGCCAGCCATCTCGGCGATGGTCGCGGCGCGCTGGCCCACGATGCGGGCGTTGAGGCGGCCGTTGATGATGATGGTCTTGCGGACCTTGTCGAGCTCCTCGCCCTTGAGGAAGTAGCAGCCACGACGCTCGAACTCGGCCTTGGCCTCGTCGTAGACGTCGTCGAGCACGGTCACGCTCTGCTCGGAGGCGCAGATCATGCCGTTGTCGAAGGTCTTGGAGTGGATGATGGAGTTGACGGCCATGCGCACGTCGGCGGTGCTGTCGATGATGGCCGGGGTGTTGCCGGCGCCAACGCCCAAGGCGGGGGTGCCGGAGCTGTAAGCCGCCTTGACCATGCCCGGGCCACCGGTGGCCAGGATGATGTCGGAGTCGGCCATGAGGGTCTGGGTGTTCTCGAGCGAAAGGGCCTCGATCCAGCCGATGAGGTGCTCAGGGGCGCCAGCGGCCACCGCGGCGTCGTTGACGATGCGAGCGGCCTCGGCCGTGCACTTCTTGGCGCGCGGATGCGGGCTGATCATGATGGCATTGCGGGTCTTGAGCGCGATGAGGCACTTGAAGATGGCGGTGGAGGTGGGGTTGGTCGTCGGGATGACGGCACCGATCACGCCGATGGGTTCGGCGATCTTCTTGATGCCCGCCACGGGATCCTCGCTGATGACGCCGCAGGTCTTGGTGTTCTTGTAGGCGTTGTAGATGTACTCGGAGGCATAGTGGTTCTTGGTCACCTTATCCTCGACGCAACCCATGCCGGTCTCCTCCACGGCCATCTTGGCCAGGGGAATACGGGCCTTGTTAGCAGCCATGGACGCCTCGAAGAAGATCTTGTCCACCTGCTCCTGGGAAAAGGTGGCAAACACCTTCTGTGCCTCACGCATGAGGGCGAGCTTCTCGGGAAGCTCCTCATTGCTCCTCACGACGAGCGCCGCGCCATCGTCATATACGACGTTGGTCTCTTCTGACATCGGCAGTCCTCCTTCGGTCGGTTCTCTTGGTACAAACGTGTTGGATACATTCTAAGACGATGGGACGGGCGGCTTAATACACTTCTTTTCGCAGCCACGGAAACAGCTGAGGCCTTCTACGGCTCTGCGACACCCTGCCCTTCGCAAGCGAAGGCAAAGTCGGCGGTCAGGCCATCGTCCGAAGCCACCGTATTGAAATCGCGCAGCAAACACTCCATCCGCAACGCATGCTGCCTCATGGCCACTTCCCCTCCGCGTGAGCGACCATAGTCATATTGAGGGTGCCAAATTTCTTTTGATAGGAGTCTAGGAATATAGGCATGCGCAATATCTAAGGACTAATAGGCAACCAATCGCATGTCGATGGGCCGACGCGATCGGCTACGCATCGGCCCACTGCACATTGCGATGAGTTCGTTCTTCTTACCCCAGCTTGCCCTCGGCAAGCAGGTCGCGCACCTCGAGCAGGTCCCTGCAGATGCAGGCCGTGTTCTCACGGGCGAAGTCGTCGGGAGCAACGAGATCGGGCACCATCACGGTGATAAAACCGCCCGCCACGCCCGCATGCACGCCCGAAAGGCTGTCCTCGAGCACCAGCGTGCGAGCAGGATCGACGCCCATGGCCGCCGCCGTGTTGAGGAAGATGTCGGGCGCGGGTTTGGGGTTGGCCATGCCCACGCCGGTGAAGAGCTCGCTGAAGTAGTCGCGCACGCCGCCGTTGTTGAGGTTCATCTCGATGACGTCGAGCGAGCTGGACGAGGCGACTCCCATCGGAACACCCTGCTCCTTTAGGTAAGCAAGCAGCTCGTCGAGGCCTGGCTTCTTGGGCGCACCCTTGTGCAGCTCCGCGTGAACCATCTCGTAGGCCTTCTCGCGGACATACGTGGCATCGGCCTCAGGCGCAAAGCGATTGATAACCGCTTCCATGCTCTTACCTGACGTGCCGCGAATCGCATTGGCAAGCCCATGGGGATACTCGATGCCAATCGTTGCCAGCACCGGCTCCCACACCCTCGTCCAGATGGGCTCGGTGTCAAACATCAAACCGTCCATGTCAAATATCGCGCCCTCAATCATTGCAATCCCCTCCCCATAGTCCTCCTACCTCAACTGTGGCCTCAGTGTATCGGTTTTGCATGGTCCTTCATGACTCCATGCGACTTGGAGCCGTCAAGCGTGCCAGAGTGAAGCTGATTGGACGTCCCGTTGTCGTCCAGAAGGAGAACGGCAAGCCAACATGACGAGCGCCTTGCCCCCCTCAACCCAGCCATGCAACCCGAAACCACTTCCAGCAAGTCAGCCATGTAAGCAAGGTGCGCTGCAACCTGAAGAAAATCGGCGATTTGGCAATTTGTTTCTCGCCAAAAGAGCAATTTCAGCCAGTTTTACGAATTGATTATTATGTGCAAGTCATCTACCTGCGCTTTTGCTAATCGGGTTAGTAGGCGTTGAGTACCTCAAAAAGTGAAATTACCATATCGCCGATTTTCTTCAGGTTGCAGCGCACCTTGCGTCCATGAGGCATTCTCTCGAGGCTTGGAGAGGGCATCTCCAAAGACATCTCCGTTGTATGACTGTCGTAAAACCACAACCCGTAGTCGCGGTACGCATGTCCCCGAGAAATGACGGTGCCACCCGTCCGATCAGACAGGTGGCACCGTAGTTCTCCGTGGGCAAGCGTGCCGCAGGGTTATGTTGTGCGTGGTTACGCCTTGAACGGCTCCAGCGCCTTGAGCACGATGTCGTCTGCCTGCTTGCAAAGCTCGTCGGTCGGCGCCTCAGCCAGAACGCGCACCAGGGGCTCGGTGCCGCTAGCACGCACCAACACACGGCCGTTGCCCTCGAGGAACTTCTCGGCCTCGGCAGTGGCGGCTGCCACCTCCGGTGCGTTCATGGCCTCGTCGCGATCCTTTACGCGCACGTTGACAAGCAGCTGCGGATACAGCTTGACTGGACGAACCAGTGTGGAGAGGCTCTCCTTCTCGGCACGCACCGCCTCCATGATACGCAGGCTGGTCATGATGCCGTCACCGGTGTTCTCGATGTCTCCAAAGATGATGTGTCCGCTCTGCTCGCCGCCCAGGCTGTAGCCCTTCTCGCGCATGCAGGCGTAGACGTACTTGTCGCCCACGTCAGTCTTCTCGTACTTGATGCCAATCTCGTCCAGGGCCTTGAAGAAGCCAAAGTTGCTCATGACCGTAGGCACGAGCGTGGACTTGGCCAGGCCGCCATGCTGGTTGAGGTAGCGACCGCACACGTACAGGATGAGATCGCCGTCCACCACATGGCCCTTGTCATCGACAGCCAGACAGCGGTCAGCGTCACCGTCATAGGCAAAGCCCACGTCGAGATTGTTGCGCAGCACATAGCTCTGCATCTCCTCGATATGCGTGGATCCGCAGTTGACGTTGATGTTGAAGCCGTTGGGCGTGTTGTTGAACACGTACACGTCGGCACCAAGGGCGTCAAAGACGGGCTTTGCCACCGAGCTTGCCGCGCCGTTCGCGCAGTCGAGGCCGACCCTCACGCCCTGGAGCGAGAAGTTGGCACTTGCGATGAGGTGCGCGATGTAGCGATTGCGGCCCTGCATGAAGTCGACAGTGCAGCCGATCTTGTCGCCTGTCGCCAGAGGGACATCGATCTTTCCGTCGATGAAGTCCTCGACCTGCTCGAGCACCTCCTCTTCCATCTTCTCGCCGTTGCTGTTGACGAGCTTGATGCCGTTGTCGGTGTACGGGTTGTGGCTTGCCGTGATCATGATGCCGCAGTCGAAGGCGCCATCCGCAGTCACGTAGCTCACGCCCGGCGTAGGGATGACGTGCAGCATGTACGCATCAGCGCCGCTGGCCACAAGGCCTGACACCAGCGCAGACTCGAACATGTAGCTGGAGCGGCGGGTGTCCTTACCCAGCACGATGCGAGCCTTGCGCTCCTGACGCAGGCCGTAGTACCAACCCACGAAGCGGCCTATTTGATAGGCGTGCTCCACGTTGAGGCCCTCGTTGGCCTGGCCACGAAAGCCGTCAGTTCCGAAGTACTTCATATGAATCCCCCTGTTGAGATGTTAAAACTTGTTAATCTGAACAATTTTAGCAGCTCCTAGGCTCTTTGCGGATTCCCCCACCTGACAGACACAATATTGCGGGTCATCACGCTTCGCACGCAGGCCAACGGTCAGTCCATGAGCGGGAACGCCGGTCGCCAGCAGCCGTCGCTCGCCTGCGCGTAGCCGTTCTTCTGCAGGCCGATCTCCAGAAACGCGTTGTCCGGAATGTACACCTCTTCGAGAACCGGGCACGCATCAAACGCGTTCATCAGCTCGTCGAAGCGGGCGCGCACCGCTCTGAGCTTTCGCAGGTCGGCACTCCTCAGATAGGGGCTTCCCTCAAAAAGCCCCTCCGTCTCTTCGTTGCCGAAGAAGCTGGAGCGATTGTCGTCGTACGCAGCGAGACTCGCGCCATCGCGTGCCACTACGCGCCTGAACAGATGGCTTTCGCCGGCCCAAGGCGCCCGTCCGTCAACCGTAGAGAGCGGCCCATCCAGCACCAGCGTGTCCCCTTCGGCATGCCAGCCTTCGAGCGTGTGCTTCGCAGCCGTCCGATAGCGGACGAACCGTCTCGGCGCAGTGTCACGGAACAGGAACGAATCGACGCCGCCATCAGCTGCTACATACATCGCAGAGGCATAGACTGCCGCCAGGCTGTTGATGTCGAGCCGGCTGACGCGGAGCTCAACACCTCTCACCCCCGAGCGCCTGTCAAAGAAATCCTGTAGCTTCGGACGCACGCCCTCCTCGTCCACGCACTGCAGGTTGCCCACGCGAAGCACCATGGCCCGGGGTGTCGTGAAGTCCATGCCAAAGAACCAGCAGAGCCGCTCTTTGCCACGATCGTCGGAGGCGAGCAGGACCACAGCCACGTCGTGACCGTTGCGCAAACGCTCCAAGGCACTGTTCATCTGGCCAGACACGAAGATGCGGCGGTCGTCAGGGCAGTACTTACGTAGGGCCTCGGCAAGCTGCGTCTCTTTGTCCGCGTCCTCGCCGAGTATCAGCATGTCGCAAGAGGTGAGCAGCTCAAGGCCCTCTTTGCTCTCATACGCCGCTTTGACCTTGTCCTTCATGGCATGCGTGTCCACATGAGTGGCCATATGCTTGCCCGCAGCACGCCCTGTTCGTTCCTGCTGCTTCTCACGTTCCTCGCGCTCTTGCCGCAGCTGCCGCTCGCGCTCCTCCTGCTGGCTCTGCCGGCGTTCGGCCTCCTCCCGGCGGCGGCGCTCCTCGGCCTCACGCTGACGGCGCTCTTCCATCTCCTCCTGGCGCGCAGCCATGACCTTGTCGGAAGGCAGCTTGGCGCGCTCTGCCTCCTTCGCCTTGATCTGTTGCTTGACCTCGCGGATACGTCGGTCACAGTCCCTGACCTCGCTGTTGCCAGCCGCTCGCAGGCTGCTGCTGAGGCTCCGCATGGGAGGGCTGGCCTTGAGGATGTTGGCAACAGCAAAGGCGACGATGCCACCCTCAACAAAGGGCAGGTAGGGCTTAGCCACGGGAAGAACCATGTCGAGCAACTCTGCGACCAGCGTCAAGAGTTGGTACGGCAGCGCAAAGAAGATGGTTAGCACGGTCGTCCCGAGCCAAGCGAGCGCATGGGCGACATACCGCAACACATCGTTCTCCGACTCAAAGGCCTGCAGCGCCGTAAGGCGAGCGTCGAGCACTCCGACCAGGGCATTCGCGTCCCACCAGCCCAGTTGCGCGCCCATGTGGATCACCAGCGAGTTGAGCAGCAGCACCGCTATGAGGAGAAGCACAAAGAACTCCACCCAGCTATACGAGTCGCCCGGGGCTTCCATGGCCCGACGGCGGCTACGCTCGAGCCCCTCGAGCTGGCTCCGTAGATCGGCGATATCGCTGGCAAGGGCGTCATCGGCTAAGAGGACCTCTTCGAGTTCTGGGGTCATGGCAGTCTCCTGAGTTCTGGAACGCGGCATGGGCAACATCGTAAAGCCACCAGAGTTCCGACGTCTGCGCACATCCGCCCTACCCGCCCAAATCGACGCCAAGCGCCACCATTCCTCTCGCGAAGTCCACTCCCCTCGCAATGCTTAGAAAAAAGGCCTGCCGGCAAACCGACAGGCCTTGGACGTGCTGGTGAGAAGAAGCAGGCGTTTAACGCTTGGAGAACTGCGGACGCTTGCGGGCCTTCTTCAGGCCGTACTTCTTGCGCTCGACGGCGCGGGAATCACGGGTGAGGAAACCAGCCTTCTTGAGGTCACCACGGTAGTCGCCGGCGTCGAGAAGAGCGCGGGCGATGCCCAGACGCAGGGCGCCGGACTGACCGTTGATGCCGCCGCCCTGGCAGTTGGCCAGAACGTCAAAGCGGCCCTCGGTGTCGGTCACACGGAAGGGAGCGGTCGCGTTGTCGACGAGCTGCTGACGGCCAAAGTAGTCGGCAGCGTCACGGCCGTTGACGACGACCTTGCCGGTGCCGGGGATAAGACGGACGCGGGCGACAGCCTCCTTGCGACGGCCGGTACCCATGTAGACTGCGGTGTTATCAGCCATCGGTTACGCCTCCATATCGATCTTGACGGGGTTCTGAGCCGCATGCGGATGCTCGGGACCAGCGTAGACCTTGAGCTTCATGCCCTGCTTGCGGCCGAGGGTGGTGTGCGGAAGCATGCCCTTGACGGCGTGCTCGACGACCCACTCGGGGTGCTTGACCATGGCATCCTTGTAGGACTCGGTCTTCAGGCCACCCAGCCAGCCAGAGTAACGCCAGTAGGACTTGGCGTTGGCCTTGTTGCCAGTGAGCACGACCTTGTCGGCGTTGATGATGACAACGAAGTCGCCGGTGTCGGTGTGCGGGGTGTACTGGGGCTTGTTCTTGCCACGAAGAATCATGGCAGCCTTGGTGGCAAGACGACCAAGGGTAACGCCGTCAGCGTCAATGAGCACCCACTTGCGCTCGACCTCGCCCGGCTTGGCGTAATGAGTCGACTTCTTCACTTGACTCCTCCATACGTACGAACGGTGTGCGGCGACCCCTGGACTGGTCGACGCGTATGCTTTTTCTTGTCAGAGAGTACGGGGCTCTGCAAAAGAAGCTTTAAAAGTGTACAGCATAATGAGGGCAATGACACGGACTTATTTGCGCATCACACGTAGTGCAAAACTCGGCAACCTACACGCGCAAACCCGCTCGCCAGGACCCTTGGGCTCACCAGCGAAGACCCGCAGGCCGGGGCTCCCTTGGGCTCACGCTTTCGCCGCAAGCGCAAGCGGGCAGGAGCATGGATTCGGCTACAGAGGTCGCCCAAGGGAGCCCGGGCCTGCGGGCCTTCGCTCGTGAGCCTCTTGCCCGCAAAGCCACGGGCACGTTAGGAGGCGAACTCCCGAATCTGATCGAGCTTCTGCATGGCTGCGGTGCGGCCCTGAAGATACAGCTCGAGCAGCTTCTGACCGTCTGCTCCGGTGTTGCCGACCTCGACCGGCTTGGGCGGTTCGATGACCAGCACCCTCCCCTGCTCCTCAAGCTCAAACATCTGACGACGCGATTCGTTGTAGCGATCCGCACGCGAGGCCAGCGCATCGGTGTAGTAGTCATAGCCATCGTAGCGATGCGAGCGCAGGTACATCTGCTCGGTCTTGTTCGTCTTGACATAGCCCCGCTCACGCGTAGCGACCACGACGGCACGTTCCGCCGGTATGTGGCCCCTGACCTGGGACGTTCCCTCAAGCCCAAGCGCGACCGCAAAGGGGATCGAATCGGCCGTCCCGCCGTCGAGGTACAGGTGCCCGCCGATCTGAACGCGGTTGGAGACCATGGGGAGCGACGCTGACGCACGCACCTTGATAACGTCCTCGGGAAAGTGCTCGCAGGGCAGGTACGCCGGAGTGCCAAAGACCGTGTCGGTCGCCACGGCATACATGCGCATCGGGTTGGTGTTGAACGTCTCGTCGTCGCAGGGATCGATGTGGTTCTGGATCTCATCGTACATGAAGTCGGCGCCGGCGATGTTTCCGGTCGTCGCCCACGACCAGAGCGACATGAACCGCCGGTCATCGCGAAACGCCAGGATGATGCGCATCCCTCGGCCTATCTGGCGGCTTTTGTACGATACGGCATTGATGGCTCCGGCCGAGACGCCCCACACGCTGTCGAATCCGTAGATGCCGTGCTCCTGCATGACATCGAGCGCGCCCGCCGTAAAGATTCCCCTAAAGCCGCCACCCTCGAGTATGAGGGCAGAGCCTCCTTCAGCCATGGCTTCCTCCTCCTTGCCTTCAGATCAATGCTCATATCATACCCAGCGCGACGCACCCGCACTCATGCGACCCGCCGGCGGAGCGCCTTTTGCGCCGCTTGCTGGCAACCTGGCACATGAACCGCATGGGGTCACGAAAGATGGTAAGCTGCTACAAATCGCCGCATGGGGCGGCGAGCCCAAGGAGAGGATGGCCCATCATGGCTGAGGAGAAGGAGACCTACACCTTCCGTTGCACCGTCTGCGGCTGGGAAGTCACCGTCGACACCCCCGAGCTGCCCGAGGACTTTGTCTGCGAAGTCTGCGGCGTCGGCCCCGAGATGTTCGAGCTCGTAGAGGAGTAAGGCAACCTATGCCCTTCGACATTGCCCCTCCGCTCAGGCGGGTTAGACGATTCGCTTCGGGGCAATGTCGAAGGGCCTTGCGCATCCCCACGTACTGCGGAGGCAAGGGTGCTTGTTGAAAGGTCGCCTAACGTGCTTGTCAACTCTTGTTGCACGTATATGCGACCTGGTTTTGGGTAGAATCTCTATCGCGCTTTGTGGCGCTTGTTCTTTGATAGGTGCATGGTGGACAGCCTTCAGCGCCTCTTTTGGGGGTGACTGGTTTCGACAGGGTTGTTCTGAGGTGGGCAGCAAGCCGTGGTCTCCTCGCCACGTTAAACAGGGGTACCGTCAAAATGAATTGACGACAACAACTCTTTTGAGCCTCTGGCTCTCGCCGCTTAATTAACAGCCGGCGCGTCTAACCGGGGATTTCTCCCGTTCCCGGGGCGACGTCATTTAAGGGAGACGCTCCTGCGGACGTAGCTGGTATGCCGCAGGCTAAGACCGAACCCGCTAGGGCGCCGATTGTGGGTCACCACACGTGACGCGTCCGAATCCTTCGTGGTGACTGAGCTTGGAGACACCTGCCAGGGGATGGCTTTGGACCGGAGTTCGATTCTCCGCACCTCCACCATGGGACCATTTCACGAACACCCTCTCGGAATCGCCCGAGGGGGTGTTCGCATCTTCGCCCGGCACGATGCGGGGCGGATCCTCGGGCGGCTGGCCGTCGAACGCCATGGCCACCGCGAGCCATCCC
>JAGAVX010000164.1 GCA_017941705.1 Atopobiaceae bacterium
AGCCTCATGGCGACCGCCGCCGCGGGTGACTCGAGGTTCATGAGCTCGCTTGCGGGAATGACCCAGAGGTACGCGACGTTGATGGCGAGGTAGACCGCCATGATGATCGAGACGCCACCCACGATCGCGCGAGGGAGGTCCCGCGCGGGGTCACGCATCTCGCCAGCGATGGTGCCCACGTTGGTCCAGCCCTCAAAGGCAAAGAGCACGGCGAGCAGCGTCGATCCGAGCGCGCCGATCACGCTGCGTCCCTCGCCGACCAGCGGTGACAGGATGGGGTTTCCGCCGCCTCCCCACAAGAAGCCAAAGACGATCAGGATGGCGAGGGGCACCAGCTTGCAGATGGTCGACACGACCTGCATGCCGCCGGCGGCGCTCGACCCTCTGGTGTTGATGGCGACGAGCAATGCGATGACCAGGATGGCTATGGGCAGGGCGAACTGCTCGCCGAGATACTCCCCGAGCTCGGTTCCTACCTTCACGCCGTATCCTGCGAGAAACGATGGGTAGAAGATGACGACCTGCATCCAGCCGGCCAAAAAGCCCAGTCGTTCGTCATAGGCCTCGGTGAGGTAGGTGACCATGCCACCCGTCTTTGGTATGAGGATGGCTACTTCCGCAAACGTGAGGGCGGCGAATATGCTCATGAGGCCACCGATGACCCATGCGAGCATGCCCATGCCGGGAGCTCCGCCCGTTGCCTGGTAGATGGCGTAGGGCTTAAAGAACACCCCTGCGCCGATCACGCATCCCACGACCAGAGACGTCGCCGTCGCCCAGCCGAGATTCTTTCTCATACCGTTCTCGTTTGTTGCTTGTGACATGTCGTCCCCCAACTCATGCCGTCGGCCACATGCAAATGGCTATGAGAGACAGTAGCGCTTGAGTGCGAGTCGAATCAACAATTGATGAGAAAACCGGTGGCACATTACCTTACGTGGCACACTTGCTCCCCGGGAACTACTGTGCCACCGGACCCACTGCTCCGATGGCACAAAAGTTCCCGGGGAGCAAGTGTGCCACGAAAAAGGCTCCCTGGGCCGTGGCGCCGGGGAGCCTGATGTGAACCATCCAAAGTACCTGTAGCTTAGGCCGCGTTCTCTTGCTTCTGCCCGAGGACGAGCTTGATGATGGCAGGGAACAGGAAGATGCAGTAGAGGACGATGATCGAGGTGTTGGTGAAGTGCCCCCAATGCGATCCCAGGGCGGCGTCGAGAGGGGCCTTGAGGTACTTGATCATGAAGTACAGCGGCACGAGTCCTGCGAGGCTTACCACGAGACCCTTGCCCTTGAGGCCCGTGGCCTCGAACTGGACCCACTTGCGCTCGCAGAAGCGCGCGACGCAGAAGGAGATGATGAGCGCGATGTCACCGTAGCCGTCGTTCATCATCCTCTGCGGGTCGACAAGCAGCTCGCCATTCACGTAGTCCATGGGATAGGGCTTGAAGGTGATGTAGGCGATGGCCACCCAGCCAAAGATGAAGAAGCCCAGCAGGAAGTTGTTCTCCTTCTCGGGATGCTCGTCGAGGTAGGCAAAGAGGCGCTTCATCAGAATCAGCCACAGAATCGACTCGGTAATGCCCATGGCGACGTCCTGTGGCGTGTGGACACCCAGGTAGTTGCGTGAGAAGCCGGTCAGCAGGACCATCAGGCCGAGCAGGACCGACACGACCTTGTTCCAGTCCCATGCCGATACGGCGAGGCCACCGTAGATTGGCCCGGCAGTGACCGTGTGGCCGCTGGGGAAGGAGTATCCGGTTGCCGTGGTGATGGCGTCTCCCGCGGGCAGGACGCGCGCGTCGCGAATCCAGGGGCGGTAGATGCATGCCGTCAGCTTGACGATTGCGTTGACGCCGCAGCAGACGTAGTACGACGCCAGCGTATACAGGCCCTTTCGCTTGTCGACTGCCCAGTACACGAACACGGGGAGCATGATGAGGTAGGTGACGGCAAAGAGCGAGATCGTCTCGAAGAACGGCGTGAGGGCGTTGTTCTGAGCGTTTCTCAGGTTCTGTAGGAACAGAAGGTATTCGATGTCCATGGTCCTCCTTGTGACATGGTGACCTTTGTGTTTGTGGCGCAGATTTGATGCCGCATAGCGAAAGATGGTAGCACACGCGGCAGAGGCGAACGCGCGGCGAAAGCGTGAGCCCAAGGGCCCTGGGCGGGTGCCGGGGAGCACGGACAGTCCAAGAGCGCAATCACGTACAAAGGCGTACGACTGAGGGACTAGACGCAAGAAAACCAGTGCGGTTACCGTACAATGTAAAGGCCTGTGAAAGGCGCCTGTCGCAGATTGCATACGCTGTACGAGAGTGGGGTCATGATGGGATACAACGCGCTTGAGGGAATGCGTGAGAAGAATCGCGTTGCGTATGGTATTGAGGATTCCGTACACATCCCCGACCTTCCCAAGACGGCGCGTGCCTATGGGCGCGAGGCGCTTGAGTTCATCCGCGACTGCTGCGTTGACCTTGAGTTTGATACCACCGACGAAAGGCGCATCTCGCTCGATGACTCCGACGGTCGCAGCTCGGGTCCGGGACGCATTCCCTACAACATGGAGCGTGACCTCGATCGCCTGAGCTTCGAGCGCGCCATCGGGCGATTCCTCGCCACGGGGGCCCGCCAGGACGCGTTCGACATCTACTACTGCTACTGCGAGATCTTCAAGCCCCTGGGGTCGGGCTATGACATGACCGGCACCCTGCTCGAGATGCTTGCCGAGCACGAGCGAAACGCCAGCTCCTTGCTCATGAAGCACCGGGACCACTATTCGCACAGCGTCTACGTGTTCCTCATCGGGTTGGCCCTCTACAAGCGCAACGACAGCATTCACCAAGCGTACAACAAGCGTTTTGGGCTCGAGGACGGACCTCAGACGGCCTGCCACTTCTTGAAGTACTGGGGCCTCACGTCGCTGTTCCATGACATCGGCTATCCGTTCGAGATCGCTCACCAGCAGATGAAGGCCTATGTCTGCAAGCTCGATGAAAACAACAACGATCTGTATGGGTTCGCTCCCTACATCTCGTACCGTCGGATGGACGAGTTTGCGGTCTCGAGGCTCGGTGACCTCAACGAGGTCTTTGCGCGCGCCATCACAGAGCGGTTGTCCAAGGGTTATCTGCCGCGTGTCGGCGTCGAGCCCTACTACCTGCATCACAAGCTTCTGCACACCCTCAGGGACCGTGCGGTCCACGAGGATCCCAACATGCTCGACTACCTCTACATGGATCACGCGTACTTTAGCGGCATGGTGCTCGCCAAGGCGTTCCTCAAGGGGCATCGGAGCATCGAGACGTATGAGGACATGCCGGCGCCTGTGCTCGACAGCCTGTGTGCCATCATCCTGCACAACAGCCTCTTCAGATTCACGCTGCGCTCACTCATCCACGCGGAGGACCCGCTCTCGCTCGACGATGATCAGCCGCTGTCCTACCTGCTCTTCCTGTGTGACGAGCTGCAGTGCTGGGATCGCACGTCATACGGGCAGAACACCAGGCACAATGTCTATGCGTTCGACTTTGACATGGACTTTAGTGACGACTTGCGCTTCGTGTACTACTTTGACGAGGCGTTCAGCGAGAAGCTTCCCGAGTCAAAGGCGTACTGCGTGCTCAGTCCGGACGGATATACCAAGAAGTCGGGCGCCGTGCGCAAGGGACGCTGCAAGTTCGTCGATGACTTGAACGAGATCATCAAGGTGAGCGACGCCTTCCCCACCTTCCAAAGCGATCTGTCGGCCCCTGACGAGAGCCATCTGTTCTCCGCGGAGACCGAGAGCAAGAAGCGCAAGAGGGGCGTCTACCTCTCTGACAGCAACTACCTCAGCCTCTACCAATTTGCCCTGGCGCTCAACGGACGCTATTGCGGTGCCGAGACGCCAGCCGAGATGGCGCGCGCCTTTGAGAGTGACCTCTCGCTCGAGTACAAGCTCTCGAATATCGCGCAGGCTAAGAGCTTCGCGCCACACCTCGAGAAGATCGGATGCTTCTACACCAACCGCGCCGTCGACTACGTACAGCTTCGCTCGTTCACGCTCGGCGAGCTTGCGACGCTCGGCGAGAGCGAGCATCAGCGCTGGTGCGAGGAGAAGATGAGCATGGGGTGGGAGTACGGAACCGCGCACGTGGGCAGGCTCGACGGGAAGAACGACAGCGTGATGCGCGAGCGCACGCGCATGCACGACAACCTCATCGAGTTCGAGGAGCTGACGGAGGAGGACGTGTACAAGGACGTCGCCCCCATGAACAAGATGCTCGAGCTGATTACCACCTTTGACGGGTTGACCATCTACCGGATGTGGGACAGGTAGGGCACTGAGCCAAAGATGCGTGAATGGCGGCGGGCAACGAGGCGCATCCTGGTTGCCCGCCGCTTGATGCTGCGGCGCTAGAGGGGCTTCTTGCAGATTGCCACGCAGAGCGGCTGCTTTGCCTCAAAGCTCCGGTGCTCGATGACGTCCATGCCCGCCGCCTCGAGGTAGGCGAGGAAGCTCGTCTGACTCCATTCGTGAGCAGCGGCAAAGCCCACTGCCTGAATGAGCTGCAAGAAGCGCCGATCCTGCGTCTCGGCGTTCACGTAGTTGGGGATGGCGATGATGCCTCCCGGTCTGGTGACGCGGACGAACTCTGCCAGAGCGGCCGTCGGGTCGTTCAACAGGTGCAGCACGTTGCCCGCGACCACTGCATCAAAGGTCTCGTCGGCAAAGTCGAGCGAACAGATGTCACCGACGCCAAAGGCGACGTTGGTAAGCCCGAGGCGCGCAGCCTTGGCCTGCGCCTGCGTGACCATTGCCTCCGATAGGTCGCACGCGCCGACGAAGCCCACGTGAGGTGCCAGTTCGCAGGCAAATAAGCCGGTTCCGCAGGCCGCGTCAAGGACCACGTCGTGCTCGTCAAGGTAGGTGGCTACGAATGCCGACGCTTGGGCAAGGCCAGCGTTTCCCGACCTCGTTGCCAAGTCGTAAGCGAAGGCAGTCCTGTTCCAAAACGTCGCGTCGGACGTGGTCGTGACGGGCTCCACTGCAGGCAGAAGCCCTGTACGTGCCGCCTCTTTGGTGTCGTCGTCCTCGATGTAGGCATCGTACGGCGCATCTGGGTCATGCGGCTTCTGCTTGAACAGGGCATGGCACACCTCGCCCGTGTGGGCAAAGGCAAAGTCGAGGTCGTCGGTCCAACCCGTGTGGCCGGTGATGATCTTGGGGTGAAGGCAACGTTCGCGCAGGGTCTGCTCGAGCCGTGCGAGGGAGCGAACGGACAGGCGGTTGTCCTCGGCGAGGGTGTTGAGGAAGCTGTAGCCTCCGTCTGGGCCGAACCATATGGTGTCTCCCGTAAAGAGGTAGGTGTCATCGACGAGGTACACCATGTGACCCCAGGTATGTCCGGGTACGAGAAGCGCCTCGACCGTGATGTCGCCGATATGAAGGACCTGTCCGTCGTCCAGGAGCGTCTTGGGGTTGTCGATGTACACTTGCGGCAGTTTGTAGGTGCCCCAATAGACGCGCCTTCTGACTTCGCCCTCCAGATAGCGGTTCTCCTCGCGCCCGATGTACAGCATCGCGTTGGTGAAGAGTCCAGCCGAGTCGCGCTCCACGGCTCCGACGTGGTCGGTGTCCTGATGGGTGATGAGAATGTCGCCCACCTGCGCGGGATCCAGGCCGAGCCAGGCCATCTTTTCGCCCAGCCGATCGTAGTTGTATCCTGCATCGATCATGAGGGTCGTCTCGCCCTTGCGGTAGAAGAAGATGTTGGCCACGTATTCGCGAACGCAGGCCACGTGGTCATCGATCCAGCCCGTGTTGAGCGGCTTGAAGATTTCCTTGCCGCGATATGCGAGCGACATGGCCTTGTACTGGAACTCGGATGCCTGCTTTGACATGGAACCTCCTGAGTGTCTCGGAGCAAGTTTGTTAACTAAATCTTACTTCTTGGTTCCATGACTCGGGACCGCTTTCACTCGACTGGTTGTCAAGTGTTCTCAGCCATTTGTGATAGGCGATGCGGCATGATGGTACGCAGGGTGTCATGGGTCTTGTCTATGAGGGGTGCCGTATGTTGCGAGAGTTCTGCGCGGAAAACCTAGCGGGTGTTGCCGAGGCCCTGCAAGCTGGGGCACGGCGCGTCGAGCTGTGCGATGACCTGTCGGTTGGAGGGGTCTCACCGTCGCGCGAGATTATCAGGCAGGCGGTCGGGCTCGTTCACGAGCTTGGCGGACTCGTCATGGTCATGGTCAGGCCCCGTGGGGGAGACTTTGCCTACGACGATGGCGAGCTTGCAGTCATGGAGCAGACCATACGCGACGCGCGCGAGCTTGGGGCGGACGGCGTGGTTTTTGGCTGCGTGCGCAACGGGGAGCTTGACCTTGAGCCGCTGCGCAGGTTGGTGGCTGGGACTGAAGGGCTTGACCTGACCTTTCACATGGCCTTTGACGAACTTGCGTCTGACAGGCAGGGTGAGGCCCTCGCTACGCTTGCGCACATGGGGTTCTCGCGCGTCCTGACGCATGGCGGTCCGCTCTCGCAGCCGATCGATGCGTGCATTCCGCACCTACGCGAGCTGGTTCGGGCGGCGCATGGGGAGATAGTGATTATGCCCGGTGGGGGAGTGACGTGGGAGAATGCCGAGGCGATCTGCGACGACCTTGGCGTCGACGAGGCCCACGGGACGCGCATCGTACGTCTTCCGTAGTTCCTGCCCGTGCATTGGGGACAGGCACCAGTGCACGCGGCCGTGCATTGGGGACAGGCTTGCCGCAGTTCTAGAGCGGATCGACCGTCGGATTCTCGGCAATCACGTTGTGCAGCTCCTCGATGTAGCTCAGCAGAAGGTCGCTCGGCCGTCGCTGCTTGTGCATGACGTAACCCACCTGCATGGACTCGTCGACCTGCAGTGGTATGGCCACAATGCCCGCATGCATCTCGCTCGAGAGCACGCCGGTCGAGACGGTGTATCCGTTAAAGCTGGTGAGCAGGTTGGTCAGCGTCCCGCGGTCGGTGAAGCGAATGTTTCGGTCGCAGGGCAGGTACCCAAAGGGCTCCTCGGAGTAGTAGAACGAGCTGGCAGGGCCCTGCTCGAACGAGTAGCGCGGGTAGGGCTCGAGTTCCTTCAGACTCACTGACGCCTTGCCTGCCAGAGGATGGTGCTCGCCGACGAACACGTGGACGCTTGCGTTGAACAGCGGTGAGAACGAGAGGTCGGCATTGTCAAAGGCCTTCCTGAGCACGCTTGTGTTGAAGTTGTCCAAGTACAGCACGCCAATGTCGCTCCTGAACGTATGCACGTCCTCGACGATCTGTCCGGTTGCACACTCGCGCAGCGTGAAGTCGTACTGCTCGGATGCGCAGCTCTCGGCCACGTTGATGAATGCCTGCAGGCTAAAGTAGTAGTGTTGCGTCGACACGGCCAGCTGCCTGCGCTTGGACCTGCCGCGCATGTAGCGCTCCTCCATCATGTCTGCCTGCTCGACGACTTGTCGCGCGTAGGCGAGCAGCTCCGCACCGTCGTTGGTCAGCGTGACGCCACGGTTGCTGCGTGTGAAGATGGTGACGTCAAGTTCGCGCTCGAGTTCTTTGATAGCGGTCGAGAGGTTCGACTGCGATGCGTAGAGGCTGTGCGCCGCTGCATTGATCGAGCCGTATTCGCTCACGGCGATGAGGTATCGCAACTGTTGCAGGGTCATGGGCTTGCTCCTATCGGAGGTCGTGGATTCGTCCTCATTCCGGTGTGATTCTTCTATTATCTGATTTTACGATAACAGAACATCGAAACATCGAATCCCCCGTGCGCTTGTATTGAGTTGTTCTAGCCCGTACCCTTACTGGTTGGTCAGCCCAAAGGAGGATACATGGCAAAGAAGAACCTTTCATATGACGAGAAGTACTACGACCGCGAGGTCGAGACGATGCCGCGTCCGCAGCTTGAGGAGCTGCAGCTCGAGCGTCTGAAGGACGAGCTCGTGTGGGCATACGAGCACAGCCCCTACTACAAGCGCGCTTGGGACGAGGCCGGTGTCGATCCCCACATCACCTCGCTCAAGGACCTCGAGAAGTTCCCCTTCATCAACAAGCAGACCGAGCGCGACTGTCAGGGCATCGGTTCGTTCTTTGGCGAGCTGTGCTGCGTGCCCGAGGATGACGTGGTCTACATGGCCACCAGCTCGGGATCGACCGGCGTCCCCACGATGAGCCCCTTCTCGCAGCATGACTTCGACGAGTTCATGCACGCCGAGGCTCGCCTGTTCTGGCAGACCGGCATGCGTCCCAACGACCGCTACCTGCATGGCATGAACTTTGCCCTGTACGTGGGTGGCCCCTGCGTCATCGGAGCTCAGGAGCTCGGCGCGCTCGGCATCTGGGTCGGTGCCGTGCCGTCCGACCGCCTGCTGTGGGCCATGAAGCACTACCAGCCCACGCACTTCTGGTCTTCGCCCAGCTATGCCTGGCTGCTTGGCCAGAAGGCCATCGAGAAGGGCTATGACCCCAAGGTCGACTTCCCCAACCTGCGCACCATCATCATCTCGGGCGAGCCGGGCGGCTCGATCGAGACCACGCGCAAGGCCATCGAGGACATCTGGGGTGCAAGCGTCTACGACTTCTTTGGCCTTTCCGACATCTACGGCGCCTGCGCCGGCATGTGCGAGTACAAGGATGGCCTGCACATCATCGAGGACCAGATTCTGGTCGAGGTCGTCGACCCCGTCACGCATGAGGTTCTGCCCGACGGCGAGAAGGGCGAGCTCGTCTACACGACGCTCACCAAGCGCAGCCGTCCGATGATCCGCTTTGCCACCGGCGACATCGGCTGGGTCGACCGTTCCACGTGCCAGTGCGGCCGCACGCACGCGCGCATCCACATCTCGGGCCGCAAGGACGAGATGTTCATCGTCAGCGCCGTCAACGTCTTCCCGTCCGACATCGAGTACATCGTCCGCCAGGACAAGGGCCTGACCGGCGAGTACCGCATCCGCGCCTACGACGAGAACCACACTACCAAGTACGAGGTCTCCGTCGAGCGCGCGCTTGGCTCCGACGAGCCCTTCGACCAGATCGCAAAGCGCGTCGAGCTTGCCCTCAAGACGCACACCGGCGTCCGTCCCGCTCGTGTTATCGTGTTTGATACCGACAAGCTGGGAGCTTCCGGCGAGCACAAGGTCAAGCGCTTCATCGACGAGCGCACCTCCACGGCCGAGGCGGTCGAGGTCCTGCACGAGGCCGAGGAGCACGCCGCGCAGAAGAAGGGGGAGTAACCATGGCACAGTTTGCAGTTTCTGGTCAGCACTATCTCTTTGACGTTCAGACGTTTGCCGCGGTGGTCCTCTCCAACGGGGGAGATTCCTACGACTACGCACTGCGCGACCGCACGACGCGCGGCGTCATCGACGACGTCGCCTCCGGCGCGAGCGAGCTGGGCATCCTGGTCGAGACGACGGAGACGGCCGACGACCTCGAGAAGGCCTTCGCCGATGCCGGCGTGAAGTTCGTGGAGCTCATCAGGTCCGCCCCGCGCGTCGCCCTGCCCGCGACCCACCCGCTCGTCAACTCGCAGACCCTCACGCTCGATCAGCTGGACGAGTACCCCTACATCTACTTTGAGCAGGAGGAGGACGCCCCGCTGCACTTTGCCGAGGAGGCTCTCGCCGCCGAGACGCGCAGCAAGGGTATCGCCTGCACCGACCGCGCCTCGCTCTCCGAGCTCATCGTCGCCCTCAACGGCTACACGGTTACGAGCGGCATCCTCGTGGGCATCTCCGACGGCAAGGGCCTGACGACCGTGCCTCTCGAGACCGACGTTCAGCTGCATCTGGGCTACATCGTCAAGGATGGCGCCACGCTCTCCGAGACGGGAGAGAAGTTCGTCCAGAAGCTCGAGGCAAACCTCAATCGCTACGCCCGCTTCTAAGAGACCCCAGAAGCACGCAAGAGAAGTTACACAAGGGGAGGCGAGACTCATATGAGCCTCGCCTCCCCTTGCGAGAAAAGATGCTGTTGGAGTCTTACTCCTGCACGCCCAGCTCGAGTGAGGGTTCGGGGTCGGGCTGGGCTGCAGGCTCTGGCTCAGGTTCGACCGTGGGCTCCGGCACGGGTTCCACAACGGGCTCGGGCTCCGCTGCAGGCTCGGGGCTGACTTCGGACTCTTGTCCCGCGTCATGGTCGAGTGCCGCAGCAGCTTCCAGCTCTTCCTCGTCGGGATCGGACTTTCCTTTGCCCGCGAAAGCCACCGAATCGGGCACGGTGGACGGCACCTTCCTGTTTGACTCGATGATTCTCATGTACTCGGAAGATACCTGTTTGCTGGTGTCAATCGGGGACACGACGTTCGCATCCACCGGCATCAGAATCGAGCCGTTTGCCCTGTCTTCCCGTCCGGGTCGATTGCTTATGTTGTTGAGATGGTTGAGGTAGTTCACAACAAAGCCGCTAGAATTGCTGTCGCCTTCGGGGGCCCATCGCTTGCTACCGTCAGCCTCGGTGGTAGGCGCTCCCTTAATGAACTTGCTCTGGAAGTCACTCGTGTCCTCATAGACCTTCTTGCCCGACGAGTCGGTTGGGGAGATGTCAGCAATCACCTGGTCAAGGGTCTCGCCCTTGTGCATACGCTCGAGAATGCTGCTCAGACCCAGGCACAGCTTGTCGGTTGACACGTCCTTGACCGTGCCGCCCTCGAGGACGATGGCGGACGATCCCGTGTTTTTGATGTTGGCAAGGTCTGCCAGGTACAGTGACGCCAGGTATCCACAAGCGTATGCCGATGCCGTGTTGCTTATGCCGTCCTTCGACAGGCTGGAGTTGCAGTACGAGAGGTCGCAGTGCAGGGGATACTCGCTTACGATGCTATCGCGATAACGCCCTACGAGCGTGTTGGCCGAAAAGCTGCTCTGTAGCTTTTCGTTCGCGTCCGTCCGCAGAGAGTCATAGAAGTCCCCTCGTTCCTGATACGTGTTCTCGACCATGGAGGCTGTTCCCTCGATGAACCAAGTGGGCAGGTGAATCGCGTCGAATTGTTCGTACGCCTCGATCGACTCAAACTCCCCCTTGTCATCGACCACATAGTTATTGATGTTGGTCACACCCGTCATGCCCGTGCGATTGTAGTCATACATCAGTGCATGAAGCATCTCGTGAATGATGGTGTTTCCAAACTCCCGCACGTTGTAGTCGTTACGTTCCAATGTGTACTTGCCGGTCGTGGCGTCTCGAACGGGGCTTGCGTTCTTGTCCTTCACCATGATGTCGCTGACTTCGATGCCTATCATGTAGCCGAGCTTATAGGTCCCATCGACCTTGATCGCATCCGTTGCCACAAGCGCAACGGCGCCGGGCGGGGGCGTCTGCTCGTGTTCGCGCACGCCGTCCTTGTCGCCGCTGAGGTAGTAGATGTACAGCCCAATCTGCTTGCCGATCTCTCCGTTATCGGCTGCCGTGCGAAGGGCCGGGAGCTTGTTGATCAAGAGTTCGGCGGCCTGTGGCTCAACCACATTGACAATCATGTTGACGAGCCATTCCAAGTCCTCGTCCGTAAGCGCGTCCTTGGCAGTCTGAGCGCAAAAGACGTCTACAAGCCGTTTATTGTCCTGAGGTTGGGGCTCCGCCGGGGCAGGCTCGGGCGTCACCGCCGCGGGCTCTTGGGATTGCGCCGCTGCGGCTGGTTCTTGCTGCTTGGCGTCCGACTTATTGGGCAATGCCTCGTCGGCGTTCTCTGCGGCTGTCGCATCATGCGCTGTGGCGGCTTCGTCCTGCCTTGCGACAAAGAGATCCTTCACGGATGCCGGCAGGATGTAGGTGATGCCCTTGGCAGCGTTGTAAACCGAGATGATCTCGTGGCTTCCAAAGAGCTCGGCCAACGATTCGGAGAGCGTGACCGTATGGGCGTCGTCCTCGAGCGCATACTCCTGCGGCACATAGAACGCGAGCACGGGCAGGTAGGCCTCTCCCTCGACCGCGTCGTTGACGATTGTAAGGTCGCTTGAGACCCACAGCACGGGAATGTCCCACGTGGCGTCCGGATCGGCCTTGACCCGAGCGTTGTCGTCGAGCTTGGCGCCGACCTGTGGCGCGCGCACGCCATCGATGTGGACGTTGCTCACGATCAGGTGGCCATCCGCCTGCGTGTGGTTCTCGATGCTGACTTCACGCGGCTCTGCCAGGGCGATGGTGGCGGGTGCGCACGTGGACATAATCATGGAGAAAGACAACAGAAGCGATAGGGCACGCTTGGTGATGCGGTGCTTCATGAGGCTTCCTTTTTTCAGGGTGTGATGCGAACCATTGTAACCGCCAGTTTAGGAGCGGCTCTCCCAACCCGTCGAATTGCAGGCAACGCGCTAGAATCGAGTGGCATCCGATCGTACGAGCATAAGGAGACGACCCATGGAGAAGAAGGACCTTGATTGGGGCAACCTCAGCTTTACCTACCAGCCGACCGACTACAGCTACGCCTGCAACTACCG
>JAGAVX010000020.1 GCA_017941705.1 Atopobiaceae bacterium
TCGCCGCGGCAATCGAGGAGAGGAGGGCGGCATGATGGTGTAACATTCACCCGGTTCCGGGCGACGTCCCGCCCGCTCGGGCAGGCCCTAGGCCTGCCGCTCGCGGCCGGGATTGATGACACCAGCTTTCGGCACACAACCAGGCTCTCGAGAAAACGCACCTACAATTTGCTTTGTAGGTGCGTTTTGAGCCTGAAATCAGAAGGTGTAATTCTCCAACAGCCTAAAACTACAATCAAAGTTGCGGAAAGCCCTTTGGAGCGTCAATTGGACACCTACAAGCCAACTTGTATGTAACCCCTCATTAAGGTCAAACTCCCGGCGCATCGCTGGTAAATAGCGACTACTGACAACCCGTTTAGTAGGTGTCTCACAACCTCCAAATTGACCTCACGCTCACTTTGTATGTAGGTTTTTGGACCACAGATAAGTAGTCGCTTGTTCTGGCGCTAAATTCACACCTACAAAGCTGGTTGTAGGTGCACCAAATCGAGACTCTCGAAAAAAGCGCCGACAATATGTGCCCTTACACCACAGCGATCTCTGGAGCCACATAAGCGGATGCCTATCAAGCCTACGAGCAGCGAACAACCACCGCAGCCGCCACAAAAAGCTACAGCGACTCACCCTAAGACATGCGTAGGGAGATCTGCTCGGGACCTCCCCAACCATCAGCGCTTCAGGATGCTTGCTAAACGTCATGTGCGCGCCATCGGCAAGCAACCGCATCCACTTTCGGATTGTTGGCTACTTGGCGGAGCCCTCGATGACGATGGAAGCGATACCGCACAATAGGCCACCAACCATCCAGGGAATCCAGAAGAACTGCGTCCAAAACGTATTGCCAGACGTGGTTGCCCAGAACATAAGGGGAAGGGCGATAGCGGTCGCAGCCAGCATGATGATGCCACAGGCCGCGCTCGCGCGCTTGCTGGCGCGTACCTTGTCCAGCACCTTTGGCGCACGCTCCTCACCCACGATGGAGGCTATCTCCTCCTCGGAGAGCTCCTCGAGTGCCGAGATGTTGTAGGTCTCGATGTCCATACGGCTGTCGAGTATCGACGCGTACACGATAAGCCCGACCCCCACGGCAATCGCCACGAAGAAGAGCCCCATGATCGGCCCCATCAAACCAATCTGATCAGCGAATGCGCCAAAGGAGAGACCGCCAAGGATGCAGCCAATGCCCGCCACCAGACGAAGCCCAAAGGCACGCTTTGCCTGGATGCGTTGCTCACTGGTATAGAAGTCCGCCACGTAGGGATGGGCCTTCTTGAAGGCACCGTCCTCGAGGGCAGCGGGGATGATCAGCAACAGGCCGATGCCCACGCAGAAAAAGAAGCCGAGCGTTGCTGGGCCATCACCCAACCAATCGCTCATGGTTGCTCCGACTGCCATCCCAAGAATGCATGCGGTCACCCCGCAGGCCAGCCGCTTGGCATAATCATGGCAGTGTTCCCCGTACCCGATGACATCGGAGGCCAGCGAGTCCGCAGGTACGGCAAGGGCCTCCTCTGCCTGACGCTGGGTGAGGTCACCCTGCACCAGCTCGTCGAGCGTGCAGTCAAAGATCTGGCAGATCTTGAGAAGCTTGTCCATCTCGGGATAGGCCTTCTCGGCCTCCCACTTGGTCACGGACTGACGGCTGACGCCGACCATCACGGCCAGCTGCTCCTGGGTCATGTTGCGGGTCGAGCGAAGATGCTGGAGGTTATCGCGAAAGCTCATGATCTCTTTCCTTAGAACAAGATGCTTGTTGTCGTGCCGGCACCATCAAGACTAGGGTAGCGCACTCACGCACTCCACCAATCTACGGCTGCATTTTGGCTACTTTTGGTTGCAACCACTGGTTGTAACCGCAGGTCAGAGGCCTGGCAACTGCTTCGCGGCAAAAAAGAGGGGCTGGCGTGACACCAACCCCTCCCCGCTCTCGTCGCATGGACACAAGGGTGCGCTACATGCTGTGAGCGCCTTCGTAGGCATCGGCCATGGCGTCCTCCATGGGGTACATGACCGCATGGGAACTCTTGAAGCTCGCCTCGACCTTGAACATATCGGCCTGGGGGAACCAGCGCGTCGAAAACACGGTGGCGCCTCCGTTGGCGTAGATCTCGATGGCCGAGGTGTCAACGAGCACGCGGAGGTCATCAAGATGGTCGAGCGGAACCTGACGGCTGATGCGTCCACCGGCGACCTTCTCGTTGCCAAACGAGATCTCGAGCTTCTCGCCGGTGTAGGCGATCTCGACCGCATCGTCGTCCAGGGCCAGCGCGCCAACACCCTCGATTCCCTCGATGACGATGTCACCACGGTGCTCGTCAATCGCCACGTGCTTGCTGGCACGAAGCGAGACGGCCTCGCCGCGGGCAGCCTCGAGCTCGGGGGCCGGGTTCTGGCGAAGGAGGCCGTCGTCTCCGATGGTCAGCACGCGCGGCACGGTCAGGCAGTGAGCCCACAGCATGCCGTCAGGCGAGCTGGTGCGGTTGTCCTCGAAGGTACCCATCCAGCCGATGAGGATGGTACGACCGTTGTCATCCACAAAGACCTGCGGAGCGTAGAAGTCGTAGCCAAGGTCCCACTCGACGAAGGTGGTCTCGTCAACCAGGACGGTGTCGAGAATGCTGCCCTCCAGCGGGAAGTAGCCTGCCTGCCACATGTTCTGCCAGCGATCGACCTCGTCGGGCAGACCCTGGGGGCAGACGGCCAAGAAGTCGCGACCGTCAATCTGCACGATATTGGGGCACTCCCACATGTAGCCAAACTTGTTCTGCGAATACACCTGCGACTTGATGGACCAAGTGCGCCCATCGTCGGAGCCATAGAGTAGAACCATGCCCTCATCGTCCTGGTCGCGCGCACCAAGCAGCATCCACACGCGGCCGTCCTGCTCCCACACCTTGGGGTCGCGGACATGCAGCGTACAGACGTCCGGATAGTCGGAGTTGCGCAGCAGGACGCTCTTCTCCGAGAAGTTGACACCATCCTCGCTCGTCACGAGAATCTCGTTGGCCTCGCGGCCGGTGTGGACGTAGTCGATCTCGGCCTCAGGGTCATCCTTGTACACGACATTGCCCGTGTAGTACAGGCACATGAGGTCTCCGCCATCGGAGGCCATGCCGCGACGCACGCAGGCAGAGCCCGAGAAGACGCCGTTGCGATCCTCGGCGATGTCGGTCACCAGCGGCGTGCCGCAGTCCTTCCAATGCAGCAGGTCGGTCGAGGTAAAGTGGCGCCAGTACTTGGTGTCGATGTTGGGCCACACGGGGTTGTACTGGAAGAATGCGTGGTAGGTGCCACGAAACTGGCAGAGGCCGTTTGGGTCGTTGAGCCAGCCGGTCTTTGGTGCGATGTGAAAACCGAGGCGGTACCTCTCATGGGACATAGTACCTGATGCTCCTTGCCATACGTTATGAACAACAAATCGTGCGCCACACAGCTCTGTGCCGTGCGGCCTTAAGGTTTATAGCATGACGGATTGTCGATGGGATGCCCTTCACCGACTGGCATCACCATTGATGAAACCTCCACAACGGCAGTCAGTAAGTGGCATGCGCCAGTCTCGCTCCCCTACTCAGACCAGTAATCGACTGGCTGGTACTCCTTGACCAGCTCGAGTCGCAGCGCCTCGATGGTAGAGCAGTTCGCGATGACGTTCACGGGCTCCTTGATGGCTGCGATATCTTTGACGAGCGCAGCGTAGTCGGTCTGAACGCGGACGTTCTGCTCGGGCACTCCAGCACGCAGCAGGCGATCGCGCATGTCCTCGTACTTGGGGCCACCCACAATCACCTGCGTATTCCCTTTGACGAGCTTCTCCCAGCGAACGTCTTGAATCCAGTCGGTCGTAATGCCGTCCATGATCTCGGCACCAAGCAGGCACACCAGATGGTCGGGCAGCTCGCCCTCGGAGACAAGCATGTTGATAAGCTGGTTGCAGCCGGCGGTGTTCTTCATGAGCAGCAGACGCGTTGGTGTTCCGTCGATGTCAAAGACCTCAAAGCGATGGGCGGCGTGTGTGAAGTGGGCCAGCGCGCGGAAGACGTCGTCCTCAGGCATGCCCGTTGTCAGCAGGCCGGCTACAGCTGCGACAGCGTTGTAGACATCGTAGCCAGCCCGAACATTTGCCTCGACCACGCGCTCGGCCCCGTCGATGCGCAGCGTGAGCGTACAGCTCTTCTCACGCTCGTTCTCGATCTTGACGCAGGCGATGTCCGGCGTGTGGTGCTTGCGCCCGCATTGGGGGCAGGTGTAGTTGCCCAGATGCGCAAAGGTGCGGTGCGAGAACTCGAGCTCGGCACCGCAGTCGACGCAGGTGACCGACTCGTCATAGTCCGCGATGCCCTCGGCGTAAACCGGGCACTCGACGCCAAACCACACCACCTTGTTGTCGACGGCATCGGCAATGGAGGCGGTGACCTGACAGTCGGCATTCATCACGAGCAGCGTCTCGGGAGAGCTCTTGGCCGCCTTGATGATGTAGTCACGAGCCGTCGTCCAGCTGGTGTAACGGTCCACCTGGTCACGGTAGAGGTTTGTGACGACCAATACCTGCGGGTGCATGGCAGGCAGGATGGTCTTGGATGAGCCCTCGTCGCATTCGATAACGGCCCAGTCACTCTTGCGCTTGCCGCCAAGGGAGCTGTCGAGGCAGAGCGTCGTGGCGATGCCCTGCTCGAGGTTGGTCGACGAAGGGTCGTAGGCGGCAGTGCCGTACGTGTTGATGACAGCCTGCTGCACGATGTGGGTCGTCGTGGTCTTGCCGTTGGTGCCCGTGATGGTGATGGCCTTGTGGCCGGTAGAGAGCTCGCCGATGATCTTGGGGTCGATGACCATGGCGATCATGCCGGGCAGTGCACGAGCGGTACGGCCAAGCATGCGCATGACCTTGTGGCTTGCCTTGCACGCAGCGATTGCCGCAGTTGTTCTTATGGACATGGGTTGGCCTCCCACAGTTACCTCGTAAATCAACGCTAGATAGTATAAGCCGTGTGTCGGTGGATTGACCGCAGGCCGAGGGCCTTGCCCCAATACCTCAAACTGTGCGAACGCACGAAACAATGGACGAATTATGGAGGCCGTTAGGATTGGCCAGCCACGATTGACCGTCACGAGGCGAATGAGTATATTTATTACTCGCGCTAAGGCGCACCAGACATTGCGGGGTGGAGCAGTCTGGTAGCTCGCCGGGCTCATAACCCGGAGGTCGTAGGTTCAAATCCTGCCCCCGCGACCAA